>JAKSJK010000017.1 GCA_024398095.1 Bacteroidales bacterium
CCTGTGCATTGTGACGGGTAGTCTGGGTACGGGACTCGCTGGTAGCACGGGTAGCCGAGATGAAGTTGTTGGTCACACCGCCGAGATCTGAGATAACCTGTCCACGGGTGTAGTAGCTGCCGCGGTAAGAGTTGTCCATGATGCCATAGAGTGCATTTGCGGTGAGCCAAGGTGTGATGGTCCACTTGAGGGAGATGTTGCCGGAGAATTTCTGACGGCTGTTCTCACGATCGTAGAAGGCCTCATAGAACTCTGCAGACTGCTGGTTGGCGTTGGTACCTCCGGTAGCGAAGCTGCCATCCTCATAGTGACCGAGATGGGTAGGAGCCATCATGAGACCGCGGCCGAGAGCATTGAAGTAGTTGCTCGTCATCGGGTTCTTGAGGTTCTTGGTAAAGTCGAAGGTAGTAGTAGCCTCGAGGTTCTTGGTGATCTTGAAGCTGGTGTTACCGTGCATGGTGAAGTTCTGGTAACCGCTCATTGCCACCATGCCGAGATCCTGGAGGTAACCTACGGATGCTGCGTAGCGCATGGTCTTGTTGCCGCCGTTGATACCGATGTACTCCTTGTGGTAGAGAGCCGGGTGATACCAGTCATCCTGCCAGTCATGGTTGGAGAACATGATGGTCTTGCTCGGATCGATAGGGTCGGGCATGGTCTCCCAGCCTGCAGGAATTTCCATTCCCTCATTCCAGTAGCGTGTGGAGTAAACGGCTGTTGCAGAAACGTTACCCACACCTGCACCGTTGGCACCGTCAAGTACCAGGGATGAGTTAGGACCCAGGAGTGCAGCCGGACGGATGATGGTGAGATACTCGCGTGAATTCGCGAGGTTCCACCTGCGTGCAGGAGAGTTGAAGCCGACCTGTGCGTCGAACACGATCTGAGGAGCTTTGAACTGGTCGCCCTGACGGGTAGTCACGAGGATTACGCCGTTGGATGCACGGCTACCGTAGATTGCTGTGGAAGCCGCATCCTTGAGGACGGTGATGGTCTGGATGTCGTTAGGGTTGAGATCCTCGAAAGAACGCTCCACACCATCTACGAGGCAGAGAGGCGCATTGCTTCGGTTGATGGAAGAACCACCGCGGATGAGGAACATAGGAGCCTCGCCCGGGAGGTTGTTGTTAGAGACGATGTGCAGACCGGTTACCTTTCCCTTGAGGGCGTCACCGAGAGTCGACACCGGAGCATCGAGAAGTTTGTCGCCGTCCATCTGCGCGATAGCGGTGGTAAGGGTCTTGCGGGACTGCGTACCGTAACCCACGACGACAGCATCGTCAAGGACGTTGTTAGGCTCGAGCATCACGTTGATGATAGCCCTGTTGCCTACAGCCTCGACTGCATCATTGAAGCCGAGGTAGGAGAATAAAAGCGACTGGGTGTCACTAACCTGGATAGAATACTTACCGTCCATATCCGTGACGGTTCCTGCAGTGGTACCTTGAATGATGACGCCGGCTCCTGGAAGTGGAACTCCGTCGGCATCAGTCACGACACCAGAAACAAGATGCTTCTGAGCCAATGCCGAAAGGCTGAACGCCATCAGCATGACCGCAACCATCGTACTCAGACGAAAGATTGATTTCAGACTCATAATGTTAGATTTAGTTTTAAATGATTAAATGTTGTGTGTTAGTATGATGTGTGTTATCATTTGTCCATATCGAAGTCCACAAGTATAGGCCTGTGGTCCGAACTGTCGTAGTAGTTGCTCATCGCCCAGGTCATGTTCGTCCAGGCTTCGTTGAGTATCATCGCGTTCTTCACCTTGCCCATCATGGACGGAGAAGCATACATGAAGTCGTAGCGTACAGGATAGTTGCCTGCGGCGTCGTTGCACCAGGTCCTGGTCGCAAAATACTGGCCCGGCCATTTCTCGGCTATTATATCCATATAATAAGTGTGGTTGAGGATATAGTCGTGGCTGCTCAGGAACGGGCTGTCTTCGGGCAGTTTGTAACGCCAGTTGTCCTTGCGGCTGCGGGTGTTGAAATCGCCCATCATCAGCCAGTTGCTCTCTACGGAGAGAGATGGATCCTCGATGCTCTTCGAGCAGATATACCTTATCTCTGCCTCCCTCTGACGGTTTCCTCCCACCGACTGCGGATCCGAGGTCTGTTTGGTGACATACTTCGCGTAGTAGCTGTATGCATGCGGCCAGAGATGGAGGGTGACAATGTTGACCTTTGTACCGTTCACATCCACCTGCTGCACAGCCGCTCCATGTGCAACCGGACAATAGTTCTCGCCGCAGGTGGCATGGTAGTCGGCAGCATGGCTGGCTCCATCCGTGTAGCTTGCAGCAAGTTTCTGATGTTCCTCATCGGTCTCGGCAATCTTCACAAGGGTTGTTATCGGATATTTCGATGTCACGATCTGCGGGAAGTAGTCGTCTGCATAGATGCGGTAGCCGCCTATGGCAGTATATTTATGGCCGTAGCCGAGAGCGAACTCAGGCCAGCCTGCCGGGAAGTAGCGGTCCGCCACAGCGCATGAGGCAGTGCTGCGGTCCTTGTAGATGGACTGTCCTTCGCACCAGACACAGATATCCGGATCGTATTTCTCTATGAATTTCCTGAAATTGTTGAATCCGGCAGTCTGGTCGCTCCACATTCCGTTCTGGATGTTCCAGAACAACACACGCAGATTGTTTTCCGCGCGCTTCCATGCTGAAAGCTTTACAACCTTGATATTGTCCAGGTAGAAACCATGGTTCAAGCTGGAAGAAGAAGACTCCCCTGCCCAGTACAGCATTGTTCCGTCCGTTGCATCCTCAACCTCCAGTTTCACCTCATTCCATCCATCGGAGAGAACCGATGACGGGAAAACGAGCGAATGCTCGATGCCGTCATGCGAGTGCGTGAGCTCGTATGGACTGCCGTTGAGAGTGGCAGATACAATGACGCCCGCCAAAACCACCTTCGTGCAGATGGCATCGGTCATCCCTTCGGCTTTTTTCAGCGAGAAGGACACGGATATCCTGCTTATCTCGTCCAGTCTGGACAGCATCGGAGATTGTATTATGCCTCTCTTGCCGTCGGAATTGACTCCGCACGCCAGGCACCCGCTGTTCTCAACCGTCCTGAAGAGATACACCCAGTCGGCAAAACCACGCAGACGTATGTAGCTGTCATCGCAGACATGGCTGCTGCCCACCGTCTTCCACTGTGCGGACTTGAACTCCACATGGCTGAGAGGATTCTGGCAGTCATTCTTGAAATCATCAGACTGGATCTGGGGGCCCTTTGAGAGAGTACACTTGTCGAAACTCTCCTCGAATACAACTGAACCCTCCGCAAGAGTCTCCCCTGCCTGGTCCGAACCATGATCGGGCGGAGCAGGGGGAACAAAGCGGGAACAGGTTGAAACCATCAGGCCAACCACGAGCAGCGATATGAAGGAAAGCTTCACCGGACTCTACTTGTTTGCAGCTGCAGTAGCTTCGAGGTCGAGAGCCTCCGCAAGGATGCTGACAGGATTCTTCACCGCGTAACCGGTGGACATTTCGATCTGCCACTTGCAGGTCTCGCACTCGCAGGCAACGAAATCAGGGTTCACAGCCTTGATGCCGTCAAAGAGTTCCTTTCCGACCTTCTGTGAAGTCTCGTAGTTCTCTTTCTTGAAGCCGTAGGTACCGGCCATGCCGCAGCAGTGGCTGTCAAGCAGGGTCAGTTCGAGACCCGGAATCATCCTGAGGAGCTCGATTGTGAAATTGCCCAGACCGAGCCTCTCCTGATGGCAAGGTGCATGGTAGGCAGCCTTAGCCTTGTAATCCGGTTTCCAGACAAGTTTCACATCCCCCTTTGAAATGACCTGGTATAGGAATTTTTCAACGAGGACGATACTGTCGCGAACTGCTGAGTTGTCAATCTCGAGCAGATGAGGATACTCGTCACGCAGAGTCATGGTGCAGGAAGTTGATACGGTCACGATCTTGCGGCCGGCCTCCACTGCAGTCTTCATTATATCCACATTATGCTGGGCTTTCTTCCTGACCTGCTTGAGCATGCCGGCAGAGATCATTGCCACACCGCAGCACTCCTCCTTGTCGAGCAGATGGACACCGTAGCCGAGAGCATTGAGCACCGCCACGAAATCCTTGCCCAGCTGAGGGAAGTTAAAGTTGGCATAGCAGCCGTGGTAGTAGCTGATATGGTTCTTATACGCATCCTGCTCTGACTGCTTGTTCTTCTTGAACCAGCTTTCGAAGGTCTGGGAAGAATACTTAGGCATGGTGCGGTGCTTGCTCACGCCGATGGTGGCGTCGAGCACAGCCTTGACCGGCTTCATGCCGAGGGCCAGGTTCGCAACCGGCGCAAAAGCCGAAGCGAGAGGTCCCACGAAATCGGTGCTGGCGAGCATGGTGTCGCGGAGGACATGGCTGCGCTTGCCCAGAGTGAGCTTGGCGTTCTGTATCATGTCGCCGACCTTCACACCTGAAGGGCAGGCTACCTCGCATCGCTTGCAATTGAGGCAGAACTTGAGCATCTCGTCGTAGAAGACAGGGTTCTTCATACGGTAGCGCTCGCCGTCAGGACCGGCCTGCTTAGGACCCGGATAAAGTTCATTATTTGCCAGAACAGGGCACACAGTGGTGCAGATCGCACATTTCTGGCACTGTTCGAAATTGAATTCGCTGATATTCTGTTTCTGCATAGCCTTGACTAGTTAATGTTCGCTACTGCGTCGAGAGCCGACTTGACAATGATTTCCTTTGCATCAGCCTCGATACCGGTGATGCCTGCAAGCACCTCGCCTGCAGCGAAGAGATTGGTCAGTACAACGCCCTCGAGCGCTACCCTTCCCTGTCCGTAATTCCTGACTCCGAAAGACATGAACTTCTGATCGGCAGCGAAGTCACGGTCAAACCAGCCGGAACGGTCTTCGTCCGCTTCCACGTCGAGTCCGAACACAGGCTCATAGACCGAATTCATGTCGGCAACAATGCCGCGGCTGAAATACTTTCCTGTTGCAAGAATATAGTTGTCTGCAACGAGGAGTTCATCCTCGAGCCTTTCCGTTACGAGGGAGAGGACCCTGCCGTCTTCGACATTTGCCTTTACCACCCTGTCACCAGAAAAGAGGGAACCGCCAGCTGCGACGAACTCCTTGAGATCGACATCCCTGAGTGAGAGGCCGTCGGCTACGACAGCACATTTGAGGCCTTTTGCCTGGAGCGCGGTGGCCGCAGTCTTTCCTGCAAGTCCTCCGCCGATTATTACCACATCGTATCTCATATAGCTTATTTCTTGAAAGATGATGGCTTTCCAGCCTTGTAAACCTTCTGCATGAATTCCATTTCACGGAGGGTGTCTCCCCAACCGACTGCGGACATGCCCTTCCAACGCTCGTTGAGGTAGTCCTCTGCGAGTTTCTGCTCCATCTCAGGCTTACCAAGTGCAGCAGCAAGGGCTGCGGCAGCCTTGTAGATGCAGAATGTGCCCTGGCAGGTGCCCATGCCCACGCGGGTGCGGCGCCGCAGGTCGAGAAGGCTGGTCACACCCAGTTCCTTCACAGCGTATTTGATCTCGCCGAGAGTTACATTCTCGCACTCGCATACAAGTTCGCGGTCTTCCGCCTTTGTGAAATCGATTGCGGCAGCCCTGGAACCCTGACGTCCGATGGACGCCTTGAAACCGAGGTTAGCGCCCTTGTAGGAAGGGACCTTGACCTCGTTATACTGATCCTTCGGTTCCGAGCCGGGGAGAGGTGTGGTTGCAGTCACGCAGCCCACAGTGACTCCGAGCTTCTTGCACACAGCGTCGGTAGCCCACTCTGCCATGAGACGGTAGGTCATGAGCTTGCCGCCGGTGATGGTCACGAAGCCCTTGATGCCGTCGCGGGTCTCATGGTCGAGGCAGACGATGCCGCGGCTGATGCTGCGGCCGGTTGGGTCGTTGTCGGCAGCCACGAGCGGACGTACGCCTGCATATGCACGGAGAATGCGGGTATTGGCAAGGCTAGGACAGAGAGCGCATCCCTCACGGAGCAGGAGTTCCACCTCCTCCGGGGTTACACGCATGTCGTCACACTCCTCGAACGGAATCTTGGTGGAAGTCGTACCGATTACGGTCACGGTGTCGCCAGGCACGAGGATGTCGCCGTCGGCAGACTTGCGGCAGCGGTTGATCACGACATTGTTGACGCGGTGTCCGAACACGAGGAGGGCTCCCTTTGCAGGATACATGCCCACGAAGGCGCCTGCCATCGAAGCAACCTGCTGGCCCCAGATGCCCGCCGCGTTGACTGTCACAGGAGCATAGTACTCTGCATCCTCACCAGTCTTCTTGTTGTGTACCCTGACACCCTTGACAGTGTCGCCCTCCTTGATGAAAGAAGTGAGTTCAGTATAGGTCAGGACCTTGGTGCCGTGAAGTTTGGCATCGAGCACGTTTGCAGCGCAGAGGCGGAAAGGATCGACAGAGCCGTCAGGAACCTGTACCGCACCGATGAGCGTCGGATTGACGGATGGTTCCATCCTGATAGCATCCTTTGGGTCGATCGCCTTTGCATTGATGCCCGCAGCGATGCAGGCGTCGATGAATTTCTTCTGGTAGTCGAGACCGTATCCGGTGTCCGCATCCTCAGGAAGAGTGATGAAGAGACCCTGGGTGTCGTCTACGCAGTTGCGCGCGATCTGACGGAGAATCATGTTCTCCTTGATACACTCGGTTGCAGATTCGCTGTCCTTGACTGCATAGCGGGCACCACTGTGGAGCAGGCCATGGTTTCGTCCTGTCGCACCGTCAGCGATGTCGTTCCTTTCGACAAGAAGGACTTTCAGGCCACGGAGAGAGCAGTCCCTGGCTGTTCCGGCTCCGGTGATGCCACCGCCGACAATGATGACGTCAAACTCATTGTCTTTCAGATTGTTTGCCATATATATGATTTTAAATTCGTTGATCTTTTCCTCGCATACGCATTATACGCACGCGTCCGACCAACAAATTTAGCAAATCTTTGGCTAAGAAACAATCAGTTTGTCAGTGTTTCAATGTAAGTTTCTTGCGATTTATAATCAAACGGCGGAGCTTGGCCGTATCCGGCAGGCTGTAATAAGCCTCGCACTGCTTGAGCCATTCGAGCGCCAGGCTGTACTCGCCCAGCATGTAGCAGCAGTAGGCAATGTCGTAGGCCGCACTCGCCTTCCTGTCTGCAGTGCCGGTGCCGGCCAGAGCAAGGAACTTCTCCATTGCGGCAGAGAAATCCATGGATGCGGCCAGATCTGCCGCCTCCAGCCACTTCTGGTTATCGTAGAAAAAGAGCATGTGGTTCTCCCTGGTCCACACCGGGGAGAACTGGAGTCCCAGATCTATCTGGTTGCTGACACTCTGGTATGTGTGTACTTTCTCCGTCTTGTCCATCGCGTCGAGGACGCTGACGTCTGCTGTCCCCGCCTGCACATCAGCCCCTGAGATCAGGAAGAGCACATCATGGTCAAGTGCGACCATATAGTTCACCAGAGTATCCTTGGCGGCATAATCCGCTCCCTGAGAATATGGCAGGGTATAGAACGGGATGACTGTTTCCCCGTCGTTGTAAGCGATCTCGAGATCGGCAGCGAGCTGGTCGGCAAGACCTGCGCAAAGGGTGGAATCACCGGGTTGCGCCCCATGGACATAGACGATGCCTATGGAGCGTCCGGTAAAGTCATAACCTGAAGCGGACGGGCTCCTCATTTCAACTTCCATGGTATACATAGACGGGCCGCACGCCACCATCGGCAGCAGCATGGCCAGAAGAGCTATCTGTTTCAGTTTCATATAGTTATTCTATTGGTTTTGCAATAAGGTCGTATTCGTCGGCACCAATGATCTCAACGTCGATGAATTCACCGGACATAGAGTACGGATCCACACCGTCAAAGGCGTCAGGCTCATACTTTACAAGAATCTCGCCATCCACTTCCGGACTTTCAAACCGGCTTCTGCAGACGAAAACTCCGTCGTTGAAAGAATCGATGACAACCCTTTCCACGCTACCCACGCGAGACTGGTTATATTCCAGAGAAATGCTGCTCTGAAGTTCCATGAGACGGTCCAGCCGCGCCTGCTTGGTCTTCTGCGGCACACTGTCCTTCAGATTTGCTGCACCCCAGGTACCTTCTTCCTCGGAATAGGTAAAGGCGCCGAGTCGTTCGAAGCGGGCCTCCTTCACGAAATCGAGAAGTTCTTCGAACTCCCTCTTTCCTTCTCCCGGATGGCCGACGATCATTGTTGTCCTGAGCACCACGCCCGGCACCCTCTCGCGCATCTTGCGTATGAGGTTGCGGGTCCACTCCCCGGTCACATGGCGGTGCATGTTGTCAAGCACCTTGTCGGAGATGTGCTGAAGCGGAATGTCCATATATGCGCAGACTTTCGGATTGTCTGCCATCTGGTCAAGCACGTCTTCCGGGAAGTCTGCAGGGTATGAATAATGTATCCTGATCCATTCTATCCCCTCCACCTCTGAAAGCTTCTGGAGAAGCTCCGCCAGGGCTCTTCGATGGTAGAGGTCCAGCCCGTAGAAAGTGGTGTCCTGGGCAATCACAATCAACTCCCGTACACCCTTTGCAGCAAGCATCTGAGCCTCCTCCACGAGGTCCTCCATAGGCACGGAACGGTGCGCTCCCCTGATGTGCGGGATGGCGCAGTAGGAACAGCGTCTGTCACAGCCCTCCGAAATCTTCAGAAAGGCATAATGCTGCGGTGTCGTAAGATGTCTTTCGTTGTTCTTGGACTCGTCCGGGACAACCCCCAAAGCCTCGAAGAGATCATCATACTCCCTGGCTCCGAACCAGCCATCCACTTCGGGAATAAGGTTCGGAAGCTCATCCTTGTAACGCTCTGAAAGACAACCTAGTACAAAGAGTTTTCCAATCTCCCCGTCATTCTTTCGCGAGACCGCTTCAAAAATGGCATTGATAGACTCTTCCTTGGCGTCACCGATAAAACCGCAGGTGTTCAGGCAGAAGATGTCGACAGGTTCACACGCATCCTCGGGAAGGATCTCATAGAGTCCCTCCAACTGCGAAAGTATGTGCTCGGTATCGACCCTGTTCTTGGAACATCCGAGGGTCTGGATCTGGATTTTCTGCATTATTCTGCGTCCTGTTCAGCCTTGTATGCAGCCTCTCTCTCCTCATCGGTCATGAAGTCGAGGGAAGCATAATTCTTGAGGCAGTTGTACCAGTCGACAACCTTCTTCATATGAGACACATAGAAGCGGGTTCCGTCATAGTCGGGTACCGCCTTGTCGAAAAGAGCCTTGATTTCCTCCGGTTTAGCCTTCGAAGTAGGAGCATCAGCCTCTCCGAGCACAGCCTGGAGCTTTCCGAAAACCTCCTGGAGCTTCATCTCGCCTTCGTCGGTATAGATAGAGATGTCTGCGAGGGTGGTGATGCGTGCGGTCATGCCGAAAGCGGTTCTCTTCTTGTCGACGAGAGACTCTGCGATGGCGCCGTTGCGGGCCTGTGAAACATAGAGGAAAAGGCCGCTGTGGCCTGATACAGAAAGGATTCTTGCGAGATCTGTTTTCATATTCTCATTCATTTATATTTTTCTATAAATATATGGTACATGACGTCGACCTTTTCGGCCAGTTCCGCCTCGGTACCGCTGTTTTCCAATAAATAGGTAAGCCTCGGATCGGCGGCATCTGCATTCTGCTGCCTGGCACGGGCTTCGGTTTCTTCCCTTGACCTGCCGTCACGCCTGCAGGCCCTTTCCAAACGCAGTTCCAGAGGAGCATCAACCAGCACAATCTCATCCGCGAAACCATCCGGAAGAGTATGCTGGAGAGCCAGAGCCGATTCGTATACCACGAACGCCGACGCCTGCTGCGATTTCCACTTTTCAAAATCCCTGAAAACCGCCGGATGGACCAGGTCCTCCAGTATTTTCAGTTCTGAGCTGTCAGAAAACACACGACTTGCCAGCTCCCTGCGGTCTATCCTGCCATCCGCGCCGAGAACCTCCTTCCCGAAGTGCTCCACAACCGCTTCAAGCAGTTCATCATCAAGGTCATACAGACGCTTTGCCGCACTGTCGGAATCATAGGTCGGAAGGCCCTTCCGTGCAAGCATTCCGCACACCATGGACTTTCCGCTGCCGATCCCGCCCGTTATGACAACTGTCGCCGGCATCACTCCCTGACAACACATTCCACCATTTCCGGATCGGATGTCCATCTGAGAACTCCATCCGGTTCCCTGTCTATGCGCACCATGCACCTGCCCCTGTACGAAGCCTCGAAATCTGCATAGTCCACATAGAAAACAGCCTGTTCACGAGGATCCGACTCGAGCGGGAACGGACAGATGAAGGAAACCTTTACCTCGGAAGGCAGAACAACAAGTTCCCTGCCCTCGGGAATATTCCGCACCTTCAAATGGTACGACTGGGTCAGTTCGACACAACGCTGTACCTTGGCCCGGTAACGCACCGAACCGACGGAAAGGCGTACATCCTTCACCGGCCGTATGCCAACGCTGCCCTTCAGATCCTTGCTGACATCCATTCTGATGACAGATTCGGTTCTGACAGAACGGATCGCATCCAGTACGGAAGGTTCTCCGAACACCACAACTGAATCCGGATCCAGGACTATGCCTTCGCTGAAGGTGTACTGAGGCTTGCAGCTGAGATCGCCCACAAACTCCACAGGTACCTTGCGGCAGTTTTCCTCGGGGAACCTGAAAAAGAGAGTATCCGTGATGAAATGGTCGGTAACGAAACTTTCACCGAAGATAGAGTGAGAGATTTCCTGCAGTTCCCTGTCAGTGAGATAAAACAATTCACCTTCCCCCCGATGAAGCTGGGAAGCATCCAGATGCAATTTCCGGGTGTGATTCCGTATGTACCAGCCCAACCTTACATGGTTGAAGCCGCTGGCCTTGCAGATTGCGGTAACCTCCGGGGTGTTGGACGAAGATCCGGCTCTGCCGTCCAGCGAGCAGAACGCCTTCACAGGAACAGTGACCTCGGAAATATAAACCTGCCCGAGGTTGTGGATGAACCACACACTGAACGCCAACAGGAGAGACAGCAGCAATGCAGCCCAATCTCTCCCATCAGTTCCCGTGGTCCTGGTAATCCAGTCCGCGAATGTCCGCCAACCTTTCACGGTCGTGCCAGGTTATTATTTTTCGCTCTTTGCAGCCTGCGCCGAAGCCACCTCGGCAGGATCCCTCTGTACAGAGCTCTTAGCGACCTTGATCTTGACGTCTTTGTCAATTTCGATGAGGAGGACATTCTCCCTCACCTCGGCGATTGTACCGTAGATACCGCCTGCGGTAACCACCTTCATTCCCTTCTGGAGGGAGTTGATGAAGTTCTGCTGCTCCTTCTGAGCCTTCCTCTGAGGACGGATCATGAAGAAGTACATGATAGCGAAAAGACCGATGAGCATCACCCACATGGTCCAGCCGCCGCCCTGCTGCCTTGTTGCGGCATCAGCCGCCTGCGCAGCCTCGCCTGCTGCAGGATTTGAAATCACCTGCGCTGCCTCGTTTGCCACGATATCCTGGGCATAGAGGAGGATGGAAAGTATATTCATAACTATTTCTGTTTGATTAGATTGTCTTGTTTACATTACCCTCGGCAAGAAGCTTGCGGGCGGCCTTGTCCAGCAGGCCGTTCACGAAAACGCTGCTCTTCGGAGTGCCATAGAATTTGGAAATCTCGACATACTCGTTGATGGACACGCGTGCCGGGATTGACGGGAAGTTCATGATTTCCGCCAGGCAGCATACCATCAGGCATACATCAGTGGACACGAGACGGTCCTTCTCGAACTTCGACACCATGCCCGAAAGCAGGTCCGAGTACTTCGGATAGGATGAGTATGCATTGTGGAGAAGTCTGACCGTGAAATCCTTGTCACTCTCGACCTCCTTGCCTTCCTTGGCCATAATCTCGCTCTGATAAAGAGGAGGGAAGCTCCACCTGCCGGTTTTGGCGATGGTCTCGAAGGACCTGCAGCAGCAGGTAAGCGCATAGGCCAGATCGTCATTCCAGAGCAGGGACATGTCCTCAAGCATTTCCGCAAGGGCTTCGTTGTCAACGAACTCCTCCTCGAAAATCTTCGTGAAGAGCTTGCAGTCCTCCGCGAGCGAAACCGTCTCGGAAGCCATATAGGACCTGTACCAGTCCTTGGCTGCAATGTCATTCAGGATGTCTTTCAGGATAAGGTCATACTGGTTCCAATCGAACTTCGGGAACTTCTTCTTCCAAATCTTCTTGAAGTCCGGCTCTTCCAGGAGGAAGGTCGCAAGGGCGTTATCCGCGAACTTTCTGTTCGGATTGAGGTCCTCCTCGGTACGGTTTATCTTCCGGGACGCAGCCTCGATCCTCTCATTGGCAATCCTGGTCAGAGGGGCTACGGTTCCGAGCATCAGTATGTAAAGATCTCTGACTGCCTCGCACGACTGCTCCAGGGCGGAGTCGATGTCGCGGATAGTCATCTGGGTCTGGGAATCCTGGCAGAATACGGTGCTGTAAAGCACCTTGAAAGCCTTGATTCTCAAGATTCGTCTGTTCAGCATTTTTATAAGAATTTTGGCAAAGATACACCGATTTTCAGAAAAAAGTCTAACTTTGTTGAGATTTACAATCAAAAAAGACTATGTACAGAGAAGATTTCGAAGGAGGCTATGCTCAGGAGCATGCCGGTGAGGACGTGTACTCAAAGCCAGTAAGGGCCGGAAAAAGGACTTATTTCTTTGATGTCAAGGCCACTAAGGGAAACGACTATTACCTGACCATCACGGAAAGCAAGCGCCGCGTCGAGCGTGACGGACGCTATGCCTACGACAAGCATAAGATTTTCCTCTACAAAGAGGATTTCGAGAAGTTTGCCGAGGGACTGCAGGAAGTGGTAGATTACATCAAGAAGAACTGCGCATACGAAGTCGTTGAAAAGAAGGACGACGGCGAGAACTACAGTTCAGATGTAGAATTCGAGCAGCTCTAGCCGCAAAGGCAGACATATATTTGAGATAGGCCGCGTAAGCGGTCTATTTTTTTGTTATATTTGCGTGTTTATACCTTTAAAACAGAAATCAAAGAAAATCAGATATGAAAAAAGGACTTGCAATCGGAGGAATCATCACCGCACTGGTGATCCTCATCGCTGCCGGAACGGTGTATTTCCGCTACGGTTTCGTATTCGGAGAAGGCGTCAAGGCAGGCGTCCTCAACAGAGTCGTGTACAAGGGTTACATCTTCAAGACCTATGAGGGCTACATCATCCAGGACGGCATCAGTTCCAAGCAACTCAGCACCAAGGGCGGCAAGGTTACAACCGGAACCGCCATCCAGTCCAACGAGTTCTATTTCTCCGTTACGGACAAAGCCATCGCCGACTCCCTGATGTACCACTGCGGAGGCAAGAAGGTCCAGCTCCACTACAAGGAGTACAAGGGCACACTCCCATGGCGCGGCCAGGAAAAGTTCATTGTCGACAAGATTGTTTCTGTCGAAGACGGAGAATAAAGACATTTCCATATGAAAAGAAGCATTTTGAGCTGTACAGCCATGATTCTCGGACTCATGGCCTACGCCCAGGGCAGCGTCTGCAAGATACATCCGGCCAATCCGTCGGACGGAAAAATCCTCACGATGGAGGAAACCATTCTCTCCAGGCAGCTCTCCCCTTCCTGGCCAGACCTGAAACTGGACAGGCAGCAGCCGGAAGCGCCTATAGCCGAGACCAAAGACCAATCCCTCTGGGTGAACGGAGTATGCGTGGCTGAAAGCGAAGAGGACGGAATCGTCTACGGAGAATCTGTCAGCCGAAACGAGTTCGGCATCGACGGAGGCATATTCGTCAGCCCGGACAAGTCCAAGGTAGCCTTCTACCGCAAGGATGAAAGAGCCGTAACCCAGTTCCCCCTTCTGGACATAAAGGACCGGACAGGTAAACTGAGGCTCATCCGCTATCCGATGGCCGGAATGACTTCCGAGAACATCAAGCTCGGCATCTATGATGTGGCGAGCGGCAGAACCGTCTGGTGCAAGGTGGACGATTTCGACGACGAACGCTACCTTACCAACATCAGCTGGACCCCGGACAGCAGGAAGGTCATCATCCAGGTGCTCGACAGGGCCCAGGAGAATGTGCATATGAACATGTACAGTGCATCGGACGGACGTTTCCTGCGGACAATCCTCACCGAGCAGAACGATCGCTATGTAGAGCCTCAGGACCCGGTCTGGTTCCTCGAAGGCCGCGGAGACATCTTCCTCTACCGTACCGACAACCGTGACGCCTACCGCAATCTCTACCTCTGCGACACTCTCGGCACCGTGACCAGGCTGACCGATGTGGATGCGGATGTGCATTATGTGGCAAACGACGGCAGGTTCGTCTATTACACCTCTGCAGAAGTCTCCCCTGTCGAGAATCATCTCTTCCGCAAGGAGATCAAGTTCAAAAAGAAAGGTAAGATCGCGCTCGGAGCCGCCCAGAGGCTGACTTTCGCTGAAGGATGGCACAACATGATCCGCATAGAAAACGGATGCAAGAGCTTCGTCGACCACTACTCCAGCCTCAACAACCCGGGCACAGTAGAAAGAATCGATGTCAGCGGCAAGAAGGTTGCCTATGAACTTCTCTCCCAGGCAAAGGACCCGACCGAGGGATATGCATTCACCGAAATCGACCTCGGCACCGTGAAGAGCGCAGACGGCCTCTACGACAACTGGTACCGTCTGATCAAGCCTATCAACTTCGATCCATCGAAGAAATATCCAGTAATAGTCTATGTCTACGGCGGGCCTCATTCCCAGATGGTCCAGAACACCTGGCTTGCCCAGCTGCGCAGATGGGAGATGTACATGGCCCAGAGAGGTTACCTCGTCTATGTGCAGGACAACAGAGGCACCCAGAACAGGGGTGCAGAGTTCGAGAAAGCCATCCACAGGCAGTGCGGACAGTGCGAGATGGCTGACCAGATGGTCGGCGTGGAGATGCTCAAGAGCCTCCCTTACGTAGACGCAGACCGCATCGGTGTCCACGGATGGAGCTACGGCGGATTCATGACCATTTCCCTCATGACAAACTACCCGGAAACCTTCAAGGTCGGTGTTGCAGGCGGTCCTGTGATCGACTGGAAATGGTATGAGGTCATGTACGGAGAGCGCTACATGGACACCCCGGAGAAGAATCCGGAAGGTTTCGCCAAGACCAGCCTCATCAACAAGGCAGGCGACCTCAAAGGCAAGCTGCTTATCTGCCAGGGCGCGGTAGACAACACCGTGGTCTGGGAGCACAGCCTCAGTTTCATCCAGGAATGCATCGACAGGGAAATCCCTGTGGACTACTTCCCTTATCCTGTGGCCGAGCACAATGTATTCGGGCGCAACCGCATCCATCTGATGGACAAAGTCTCACTCTATTTCGAAGATTATCTCTAGCATGAAAGAATTCTGGCGGGTACTCAAGCGCTTTGTGAAGCCATACGGAGGCTACCTCTACGGTTCGGTTTTCCTGAACATGTTCTCGGCGGTCTTCAACATATTCTCCTTTTCCCTCATCATCCCGGTACTGCAGATCATATTCAAGATGGACACCGCAGATTATGTCATGATGGCGTGGGACACGGAAGGCATGTCATTCAAGGCCCTCGCCATCAACAATTTCTACGCAGTCTGCCAGCACATCGTAACCAGCATAGGCCCGTCCTCGGCGCTGCTTGTGATAGGATGCTTCATGGTGATCATGACCGCACTCAAGTGCAGTTGCTATTTCGGTTCGTCAGCAATCATGATCCCTCTGCGTACAGGCATAGTCAGAGACATCCGCACCCAGGTCTACAACAAGCTGATGTCACTTCCCCTCGGATTCTTCTCCGATGAAAGGAAGGGCGACATCGTAGCCAGGATGAGCGGCGACGTGAACGAGGTGGAATACTCCATCACCAGCACCCTGGATATGCTCATAAAGAATCCTATCCTGATTATCTTCTATTTCGTCACCCTCATCGTCCTGAGCTGGAAGCTGACTCTCTTCACCGTGCTCGTGGTACCTGTCATGGCATGGGGAATGGGCGCACTCGGCAGGACGCTCAAGAAGAACTCACTCAAGGCACAGAACCGCTGGAGCGACACCATGTCACAGCTGGACGAAACCCTTGGAGGTCTCCGCATAATAAAGGCTTTCAACGCGGAAGAAAAGATGGAAGACCGATTCAGGGACACCTGCGACGATTTCCGCAACATCAGCGGCAAGGTTGCAACCAGGCAGGCTTCAGCCCATCCGGTCAGCGAGTTCCTCGGCACCGCGATGATCATGGTAGTGCTCTGGTTCGGAGGCACACTCATCCTCGGAGGCACCGATATCATAGATGCGCCAGGCTTCATCTTCTACATGCTCATCCTCTACAGCGTACTGCAGCCTATCAAGGATCTGGCAAAGGCAAGCTACAGCATTCCGAAAGGACTGGCCTCCATCGAGAGAATAGACAAGATCCTGCTCGCAGAAAACAACATCAGGAATCCGGAGAATCCGGTAGCTGCAGACGGTCTGCATGACTGCATCGAATTCAAAGGCGTAGGATTCAGCTACAACAAGGAGAGGACCATACTTAAGGACATTGACCTCAAGATAAAGAAAGGTACTACCGTAGCCATCGTAGGCCAGTCCGGCAGCGGAAAGTCCACCCTGGTGGATCTTATTCCGAGATATTATGATGTGGATGAAGGCAGCATAACCATAGACGGCACCGACATACGCAGGATGGACATAAAACAGCTGCGCAATCTCATCGGAAACGTGAATCAGGAAGCGATCCTCTTCAACGACAGCATATTCAACAATATAGCCTTCGGCGTAGAGAACGCCACGATGGAACAGGTTGTGGCAGCTGCCAAGATTGCCAATGCACACGACTTCATAATGGAAAAGGAAGGCGGCTACGACAGCAATATCGGAGACCGCGGCGGCAAGCTTTCCGGCGGTCAGAGGCAGAGGATCAGCATTGCCCGTGCAATTCTCGCCAACCCTGAGATCCTCATCCTCGACGAAGCCACATCCGCCCTCGACACCGAATCCGAAAGACTCGTTCAGGAGGCATTGGACCGTCTTACCACCAACCGTACCACCATCGCCATCGCGCACCGTCTGTCCACAATCAGGAACGCAGACGAAATCATAGTCATGAATGAAGGCCGGATCGTGGAGCGCGGAAAGCATGAGGAGCTGATAGCCCTCAACGGCTACTACAAGAAACTTAACGACATGCAGGCCCTCTGATGAAGATCGACGCAAAAAAAATGAGAATCCTTTGGCAGATCACCGCTGTGATCTACCTGATTTGTGTGTTATTCCTGTGTTTCGGTCGCTTTGACAACGCACAGGACGACCTGCCTAACTTCATTTTAGGCATCCCCATGGACAAGGTCGGACATTTCCTCATGTTCGTCCCGTTTACCATCATTGCAGTCTACGGCTTCCACAGAAGCACAGGCAAAGCCGGGCGCTTCATCCTCTTCATGTTTCTCGCCTATCTGCTAGGCACCGCCATGGCAGCCGGAATCGAGATCGGTCAGAGCTACACGGACTACCGCAGCTGCGACGCATTTGACTTCATGGCAGACACACTTGGTCTCTGTTTCGGAGCCGCTATAGTTGTAGCAGTACAATCAGCAACACAGAAATGGTAAGAAAGACTCTCATATCGGCGGCACTTGCGTTTCTGTGTCTGGGAACCTCAGCCCAGACACTCAAGAAAACAGAATTCAAGGAAGAGTGCGATTCCCTGACTGCCCTCCTCCAGAAGAAAACAGGGGTGAAATCCGGTGTAAGCATAAAGAATGTTGTCCTGAATGGACAGGTCATCAGTTTCACATTCACCGAGACTATCGGAGACTACCCTTGGAACAGCGAAAGCCTGAAGGAATTCCGCAAGGAAGTACAGAAAAGACTGCCGGCAAAATACAAAGACAAGACAGTCGGCGAACTAACCTGTGTGGGCAGAAGCCTCAGCCGCTATGTGACCCTCCCTCTGGACAATGACGGAAAGGCAGACAATTCGCCCTACCGTGTGAGCGAGCGGCGCTCGACCAAGCCTTTGGTCAGCAGAGATGACCAGGGAGTCTTCAAACAAGGCCTCAGCGGACGCCACCTTGCCCTCTGGCAGAGTCACGGACGTTACTACGAAATCAAACTCGGACGCTGGGAGTGGCAGAGAGCGACCATATTCGAAACAGTAGAAGATCTCTACACCCAGAGCTATGTGGTTCCATTTCTCGTTCCGATGCTGGAGAATGCCGGTGCTGTTGTCCTGCTGCCGCGCGAACGCGATTTCAGCGCCTGCGAGGTCATAGCCGACAATGACGCCGGGATTTCCACTGGCGGCACATATTCAGAAAAAGGCAGCTGGAGCAGCGCGGGGACAGGTTTCTGCAATAAAAAAGAATGCTATACCGGAGTGGAGAACCCCTTCACCATGGGTACCGCCCGCAAGATAGAACAGAAAAAAGACTCAAAGGCATCGGCCTCCTGGAGCGCAGAAATGCCCGAAAGAGGCACCTACGCCGTATATGTCTCCTACAAAAGTCTCCCCGAAAGCAGCGACTGTGCCAGCTACACTGTCCATCACCTGGGCGGTGACAGCCATTTCACAGTCAACCAGCAGATGGGTGGCAGCATGTGGGTATACCTGGGCAGCTTCGAACTGCCTGAGGGCAAATCAGAAGTCGTGACTCTCGATGCCGGCATTCCGTCCGGTCATAAGTCCGAAGGCAAAGTGGTCACCGCAGATGCCGTCAAAATCGGCGGAGGCATGGGCAACATTGCCAGGGGAACGGTCGAAGACAACGGAGAGGGTCCGACAGTTTCCGGCATGCCGCGCTTCACAGAGGGCGCACGCTACTGGCTGCAGTGGTCTGGCTTTGATAAGAGCGTGTGGAGCCTCAATGAGCAGAAACACGACTACCGCGACGACTTCATGTGCCGGGGACCTTGGGTGGAGCACCTCACCGGCGGCTCAGCCGTGAATCCGAACGCCACCGCCGGTAAGAACATCCCGGTAGACCTGGCCTTCGCCTTCCACACTGACGCCGGCACCCGCAAAGACAGTTCCATCGTAGGCACACTGGCCATCTACACACTTCTCAAAGAAGGCAAGCAGCTCTACACCGACGGCAGCGACCGACTCGCCGCCCGTGAATATACCAACCTGGTGCAGACCCAGATTTGCGACGACATTCGGGCCCTCTACGCTCCCGAGTGGAGCAGAAGACAGACCTGGGACCGTTCCTACAGCGAATCCCGCATGCCGAATGTGCCGACCATGCTGCTGGAGCTGCTCAGCCACCAGAACTTCGCAGACATGAAATACGGCCTAGACCCGGCCTTCAGGTTTACGGTGAGCCGTGCAGTATATAAAGGTATGCTCAAGTTCCTTAGCAACCGTTACGGCTGCAGTTACCAGGTTCAGCCTCTGCCTGTAAACTCCTTCTCAGCGATCCTGAGTGAGGATAGGAGCAAAGTCAGCCTGAGCTGGAAAGCTACGGAGGACAGACTTGAGCCGACAGCAAAACCGGATCGCTACATTCTGTACACAAAGATAGATGACGGAGGCTGGGACAACGGTGTACGCATCGACACCGATCATTGCGAGGTAGACCTCCCTGCCGGTCACATATATTCCTGGAAGGTTGCGGCTGCAAACGACGGCGGGCTCAGTTTCCCATCCGGCGTGATGAGTGCAGGTGTGCCTGAAAATGCCGGAAAGACAATGCTCGTAGTGGACAATTTCGACAGGGTTGCCGGTCCGACCTTCTACGACAGTGAAGAGTACGCGGGCTTCGACAACCGTCAGGACGGGGGCATAGGCTGGAACTACGACTGTTCATATATAGGCGACATGTACGAATGGCACAGAGTCGAGCCATGGCAGGACGACGATTGTCCTGGCTTCGGCGCGTCGTACGTGGACTTCGCAGACAAGATCATTGCTGGCAATACCTTCGACTGGAGCGAACGTCACGGCAGATTGATATTCAACAGCGGCTACGCCTTCTGTTCGGCGTCTGCAACCGCCTTTGCGGCCCGTCCCGAACTTGCACAGTCAGCCCAGGCCATAGACCTGGTCTGCGGCAAGCAGGTAACCACCATGACCGGTATCGCCCGCTACGGCTACAGGTACAGCGTCTTCACACCCGAACTTCAAAAGGCGATATCGGGCTATACAGCCAACGGAGGCAGCATGCTGGTCAGCGGAGCGTACATAGGCACAGATGCCTGGAGCTATGTCTACCCCATCAAGATAGATAAGGATGCAGCGGCCAAGACCCAGGATTTCTGCAAGAACGTGCTGGGCTACATCTGGCGAACGAATTACGGAAGCCGCAACGGCACAGTACGCGCCGTAGGTGGATTCGATATGAAGTCCAGGATTCAGATATGCAACGAAAAGAACCGCAGTACCTATGTGGTTGAGTCCCCGGACGGAATCGAGCCTTCCGGCAGCAAAGGCAAAGTTGTTTTCAGATACTGCGACAGCAATGTGGCTGCAGGAGTTTTCTTCGATAACGGGAAATACCGTGTGCTGAGCATGGGATTTCCGCTCGAAGCCATCACCGATGTCCAGGCTGCCCAGTCGCTGATGGACAAGTCACTAGAGAAAATTTTCAATAAATAATAGTTTAACCATGACTTACGTCCCCAAGAATTACAAGAATCTCCTCGGCAGCAAGGAGGAGACAGAGAAGGGCATCAAGGCAGTAAAGGAAATGTTCCAGCAGAATCTTTCCGCCCAGCTGGCCCTGTTGCGTGTCACAGCCCCGATGGTAGTGCTCACCGGCACCGGCATCAACGATGATCTCAACAGCATCGAACGTCCTGTACGCTTCCCTATCAAGGGAATGAACGAACAGAACGCAGAAGTGGTGCATTCTCTCGCAAAATGGAAGAGGTTAAAACTCGGCGAGATGGGCGTGCAGCCCGGACGCGGTCTCTACACAGATATGAACGCCCTGCGCCCAGACGAGGATCTGGACAACCTGCACTCCATCTATGTGGACCAGTGGGACTGGGAGAAAGTGATCCGCAAGGAAGACCGCAACCTGGAGTTCCTGAAAAAGACGGTGCGCCGCATCTACGAGGCCATCAAAGTCACTGAGAACAAACTCTTTGTGGAATACCCTCAGCTCCAGCCGCTGCTCCCCGACGACATTATGTTCATCAGCGCAGAGGAACTGCTGCAGAGATATCCGGGTATGACCGCAAGAGAGAGGGAGGATGCAATCGTGAAGGAATACAAGGCCGTATTCATCATGGGTATCGGCTGCAAGCTCAGTGACGGTACCATCCACGACGGACGTGCCGCTGACTACGATGACTGGAGTACTCCTAACGAGGAAGGCTTCAACGGCCTCAACGGCGACATCATGCTCTGGAACCCCGTTCTCGAGCGTGCCTTCGAGGTCTCCTCAATGGGAATACGCGTGGATGAGACCGCAATGAAGGTGCAGCTTGCAGAGCGCGGCCAGGAGTGGAAGGCGGATCTGATGTTCCACAAGAAGCTCCTGAACGGAGAACTGCCTTATACCATCGGTGGCGGCATTGGACAGTCCCGCCTGTGCATGTATCTGCTCAGAAAGGCTCACATAGGTGAAATCCAGTGCAGTATCTGGCCCGATGAGATGCGAGCCGAATGCGCGGCAGGCGGAATCGACCTGGTGTAAAAAAAATCCTGGCTTGATCGCCAGGATTTTTTATTTGGAGAAATCTTTGATTCGTTGCTCCTGATCTTTTTTACAGATGAGCAGGCGTCCGTCCTTCTGTGCAACTATGCAATCGTCGAGTCCCTGGAGGACTGTAAGCCTGTCGCCGGAAAGATGGACAACGCAATCCCTGCATTCGTAAAGTCGCACTTCCCCATCGCTCACCACCGCATTGCCGTCACTGTCGCGATGCAGATTGGTCCAGAGAGATCCCCAGGTACCGAGGTCAGACCATCCGAAATCGCCCGGAATCGTTAATATGTCCGGAGACTTTTCCATAACGGCATAGTCAATGCTGATCTTCTCGCAAGTCGGGAAGAGTTCTTCGATTGCAGACAATTCGTCGGCCTGGCCGAAGTGTGATGCCATGTTGTCCATGACAGCTGCAATCTGAGGCGCATAGGCACGGATCGCACACATGATGGAAGAAAGATTCCAGACAAAGATGCCGGCATTCCAGAGAAAATCCGCAGACGAGACATATCTCCTGGCCGTTTCCAAATCAGGTTTTTCCTTGAAAGATGAAACCTTGCGGATCTCCGCAGGGCCTGCCGGAGCCTCCACATAACCATAACCGGTCTCAGGCCTGGTCGGCTTGATTCCGACTGTCACAATTGACTTGGAACCCGCAGTGCATGCGAGAGCTTCGCGAATCACGCGTCTGTATTCAGTCACATCCAGCACGAGGGCATCGGACGGAGTTACGACTATATTGGCAGAATCGGTCCTGGATGCGATTTTCCAGCTGGCATAGGCGATGCACGGAGCCGTATTGCGGGCTGCCGGTTCCGCTAGAATATTGCCCGCAGGCACTTCCGGGAGCTGCTCTCGCACTATATCCACATAGGATGCAGAGGTAACCACCCAGAGTCTGTCGGGAGTGCAGATGGCACCTTCTCCCTTGCAGAAACGGTCAAAGGTAAGCTGGATCATAGTCCTGCCAACTCCCATGACATCTATGAACTGCTTCGGATACTGAGGAGTGCTCATCGGCCAGAAACGGCTGCCGATGCCTCCTGCCATTATGACTACATGGGTCTCCATACTAGCTGAGTCCTTCTATCTGTCCGTCTACAAGATCTATTCTCAAAGCCTGAGGCGACTTCGGAAGGCCAGGCATGCGGATGATGGAACCGGCGATGGCAACTATCATCTCGGCACCTGCATTGATCACGATATCCTGGATATCGATGTCGAATCCCTTTGGAGAACCATATGCCTCCGGATCCTGTGAGAATGAATACTGAGTCTTGGCGATGCAGACTGGAAAACCTGCAAATCCGCCTGCGACAGCCTCCGCGATATGCTTCTTGGCAAGATCGCTGAAATGAACGCCGTCTGCGCCATATATCTTCTTTGCGACAGCCTCGATCTTATCTTCGATGGAAGCCTCCAGAGGATAGGTGAACTGAAGCGGCTTCGAAGGATTCTCTTCTATGGTCTTGACTACCAGGTCGGCAAGTTCCACCGCACCCTGTCCGCCCTCGCAGAAGGCGTTGTTGATTGCAAACGGAACACCGAGTTCTGCACAATGCTCACGCACGAGATCCATCTCCTCCTTGGTGTCGGAGGCGAACTGGTTGAAGCATACGAGCACGGTCTGGCCGAAACCATGGAGGTTTGCGATGTGACGGTCCAGGTTGCAGAAGCCTGCTTTGACAGCCTCCGGAGCCGGAAGTTTCAGATCTTCCGCTGCTACACCGCCGTGCATCTTGAGGCCCTGGAGAGTGGCAACGATGATAGTCAGAGCCGGCTGGAGACCTGCCACACGGCACTTGATGTCGAGGAACTTCTCAGCGCCGAGGTCTGCAGCAAAGCCAGCCTCCGTGATTGTATAGTCGCCATAGGTCATCGCCATCCTGGTGGCTATGATAGAGTTGCAGCCGTGCGCGATATTGGCGAACGGACCGCCATGGATGAATGCAGGAGTATTTTCCGTGGTCTGCACGAGGTTAGGGTTGATGGCATCCTTGAGCAGAACAGTAATGGCTCCACCTATGCCGAGGTCCTTGACCTTGAGCGGCTGGTCATCCATCGTATAGCCAAGCAGGATGTTGTCTATCCTTCTGCGAAGATCGTCCAGATCCTTCGACAGACAAAGTATGGCCATAATCTCTGATGCCGGGGTGATATCAAAGCCTGACTCATGAGGATCGCCGTTGGAAGCAGGTCCGAGGCAGGTCATTATCTGGCGGAGAGAGCGGTCGTTCACATCCATAACCCTCTTCCAGAGAATCTCCTTCATCTGGAAACCTTCGGCGCGACGCTGATAGATGTAGTTGTCCAGCAGGGCTGAAATCATGTTGTTGGCAGAAGTGATTGCATGGAAGTCACCGGTAAAGTGAAGGTTTATCTTCTCCATTGGCACCACCTGCGCATATCCTCCGCCTGCAGCACCGCCCTTCATGCCGAAGCAAGGGCCAAGTGAAGGCTCCCTCAGGGCCAGGACAGCCTTGCGGCCGCTCTTTGCCATTCCGAGCGCGAGGCCTACTGAAACGGTGGTCTTGCCGATACCGGCCTTGGTCGGAGTAATGGCGGTGACAAGAATCAGCTTGCTCTTAGCCATCTTTTCCTTATCGATCAGTTCGTAAGGGACTTTGGCGATGTATTTGCCGTAAGGCTCAAGTGCTTCCCTGCTTATGCCGAGACCGTCTGCGATCTCACCGATAGGCTTCAGAACGGCTTCTCTTGCGATTTCAATATCAGTCTTCATAGTTACTCTACCTGGTTCTTAAGGAAATTACGAACTACTGCAGTATATTCAGCCGGGTGATCCTTGTAAGATTCAGCATGCTTGGAGCCCTCTGCTATCCACATTTCGCGGTAACCGTTCACCTTTGCGTCATAGTTGCGGTACACATTCTCCGTGAGAACGTAATCGTCGTTGTCACCGTGGATGAAAAGCACAGGAAGTTCGCATTTTGCAAGCTGGTTCACAGAAGATGCTGTCTTGAAATCCCAACCGTACCTGCACTTTGTGATAAGGTTTGCAGAATGCAGTATAGGGAATGGAGGCAGGCCGAACTGGCCCTTGAGTTCCTTGGAGAACTGTTCCCAGACAGAACTATAGCCGCAGTCGTCGATGAAGCCCTTTACATATTCAGGGAGTTCGTCGCCGGAAACCATCATTGTGGTTGCCCCACCCATGGAGATGCCATGGACAACCATGATGCTGTCCTGGAAGATTTCGTGTGCGATCGGAATCCACTGCTCCACATCCAGACGGTCCTTCCAGCCCATCTGGATTGCATCACCCTCGCTGCCTGCGTGGAAATTCAGTGCAGGGAGCAGGATATTGTAACCGAGAGAATCACGGAACATCCTGGCGATGTGCATCATTGACATAGGGTTGGAGGTGTAGCCGTGCACGATGACGGCGCTGCGACCGGTATTCTGCTCAGCCTCTGCATAGTATGCACGGATGCGGAACCCTTCGTCATCAGTAATGACTGTGTCCTTCATCACATCTGCAGCCTGAAGAGAGTCGACCCACTCCATGAGGAACGGATACCTGTTGTCGAGTTTGTCGTGGTCTTCCTGCTCCGTGCCGACATCAGCCTTAAGAGCGTAATTCACCATATATGCACCAGCGCCGTAGCTGACGCCTGCAAAAAACAACACGAGTACTCCGAGTACCCATGCTGCAATTCTGACACTTTTCTTTGCCATATATTACTTTGTTCCGAAAATACGGTCGCCGGCATCGCCGAGACCAGGCATGATGTAGCAGTTCTCGTTCAGGCAGCGGTCCACTGCTGCCACATAGATATCCACGTCAGGATGCTTCTCCTGTACCGCCTTGATGCCTTCCGGTGCAGCCACGAGGCACATGAGGCGGATGTCCTTGCATCCATGCTCCTTGATGAGATCAAGCGCGTCGCAGGCGCTGCCGCCTGTTGCGAGCATAGGGTCGGTAACGATCACCATGCGGTTCTCGATGCCCTTAGGGAACTTGCAGTAGTATGGCACCGGCTTGTGGGTCACCTCGTCGCGGTAGAGACCGATATGGCCGATACGTGCAACCGGGATGAGAGCCCTGAGTCCGTCCACCATTCCGAGACCTGCACGGAGGATAGGTACGATGGCAACTTTCTTTCCGGCAATCCTCTTCTGGACCGTCTTCTCCATCGGAGTCTCGATCTCAACATCCTCAAGCGGGAAGTCGCGAGTGACTTCATAGCCCATGATGAGGGAAATCTCATAAAGGAGCTCTCTGAAGGTTGAAGAAGGGGTGTTTTTGTCGCGCATGATCGTCAGCTTGTGCTGGATCATAGGATGGTCAATGACATGTAATTGGCTCATGATTATCAGGTTTAGTTATTTTCTGTCCTTAAAGTTACGTTATTTTTCAATACATAGCGCTGGCTATATAGAAGAATTGCAGCAAGAAGTGCTCCCATGATGTCGCTTATGACGACAGAAATCCAGATCCCCGTCAGTCCCTGGCCTCCCAGCGCGGCTACGATCGGTGGGATGATGTAGATCATCGGGAGAAGGAACAGCACCTGACGGCTGAGGCTTGTGGTGATTGCCACCCAAGGCTTGTCGATGGACTGGAAGAAGTGCGAGTTGGTGATAGTAAAGCCGATCAGAGGGAACATCACCAGCATGTAGCGCATGGCCGGAGTACACATCTGGAGCATGTTGACGTCGCGGGTGAACATGGATGCCAGCGCAGTCGGGAACACGAGTCCGAGGAAGGCGCCCACCGAACCGACCAAGACATTCACCTTCGTTGCCAATATCAATACCCCTTTCAGACGGTCCGAATGTCCTGCACCGTAGTTGTATCCGGCGATAGGCTGCATTCCTTGGCATATTCCGATGATGAACATCACAATGAAGCTGCAGAAGGTGTTGCACACGCCGTAAGTTCCCACGGCAAGGTCACCGGCATGTTCGCCGTAGACGCCGGAGAGTTCCGCACCGTAACGCAGCAGCTGAGAGTTGAGCATCGCAACAACTGCGGACGCAGCCACATTCATAGAGAACGGGCTTATGCCTATGAGCAGTATGTTCTTGAAAATGTAGAATCTCGGTTTCCAGGCGTGCCTGCGGAAACGTATGAAGGATGACTTCTTGCAGAAATGGATGATCGCAGCCACGGCAGTGGAAGCCATAGAGATCGTAGTAGCCCATGCCGCACCTGCGATGCCCCAATGGCACACGAAGATGAAGATAGGGTCCAGGATCATGTTGAGAACCGCGCCGCCGACGAGGATAAACATGGATTTCACCGGGTAGCCCGTCGCCCTCATCAGGCCTGTGAGGTTGAAGGTCAGTGTGGTGAGGAACATGCCCGGCAGCACGATGAGCATATAGGTCCTGGCATATTGCAGGGTCAGTTCGGAGGCTCCGAAGAGGCCAAGAATGCCATCGAGGAAGCCATAGCAGATGCTCAGGAAGATGGCGCCGAAGAAAAAGGTCAGCAGCAAGCTGTTGCCAAGGATGTTCTCGGCCCAATTGATGTCTTTCTTGCCAAGTACGATGGACATGCGCGCAGCCGAACCGGCTCCTACGAGCGATCCGAATGCGTGTATGATGTTCATTACGGGGAGTGTAATCGCAAGGCCTGCAATCGCCATTGCATCCACGCCCTGGCCGATGAAGATACGGTCGGCGATGTTGTAGATCGAGGCGATCACCTGGCTTATGACCGAAGGAAGCGCATAAGCCAGCAGCAGCGCGCCTATGCCCTTGGTCTCAAGTTCCTTTGTTCTGTCAAGTTCATTCATAGCGGGCGCAAATATACGAAATCTTCCTGATACAGTTCGGGGCATCGCAGCGTCCTCGCTCCGCGAAGCATAGGGATATGCTCCGCGAGGCCATCTGTGATGCCCCGAACTCTCATTGCTGTATTTCCAGAAGCTCACATCAACATAATTGGGCTGAACACGAACGGGCCTATGTATTCGTATCCGTTGAGTGATGAATCCATGACGCCACACCTGTTTCCATCCGAAAGATAGGAATAATTCACAGAGCTTTCGAGAGTCTCCACTCCACATAACATGGCATCGTCGTGAAGTATAGTGGATGCTATAATCGAGGTTCAGGCTCACTCTATAAACAAAGACACCGAACAAAACGAATCTCATTCACTTGCGGAGTCATATCAATAAAATGCCTTGAAAAAGAATCTAAAGCTGCCAAATATTCCCAGCAAAAATCTTCGGCCCTAAAATTATCTACATCGATTTCTGAAAATACCCGAGAAGAATCATCTCGTAAATAGATTTCAGTGAAGTTGGGGACCTCTATTATTTCAATGCCATTAGCCTTGGAGTATTTCATATGCACATTAAATGGAATGGTACAGCTACCATCTGTCTTAACCCATAAGCTATTTCGAAACGATTTTGAGATCTCAGCTATACCTGTTTGGAAAGTCCCATTTAATTCAAAGTCCATGAGGTCTAGAATTACCCTGCCACTTGAGTTTAAAAAAACCGGGGAATATCTATATGTCAATCCCCAAGGCGCACTCTCTCCGCGTTTTCTCTCATTGATTCGGTCTATCACTGTACCATGCATGACGAAACCAGCCTTATTCTTACTGTCATATAGATAGAATTGATTCTGAGATGAAACGATATTTACGCAGCCTGTCAATAAAACATCTCTAAGCGGTTGGTGTGGCACATCACGACCAAGTTTTACCCCACAATCGTAATATATCTCCATCCCATCATACGACTCCATATCTAATACAAAGTTGTATAAGTCGCTAACATTGCTTGGATATGCATGATAATCTTCGAAATAAGATTGTACTATCATCCAATATGGACAATCAATCCGTTGATGTCTTATTGATTTCCGAATGACCCATTGATTTCCCGTGCATGATAACATAATGCACGCAATAAAAACCAGAATAGCCTTGTACAATATGCAGTTAGAGTATCTCATCGATTGATTTTCCCAAAGTTTGTTCCAAATAACTTGTTGCAAGAATTCAAGAATGCTTGAGCTTCAATAATTTCCCTAAAATAGGCTTGAAAAGATAGGAAAGAGTTAATAGATTAGTGTTCGAAGGACAAATATAGAAATCTCTCCGTGAATTTCACAGAGAATCCCAAGCGTCCGTTCTGCGGACTCAGTGAGACATCACTAAACTTTTCACACGATGGACGATACCGCTTCCAGTATCGTAAAACAGTCTCTCAGTACGAATGCCGAGAGAGTCACAGACTTTGGTAAAATCATCTTTTAAATACGGCCCATAACCTTGATCAGAACGTTTGTCTATCAACCAATAGTAATCTGAATCAAGAGAGCCTGGGAATACTGATGGGCAATTATATAAACCACAATTATAACGGCCTCCGGGATTCTGCATTACGAGAATTACATCCCTGTCGTAAACTATTCTCTTTATTTCAGGAGGAATATCAGGTTTAGGCTTAGAAACTGTAGAGAAATAACAATTCAAGTCACTTAGGATATGTCGATTTTCTGGTACATAATAATAGCCCTTCCCTAAATTATATTTTTCTTGATTACATAAAGAAACACAGCATAACACGCATACAAGAAGCATACATTTATGTGTCAGTCCTATTTTAGCCATGGCACTAAAGGTTTTAACTTCGCTGTCCCATAGAAATGAATATCGTATGGCGTTCCTTTTCCAGCATACATAGACCCAATTATAGTTTCAAAATTTCTTGGCCAATTAAGAATATTTGCCCAACTTTTCATATCGAAATTATATGTATCTTCAAATGTACGGACACCATGATCAGGATACCTGCGAAATGAAATATTTCCGTATACAAGTCCATCCTTTAAACTGAAATTATAGAGCAAATTAAAACAATACGTCTTCCCTACGTACTTCTCTCCCCACGAACGAAAGGCAGATAAATTAATTTTTCTCAGATCAACATATAACCTCTGTCCATTACCGGATTTATACCACTCATTTGCCTCATCCAAAGTCAAATAGCCGTCCCAATCTGGTCTTGTTGGAAGAGAAGAATGATTCCGGCTAAAATTCATAAATGCGTCATCATTAACCAAACCAGCTAAACCCATATCTAGTTGCATAACCTGCGCAGAGGTCATTGAAATATTATAATCAGCCCTTGGAACAATTATCGCATCCCCCTGTAGTCCACTGTCAGTGGTACCAATCAAATTTCCATATTCATCATAGATAGGATTTCTCCCATCCGGGTCTACATAATTCACCGGGTCGCCTGCACAGAAGGACAGAGGGTTGACTGTGTGGTTCTTCTCGAAGAGCGGGTCAGGGGTTGTCCACATCGGGATTACCGGGCTGTACATGCGGGCGCCGTAGTCGTAGAGGTTCACGGAATCAAAGTTCTGGAACTCCTTGCCGTTGAAACCATGAGGATTATCCCCGGACGAGGGCAAAGAGGTGTTCCACAAACTTCCGTAAGGCGTATAGTCATAGAATTTCACCTCGCCGGCGGCATCCCTCGCACGGACGCTGCCGAGGTAGTCCATTGACCAGTATTCCGGGACTAGCCCATCCTGACCCGGCACACGAACAAAGCGGCCGCAAGACATGTCGGCGGAGGACAAAGTCAGATTCTCCCCGTCCCGGCTGTACACGAACGGTCCTATGTATTCGTATCCGTTGAGTGATGAATCCATGACGCCACACTTGTTTCCATCCGAAAGATAGGAATAATTCACAGAACTTACAGGGGTTTCAACATAACACGGCAGATTCAGGATATTATATGAAATTGACCTGTCCTCCCGGCCGCTATAGGTCTGCCGCCCCATGGCATCATAGATGAGATCCGGAAATGATTTAGCGTTTAATCCAACCACTGTATAAGAAAATCAGATTTTCTTGACCATCTATGCTCACAATATATACATTAACCTTCAACATATCTAACGACTCTTCTTCTACCTCTAATACAAAGTCAGCTATTGATGTTTGCTGATAAACGTGTCCAATGATGTCAATAGCAGATGAGTCCCTATATACGACATCGTCTTTACATACCCTATACAGTGGACGATTTGGTAAAACATGTTTTTCAACACCAAAATTTGTCATCGTCCCGACCGCATTGTCCTCAACAATACCCATATCTGGAAAATAACGCAACAAATACGAATACTCTGCGCCACCAGAGCCAAATATATTGCGCGTCCATCCCGTCAGGCCATTGACGGTAACCTTAAACCAATCGCAACCTTCAATGTCATCAACAGAAAAAAATGTGAAATAAATACAATCTGAAATATCCACCGAAATATACTCCCCAGACTCTTCTGGGACGAGATATAGTTTCAACATTGGATTCTTGGCATTGATATAATAATCACAATCAAGAAATCCACCTATTTTGCTCTTATCTACCCATCCACGATATAAAAAAAACAATTCACTTTTTCCGATTGAATCTTGACTTTCGTCAACAAGGAACACATTTGCATTAAACCTGTTCTCGCTGGAAGATATAACGAAAAAAACAAAAGAAAACTGATTGATTCCAGATATATTTCCGATTATATCGGCAGAAACTGAATCTTTATAGACAGCCATGGGGCCATGAGGGTACAACAGGACAGGGCTAAAAGGCCTTGGTCGAATGCCATCGGCTGTGAATCCATCAAAACCCAATAACTCAACCTTGGAAGTACGATGATACGAATACGTCCTATACGAGCCACACCTGTTTTTTCCATACTTCCTGCGACCAGACAGCGGCTTCCACAACTTGCTACCCGATACTATAGATTCTAATGTATCAAATTGAGAGCCGAAAATCCTACATTTAATTCCATCCAGATAGCCAACGCCCAAACATCGTGATGGAATCGTACGTCCCCCTCCCATACTGCCAGGAAAACAGACTATTATTGTAGTATCAACGTTACGCTTATAATACTCATCATGGTGCCAACGGCTAATATCAAAACATATATCGACTTGTTTAAGTTTTGAATTACCATATTTTGAAAAATCCAGCACAATACTATCCAACTGAGGATCTTTAAAAAGGGGGGAACCGAATGATGAACGAATATTGCAAGAAACAATGGATGTCAACAACAAAGGCAAGAAAAATTTAGGTATCATTTCCATGGCCTACTAACTATTTTGGGGGTTGGAATACGCGATTTGTTAATTGCATATTTTCGTCCACTGAAAGGGAAAAAAACAATTGAAGTTACTCCAGATCGTATATATTCAGAAACATCATTATTATAATAAGGAGATTCGCACCAATCGCATGTTCCACTGCCAATGTAATGTCCTTTAGAATCAAATGAGCTAGCATAATAGAAATCGTAGCCCATCGACTCCAATTCAGCCTTCTCATTATCAAGTTCATCCGAATGAGAATGCATTTTCCAGACAGTCTTATTTAATGGATCACTCACGCCGCTTCTTTTCTTGTTTGTCACTAAAGCGTACTCTCTATCATTCAAATACAACCCCCACTCACTTTGAAAGAACACACTCGCCGCAAAATAAAAAACATTCTCAATATCTATTCTACACACATCTTTCGGGGCTCTGCCTCCATTCACAAGTGATGGTAAAATATTCGTATCCCGCACTTTTAAAAACTTTTGTTCTGAATATGAATTAGTCGATGAGTAAGCATAAAGTCTGTCAAACGGTTCTTCCTTGTGTTCCTCAATAAAAACAATCGCTCCTGTATCATCAACACTATACCAATCCCTCCCATCTGGATCGAAATAATTCACCGGGTCACCTGCACAGAAGGACAGCGGATTGACTGTGTGATTCTTC
>JAKSJK010000018.1 GCA_024398095.1 Bacteroidales bacterium
GGAACAGACTTCATCTCTGACCACTACCCTGTCTACTGCGACATGGCATTCTAGCCATCAGTCATCGAATAATTTGAACAAAATGTGCAGAAGCCCGTCTTTTGCACATTTTTTCTTTATTACATAGGTTCGGCGGCGGGAAGCCTTCTTCCGCGGTTTCATTGCGGGCTGGTAGCCTTCACGGGAAGTCAGGCGGGCGATGTCATAGCCTGTTGCGGCGTTGATCTCGGCGGCTTTGATTTTGAAACTGCGGCCGTGGTCCGCTTTTCCGAGGGTTTGGACCTGCCAGACATGTATCATTTCGTGCAGAAGGACCTTGTTTATCTCATCTTCAGGAACATCCCAGTATGCAGATACTGTCAGCACTCCCCTGCCGAAGCTGCCGAGCAGACGGGCACCGCGGCCCACGCGGAATCGCGGCACTGCCAGTTCCCCGTCGAAAAACTGTTCGTTATAGACCTGGAACTTCTCTGCCAGGGTATCCTTTGTGAACACATACTGCATAACTGTGCAAAAATAACTATATTTGCGCGGCAACAAAAATGATTATGGCAGAAAGCAACTTCATAGACTACGTGAAAGTGTATTGCCGCTCAGGCAACGGCGGAGCAGGTTCAATGCACCTCAGAAGAGAGAAATATGTTCCCAAGGGCGGTCCCGACGGAGGTGACGGCGGCAGAGGCGGTCACATCATACTTCGCGCAAACCCTCAGTTCTGGACTCTCATCCACCTCAAGTACCGCAAGCACATCATGGCGGAGAACGGTGAAGGCGGAAGCGGTGCGCTGTGCAAGGGAAAGAACGGAGAGGACATAATCCTCGATGTACCTGTAGGCACCGTGGCAAAGGACGCAGAGACCGGAGAGATCCTGATGGAGCTCGTGGAGGCCGGAGAAGAGAAGATCCTCCTTCCCGGCGGCCGCGGCGGCCTCGGCAACAACAATTTCAAGTCTGCCACAAACCAGACCCCGCGCTACGCACAGCCAGGAGAGCCCGGCCAGGAAGGCTGGTTCATACTCGAGCTGAAGCTGCTCGCAGATGTCGGACTCGTAGGCTTCCCTAATGCAGGCAAGTCTACCCTGCTGGCATCCATAACCGCCGCGAAGCCGAAGATTGCAAACTATGCTTTCACAACCCTTGAGCCTAACCTTGGCATCGTACGCTATTACGACGACCAGTCTTTCGTCATGGCCGACATCCCGGGCATCATTGAAGGCGCACATGAGGGCAAGGGCATCGGTCTGAGATTCCTCAGACACATAGAGCGAAACTCCATCCTGCTCTTCCTCATCCCGGCCGACACCGACGACTTCGCAAAGGCATACGACATTCTTCTCGGCGAACTCAGGATGTACAATCCGGAACTCCTCGTCAAGACCAGGGTGCTTGCAATCTCGAAGTCCGACATGCTCGACGAACAGATGAAGAGGGAGATTGAGCCTATGCTGCCGACTGATGTGCCTCACCTCTTCTTCTCGTCAGTTTCCGGCGAAAACCTCACCCAGCTCAAGACAATGCTCTGGGACGCACTCCATACTGACGCAGAATAGCTATGCTGGAACGACTCGAAGCCCTTGACAAGACGCTTACCCTGGCAATCAACACTGCCGGCACCTGCGACGCCTTCTGGATTTTCATGTCCAAGACCAAGGTGTGGATTCCTCTGTACCTGGCGATAATTGCGCTGCTCATATGGAAACTCGGTTGGAAAAAAGGCTTGCTGATGGTACTGGCAATAGTAATCGGATGCGTCGCATCAGACCAGATCTGCAATCTTGTCAAGGATAGTGTCTGCAGACTCAGGCCATCATTCGACGAGGATATGATTGCCAGAGGAATAAAGGTGATCTCCAAATCCAGCGCCAATCACTGCTACGGATTCTATTCCGCCCACTCCTCATCCAGCTTCATGCTCGCAATGGGCGCCAGCCTGGCACTTGGGTGGGGACTCAGATCTGAAGAGAAAAAGACAAGACACCCCAGATTGCTCGGAGTGTCTTTCACCGTCTTTATGTTTGTCTGGGCGGCACTGGTAGCACTCAGCCGCGTTTTCCTCGCCAAGCATTTCCTCGGCGATATCATCACAGGTGCTTTCGCGGGCGTAATACTGGCCTACGCAGTCTGCATCCCGATGAAGTGGGTGTGCCGCAGATTCGTAAAGTAATTAGAGAACAGGGATAACGTTCTCCATCTTTATACCGCGCGATCCTTTGATAAGAAGGGTCGCGTTCTTTATATCCATGGTCTTCAGAACTTCTGCAAGTGTCTGTGAGTCAGGATAAGACTCACCTTCCCTTCCGGCTTCGGAGATGACCTTACCAAACTCCTCTCCCACAAAGAAAGCCCTCGTGATTTTCCCCTCGGAGATGTAGCTTTGTACCATGTCGTAGATACGGCGATGCTCATCAAGCGACTCTGCACCAAGCTCACGCATATCCCCCAGAAGGGCGATCTTGCAGGAAGCTGCCACCATGGAGAAATTCTCCAGGGCCACAGTCATGCTGCTCGGATTGGCATTGTAGGCATCCACGATCAAGGTATTCCGCTCTGTGCGGTTCATCTGGGACCGGTTGTTAGAAGGCACAAAGGCGGATATTGCTGCAGCCGCATCCTCCAGGCTGACACCGAAATAGCGCCCGACAGCAATCGCAGCCATCACATTGTCAGCATTGTAGGCACCCACAAGATTGGTATCGATCCGAACCCCGTCCACGACCATCCTGAGGAAAGGATGCTCCCCGTCAGCCACGAGAATCTGCGCATCCTGGGCCTTGACGCCATATGGGATAGTCTTAAGCGACGGACGCATCATCGCCATCCCGAGCAGATGGACGTTGTCCTGGTTGATGAAAATCCTGCCGGTACCGACTCCTGCGGCGGAATTCTCCGCAATGAAGTCATAAAGCTCTCCCTTTGTGGCTTTCACCCCCTCGAAACTGCCGAAACCGAGCAGATGGGCCTTCCCAACATTGGTAATCAGTCCAATGTCCGGACGGGCGATCACTACCAGTTCCCTTATATCCCCAGGGTGGCTTGCCCCCATCTCCACAAGTCCAAGTTCGGTGTCCTGATTGAACTTGAGCACGGTAAGCGGCACACCTATATTATTATTGAGATTGCCGACGGTGGCAGAAAGCCTGAATCTGGTACTCAGGACTGCCTTGATCAGTTCCTTGGTGGTAGTCTTGCCGTTGGTACCTGTGAGGCCGACGACAGTAAGACGTTTTTCCCCGGTCTTGACGCCACCTTCCACAACGGTCGGGACAGCCAGATGCTCGCGATGCCAGGCTGCCAGGTCCCAGAGAGCTGTCAGAGTGTTTTCAACCCTGATAAGTCTCGGATCTTCGTCCGGGCAGCTGTCATCAACGACAGCATAGGCAGCTCCGGCCTCAACCGCCTTCAGAGCATAAAGATTGCCGTTGAAAGTCTCTCCCTTGAGGGCGAAGAACAACTCCCCACCCTGGATTGCACGGCTGTCTGTAGTCACACGGCCGCCGCACTCGAGATATTTGCTGTAAAGTGCTTCAATCATATCCGACTATTTTGTACCGGTGCTGCCGAAGCCGCCCTCTCCACGCTCTGTCTCGTCCAGAGAAGCCACCTCATCCCACTCTACGACCTCATGCTTTGCAACCACCATCTGGGCGACTCTTTCACCCGGATTCACCACAAACCTGTCCTTGGAAAGATTCACAAGGCAGACCTTCACTTCCCCACGATAGTCTGCATCGATGGTGCCCGGAGCATTGGCCACAGTAATTCCATACTTGCATGCCAGACCGCTGCGGGGACGTATCTGAGCCTCATAGCCTTCCGGAAGGGCGATGAAAAGTCCTGTCGGAATGATCTGCCTCTCCATAGGCAGGATAACTATCGGTTCATCTATATCCGCCTTGAGATCCATACCTGCAGAGAGAGGTGTAGCATAGGCCGGAAGGTTGTGCTTCGACTTGTTGATTACCTGTACTTTCATGTCTTTCTATTTGTTTAAAAAAAATATTCAGCCGCAATACTGCCGTTCCAGGAATTCCCAGAATTCCTCATCCGTGCTGGAATTATCCAGCAGCGGGTCGGGATACAGGCCGCATTCCGTATCGAATATCCACCTGTCCACCCATTCTGCTCCATTCTCGCCCAGGTATCCCCCAAGCAATTCTATCGCCGCAATCCACAATTGACTGGTATCCATAAGGACTTCAGCCGCTTTCTCCACTTCCAGTTGTGAGCGGAGCCTGCCGCAAACCGACAGGAATTCATCTTTTGTCATATTCATCGCAATTCAATTTCCACAAAGGTAAGCCAGCCCCCTGCTTCCATCAAATTCCGTATAGCCTATACACACTGCTGCATCAGGCCTTCAGTCTCCGCCGCCCATCGCTTTCCTTACCGCGCTCTCCACCTCTTCATAAGCATAGCCGCGCCCCAAAGCATACCGAAGCAGCTTCAGACGGCACTGCGGGTCTTCGGACAGGGAACGGTACCTTGCGGAAACAAGCTTTTCCAGCCTCGATGCGGCAGCACCTCTGTCTATAGCCTCCAGAGCCGCGTCGATATCCTCCTTCGATACGCCCTTCGCTGCAAGCGCATAACGTATCTTGACCGCCCCCCAGCCGTCCAGGGAGGACTTGTCACGGGCGAATGCCTCTGCATAGCGGGCGTTTGAGAGATACCTGTCGGCCTTCAGGGAAGCAATGACAGCCTCAGCATCAATCCCCTCTTCCGACGCAAGTTTCTTGCGTATGTCGCTTTCGCAGTACTCCCTTCTGGAGCACAGACGCCTCATTCTGTCAAGCACCTTCGACTGTTCCATAACCTAGAAATTATAGCCGAAACTTACATACAGTCCCGGCATCTTGGTAATGCCGTGCCATTTGTCGGTCTCCCTGTCTGTCGCACCCCAGTGGAGATTGACAGTTATAGGGCCGACTATGGTGTTGTAACCATATTCCACACCGAAGCCGAGATAGTTGTCGCCTTTTGCAATGGTAGAGAACATATGGCTGCCGCGGGCATAATTGACTATGGCGGTCAGGTAGTTGTTCTTCGAAAGCTGGAACTGGTAGTCTGTCCTGCCGATGAGCATCAGATTGTCCACACAGGTCGCAAAGTTGAGACCAATGAACGGAATCTGCTGGTCCAGATAGCGTCCGGCAAGACTTCCGCCCATGATATTCATGAACGGAAGCGGAATGGACGGAGTCGCAGACGGATCATTCCTGTTGAGGTAATTCTCACGGCTTCCGACATAGCGGAAATTGAATGCAGGGATGAAGGTGAAGAAGGTACCGGTAGGAACGATGAAACGTCCGTTCAGAGCAACCGTGTGGAAATTATGGAACTTGTCACTGGCAGCCCACGGTCCGGTGCCGGCAAAGGTCCAGCCGTAGTAGAGTCCCAGGACATAGCCCTTGGTCGGATAATAATAGCTGTCGTAGGTTTCCCTCCATACATCCGCATAAAGGGATACATAGTTGCCGGTCGTATGGTTGATGTCATACATTCTGTCGTACTTTGCCAGATCCTTCACACCCATGGCAAAGAATTCGTCGCGTATACCTCCCTTTATGTCGAACTCCTTCCACTGGATGTTGGACAGGAACAGATCCGCCTTCAACTTCCAGATGTCGGAATTAAACCTGTGAGGGTTGAGTTCATAGGTGCGGCTGCCGAGTTTGAAAAGGCTGAGGTCTGAATAGCCGGCCTTCAATTCCACATTGAAGGTTGGAGTCAGCGGATTATCGTAGCTATAGGTAAGGGAGGCATATGGATTGACGCAGACCTTGGCATTGAAATCGAAGCGGTGGCCCTGCAGTTTCCTGGTGTTGAAACCGAGGTTGAAGTTTGCGATCACGACCTCCTCGTTGTCAAAGCGCAAGCCGAGGCCTATCTGGTGGATTGGACCCTTTGTACAGTGGAGCACCAGTTTGTAAGGCTCGCCGCTGCCGAGAAACTCGTAGGTCACATTCTCGAAGGTCTGGGTTGCGCAGATTTCCGCTACCACCCTTTCCATCTTCATGCGGTTCACAAGGCCTCCGGGCACCACACCGATCTTCTTCATCAGCCAGTCCTCCTCTTTCTGGGTGACACCGGTTATCTCGACCTCATTGATGCGTACATACTGTTCGTTGATATTGGTTGCCCTGCGTGCCTGGAATGTGAGAGGGTCCGATCCTACCCTGCCCTTCAGTGCCACGAGTGCAGAATCGACAGCAACGGCAGCATCATAACCTCTCTTGATGATGATAGGAATGCTTTCCTCGCCGAAACTGAGCATGTTGTACTCGTGAAGGTCAGGCTTGATCTTGACATCTGCCGCATTCTCGTTGTGGGCGAAGGAATCAGCACCCAGCATATCAATGCCCTGGTAGAGTATGTCGGCCAGGTTGTTCACTTCGGAATAGGACACCTTGGCGTCGGAAAGCTCCACGCCTATGATTATGTCGGCGCCCAGCTCTTTTGCAGCACCGACCGGATAGTTGTCCCTCATGCCTCCGTCCACCAGCACCATGCCGTCTGTCCTGACAGAAGCGAAGAGGATAGGAATGGACATGGTCGACCTCAGTGCAGGTGCGAGTTTGCCTTCATACCAGTGCTTTGCCTTGAAACTTACCATGTCGGACGCGACACAGCAGAACGGAATCGGCAGATCCACGAAGTCCAGGGTGTCGGCGTAGCCCACTGAAAGGCTGTTGATGAGGTTGGTCACATTCTGGCCGCGTACATAGCTCTCAGGCAGGCTCTCCCAGATGTTATCCTCGAAAAGACCCTTCTTGTCATTTACCGCCCCGAAAGCCATAGGCGCATATTTCCTCGGCTGTCCTTCCTGCTGATAAGCCTGTTCCTTTATGTCCTTGAAGTGCTCCTTCTGATACCAGAATGGAATCATGATGTGATGCTGCGAGCGGTATTTCACCTCCTTGAGAGACTTGGTCTCGCGGGGCATCTTGTCTGTTATGAGGTAAGACCAGTCAGCACCGGTTACCACGCGTTCCATCTCCTCGCTGGCATAGCCCAGGCTGAGCATACCTCCCACGAGGCCACCCATACTGGTACCGATCACCATATCGACCGGTATGTCCAGTTCCTCCAGGCGGCGTATCACGCCTATATGGGCAGCGCCCTTTGCTCCGCCGCCGCTGAGTACTAGCGCCACAACCGGTCTGTGCTGTCGTATGGAGTCCATCCTGTGACGGAACTTCGCCACCTCCACGGAATCCCTGACAGGGTCTATTCCGTATGCCGACGCTCCCACAGACGGAAGGAGCAAGGTCAGCAGGACTGAAAAAACGGTTAAGAATCTTTTCATTGCTGTCTGTTCTTTTCTGCATGCTTCCCGGCGAGCATACCGCAGGCCGCGAGTATGTCTTCGCCTCTGGAAGCGCGTATGGTTGTAGTCACGCCCTGGCGCGACAATCTGTCTCTGAACATCTCCATCACCGCCTGTGTCGGGCAGCCGTATGGGAAATCCGGAATCTGGTGGAAGCGGATGAGATTCACCCTGCACTCCATTCCCTTGAGCAGGCGTGCGAGCGCATCAGCGTGGCGCTTGTCATCATTGAAACCTGCAAACATGGTATATTCGAAGCTTACGCGCCTCTGTCCGGTAAAGTCATATTCCCTGATCAGTCCGAGCACATTGTTGATGTCCCAAGCCTTCTGGGCCGGCATCATGCTCTCACGCTCCTCCGGGAAAGGATTATGGAGACTGACTGCCAGGTGGCAGCGGCATTCGTCGAGATAGCGGCGCAGGTTCGGAAGCACACCGATCGTAGACACAGTTATCCTCTTCGGGCTCCAACCGAAGCCCCAGTCCGCAGTCAGTACATCTATGGCACGCTTCACATTATCGTAGTTGTCAAGAGGCTCGCCCATGCCCATGAAAACGGTGTTCGTCAGCTTATGGGCTTCATCCACGGCGATGAACTGGGAGAGGATGTCTGCGGCATCCAGATTTCCGTGGAAGCCCTGGCGGCCTGTCATGCAGAACTTGCAAGCCATCTTGCAGCCCGACTGGCTGGACACACAGAGAGTCGCGCGGTCATCGTCTGGAATCATTACCGCCTCGATCGCGCTGCTTTCCTTCGACTCGAACGGGAATAGATATTTCTTGGTTCCGTCCGAAGATTCTGCCAATCCGATGTAAGGAACTACACCAAGATCGTATTTATCCTTGAGTGCTTCCCTGCCGGCCTTGCTGATGTTGGTCATCTCGTCGATGCTGCGGACCTTGCGTACATACATCCAGTTCGCGATCTGAGAGGCGGCAAACTTAGGCAGTCCGCACTCGAGTGCGACTTCCTTCAGTTCGTCAGGAGTCATTCCAAGGAGTTTTTTCTTCATATCTGTCAAGTATAGCAAGCAAATTTAAGAAATTTCTAAATATTTTTTACAATGTGCCGTGGTTTGGCACATCAACCCTTTATCTTTGCACCGTTATTTCAAAGGAAACTAACAAAAAAGTAGTATATTTGCGATTGTGCGGTTCAGGCCCGCAATCAAACCAAAAACAAATTAAAGACATGGCAAAAGAAGTAGAAAACACAGACCTCAACGCCTCTAAACTCAAGGCTCTCCAGGCAACGATCGACAAGATCGAGAAGGATTACGGAAAGGGAACGATCATGAAGCTGGGAGATCAGCCAAAGTTCGATGTGTCAGTCATCCCGAGCGGTTCCATCGCCCTCGACCACGCACTCGGAATCGGTGGTTATCCCCGTGGCAGGATAATCGAGATCTACGGACCTGAATCCAGCGGTAAGACCACTCTCGCGATCCATGCAATCGCAGAGGCGCAGAAAGGCGGCGGAATCGCTGCCATCATCGATGCGGAGCACGCGTTCGACAGAACCTATGCGAAGAATCTCGGCGTGAACCTCGAGACCCTTCTCATCTCCCAGCCGGACAACGGCGAACAGGCCCTCGAGATCGCAGACAACCTCATCCGCTCCGGCGCGATCGACATCATCGTCATCGACTCCGTGGCAGCCCTCACCCCTAAGGCCGAGATCGAAGGCGAGATGGGTGACGCAAAGATGGGTCTCCACGCCCGTCTGATGAGCCAGGCCCTCCGCAAGCTCACCGCAAACATCAGCAAGACAAACACCTGCTGTATCTTCATCAACCAGCTGCGCGACAAGATCGGCGTGATGTTCGGCAACCCTGAGACCACTACCGGCGGCAACGCCCTCAAGTTCTACGCATCAGTCCGTGTCGATGTGCGCAGGACCACCCAGATCAAGGACGGCGACGAGGCTCTCGGAAACCGCACCAAGGTCAAGATCGTGAAGAACAAGGTCGCCCCTCCATTCAAGAAGGCAGAGTTCGACATCGTGTTCGGCGAGGGCATCAGCCATGTAGGCGAGGTCATCGACCTGGCAGTGGAGCTCGACATCATCCACAAGAGCGGAAGCTGGTTCAGCTACAATGACAGCAAGCTCGCACAGGGCCGTGAGGCTGTGAAGCAGTTCCTTACCGACAATGTAGAGCTCTGCGACGAAATCGAGGCTGCAATCCGTGCCGCACTCGCTGAGATGAAGGACTGCTAAAGACCTTAATAAAAGCAAATGGGAAAAATCATTCTTACAGGTGACCGTCCGACAGGAAGGCTCCATATCGGCCACTATGTTGGCTCGCTCCGCAGAAGGGTCGAGCTCCAGAACAGCGGCCAGTTCGAAAAGATATTCATCATGATTGCCGACGCCCAGGCACTGACCGACAACGCCGACAATCCTGAGAAAGTTCGCCAGAACATCATCGAAGTCGCTCTCGACTATCTCTCCGCAGGTCTCGATCCGGAGAAGTCAAATCTCTTCATCCAGTCGCAGATCAGTGAACTCACCGAGCTGGACTTCTTCTACCAGAACCTCGTCACAGTACAGAGGCTCCAGAGGAATCCGACCGTGAAGGCAGAGATCCAGATGAGAGGCTTCAGCGAGTCTTCAGACGAAAACGCCAACAAGGCCGGAACACCTGTAGGATTCTTCTGCTACCCTATCAGCCAGGCAGCCGATATCACCGCCTTCAAAGCAACCACAGTGCCTGTAGGTGAGGATCAGGAGCCTATGATCGAACAGACCCGCGAGATCGTGCGCAAGTTCAACTCCACCTATGGAGAGGTTCTCGTGGAGCCGGAAATCATGCTGCCTGACAACGCAGCCTGCCTCCGTCTTCCAGGTACCGACGGCAAGGCCAAGATGAGCAAGTCCCTCGGCAACTGCATCTACCTTTCAGACTCCGCCGAAGAGGTCAATGCAAAGGTAAAGAGCATGTTCACCGACCCTAACCACCTCCAAGTGAGCGACCCGGGAAAGGTCGAGGGCAACACAGTCTTCACCTACCTCGACGCATTCTGCAAGCCTGAGCATTTCGACAAGTTCGCATCCTGCTTCGTAGGCCGCAAGGCTTCCTTCGAGTTCCACAGCCTCGACGAAGTCAAGAACCAGTACCGCCAGGGCGGCCTCGGCGATATGATGGTGAAGAACTTCCTCGCAGCCGTGCTCAACGACACCCTTGAGCCTATCAGGGCCCGCAGGCATGAGCTGGAGCAGAACATCCCATATGTCTATGAAGTCCTCCGCAAGGGTACCGAAGCTGCAAGAGCTGTGGCAGCCCAGACTCTCGCAGATGTTAAGAGAGCGATGAGGATCAACTACTTCGACGAGGGAGTCCTCGATGAACTGATCAAAGAGCAGAGCGCCAAGTACTCCAAGTAAATCACGGTTCTGCAATGATGCAGCGGCGAAGCTTGTCTGCAGCATCATGTTCCAATATCCCCGCAGCCTCAAGGCCGTCCACGGTCAGCAGGTCGCGGGGATTGTTTTCTCTGTACAGGACGATAGCTCGCGCCAGACGCCAATCGCGGATGTATGGGTGCAGCCTCAATGAATCTGCCGGCAGTGTCCACAGCCGGAAAGGCTCGCAGCGACCAACTGTAACCAGGTCCTTCAGTCCGTCGTACTTTTCCCTGTCGAAATGATATATCTCCATCAGTTGTTCCTTGCAGGAATAGCCTCCCAGCTGTTCCCGATAGGACACCATCTTCGAAGCGAACCACGGGCCTATTCCCGGCAAAGCATCGAATGCCGCAGAATCAGCCCTGTTGATATCCAGTTTTGGGATATGAATAAACGGCTCCAGACGCTGATATACAGAGTCCGCGACCACGAAAGACTTTTGGAAATCCTCCTTTCGGCGGAAGCGGCCACCCTTCTGACGGTAATTGTCTATTGACTCGGCCTGCTTGGGAGAAAACCCCAGTCGCACCAGATCCTCGAGGCTGACCGTATTCGGATCGAAACGGAAATTCTCAACCTGCCTCGGAGGACGTTCCTGACGTATTTTCTCGACCTTTGCAGAATGAGGGGCCGGGCGGCGATATGAAGACTTTCCCCCTCCCCGGCTTTCCCCACTGTCAGCATTGCGACCGGAAGCATGGGAAACAGTTCCATTGCCGTCAGAACCCGGCAGCCTGGCTACATAAACGGTGTCAGGCCGGTCCCTGTTTGCAAGAATCCGGGTTTCGGCAGCCTTGTGCACAAACAAGGCCAGCTGGAAGCCCAGCAACAGGAACACCAGGGCGATCACTCCAGCCCTGAAGGAGTTGAAAAGAGCCTTCTGACCCTCCTCATCTTTCTTTTCTTTCATCTTTCACCACACGCTCCCGCTCCATCTATCTTGAATTGCTTGAATGTATCTATTCTTCGCCGTCCTCGTCGCGGCGATGCTTCTTCGACGGTGCACCCGCCACAATAAGGACGATCTCTCCCTTTGGCTCATGTTCCTTGAACCAGGCGGATACCTCTGCAAGAGATCCCCTGCGGTGCTCCTCATGAATCTTGGAAATCTCCCTCGCCACAGAGCACTCCCTATCCGCGCCGAAATACTCAGCAAGCTGATCTAGAGTCTTCACCAGACGGTAAGGAGACTCATATATTATCAAGGTACGGGGCTCTGAAGCCAGTTCCTTGAGCCTTGTCTGGCGGCCTTTCTTTACAGGCAGGAAACCCTCGAAGCAGAAACGGTCACACGGAAGTCCGCTGCTTACGATGGCAGGAATGCAGGCAGTTGCTCCCGGGAGCGTCTGCACCTCTATACCCTCCGCTGCACAGGTGCGGGCCAGCAGGAAGCCTGGATCGGATATGCCCGGGGTGCCGGCATCGCTGACGAGAGCCACATTGAGGCCCTGGAGAATCCTCTCCTTGATCATCTCCGAGGTCTTGTGCTCGTTGAACTTGTGGTGCGACTCCAGACGGCCATGAATGTCGAAATGCTTCATCAGCACGGAACTGGTACGGGTATCCTCAGCCAGAATGAGGTCGGCCTCGCGCAGCACATTGATGGCGCGCATGGTCATATCCTCGAGGTTGCCGACAGGCGTCGGTACTATGTAAAGTTTTCCAGCCATTACCTGACGTCTACCTTGCGCCTTACGGCCATCATGAAGCGGAATACTGTGTCCGAATTCATCTTCCACTCTGGGAAACGATCCGTTATCATGGCTACCACAGACTCGAAACCCTCTGCTGCATTTATCCTGGAGACAACATCCTGGAAGAGATCGGAATCAGATGCGAAGAGCTCACGGGTGAAGAGTATGCGGTCATTCAGGGAGAATGCATTCGCCACGTCTTTGACAGGAGTACCAGGAATAGCGGTCCTCCACGTTTCCGTTTCTGTCATCATGTCACCGACGCTCATCTTGAGGTTTGCAGCCTGCATCTCATTGAAGGTTGCTGCCGGTTCGATGCTCTCGGCCAAAGTATCCTTGACCGGTGCAGGCTGAGGTTCAGGAGCCGGAGCCGGTGCAGGCTGAGGTTCCGGAGCAGGAACAGGCGTTGGCGCAGGAGCAGGTGCCGGGGTTGGTGCCGGGGCTGGAGCTGGCGCAGGAGCCGGAGTTGGTTCAGGTACCGGTGCCGGCTGAGGTGCCGGGGCCTCTACGTTCTCGAGCAAGGCAAGCTTCTCTTCAAGGGTATTCAGTGTCACACGGAGCACGGAAATCTGCGCTCTGATTTCGTTCAAAATTTCTTCCTGCGTCTTTTTCATACGGCAATAATTGTCTACATTTGCAAAAGTGCAAGTACAAAAATACAACAATGTTTTTAGAAAATTATAAAAAATCGGGTTCCGTAGAGGTGATATGCGGTTCAATGTTCTCCGGCAAGACCGAAGAACTCATCAGAAGGATGAAAAGGGCGCAGTTCGCCAAGCAGAAAATAATGATCTACAAGCCGGCCATTGATGTCAGATATTCAGAGAAGGAAGTCGTATCCCACGACGCCCACAAGATTCCGTCAACCCCTATCAACGATCCGAAGCTGATGCTCCAGGCCATCGCGGACAAGGTGGAAGTAGTAGGCATCGACGAGGCACAGTTCTTTGATCCATGCATACTCGAAGTGGTCCAGGAACTCGCTGACAACGGGATACGCGTTATCGCCGCCGGCCTTGACACCGACTTCCTCGGCAAGCCTTTCGGTCCAATGCCTGCGCTCATGGCCATAGCCGAAGATGTACAGAAGGTTCATGCCATCTGCGTCAAATGCGGCAGCCCTGCCCAGCACTCGCACCGTCTTTCCAGCAGTTCTCAGCTGGTAGTGCTTGGAGAGAAAGATATCTACGAGCCTCTCTGCCGCCACTGCTACAACGAAGCCATCAAGAATGAAGGCCGCTGATGCTGGATCTCAACGACTATAGGGAATATCTCCAATACGATTGCAGGAAGTCGCCGAACACGGTGGCTTCCTATTGTTCTGATGTAAAAACCTTCCTCGATTGGATCGCCCCGAAAGACTATTATGATGCGACCAACGAAGACATCGAGAAGTACGTTCTCGAACACGGATTCAAATCAGCCAGGTCACAGTCCCGTGCCTTGAGTGCCATCCGTTCTTTCTACGGCTGGCTGCGGCGCGAGAATGAAATAGCCGAGGATCCCTCCGCCAAGGTGGATATGCCGAAACTGGATGTATACCACCCTGCCGTACTATCGCTGGAAGAGGTGACGGCTATCATAGACTCGGTCGACACCTCCAGCTGGAACGGCCTCCGTGACCGCGCCATACTCGAAGTTCTCTACGGCTGCGGCCTGCGGGTGTCCGAAGCCTCGAGCATGAAATACTCGGACATTTTTTTCAAAGACGGATATATAAAGGTATTCGGCAAGGGCAGCAAAAGCCGTCTGGTCCCGCTGGGAGAAATGGCCGCCGAGGCTATCCGGAACTATTCCAGCGTGGCACCTGATCCCGGATCGGACATAGTGTTCCAGAACAAGAACGGCGGTCAGTTAAGCCGGGTGTCCATCTTCAACATGGTCAAGAAACAGGCCCTGCTCGCCGGCATCACAAAAGAAATCTCGCCCCACACATTCCGCCATTCCTTCGCCACCCACCTGGTGGAGAACGGCGCGGACCTGCGCTTCGTGCAGATGATGCTCGGCCACGAAAGCATTCTCACGACCGAGATCTACACCCACCTGCGCTCCGACGTCTGGAACGAAACCATTCTGGCACATCATCCGAGAAACAAAAAATAGCCCCTGGAAGACCAGAGGCTATTTTCTTATTCATACATTTTCTAGAGCGCGCTGTAGTTGCGGCCGTAGTTAAGCTGCTGCTCAAGGTAACCCTCGGTGTAGTCAAGTTTGTAGTCAACTACCTTGCCGTTCTTCTCCACAGGTACGATGGTAGGGTTCACAAAGCCGCCGTAAGGCTTGAGCTGGAGAGCTGCGTAGCGGTCGAGAACTTCCTTGTGGAGTTCAGGGTCGATATTGACCGCGTACTTCTCCACCAGAGCCTTTCCAGCGGCGTAATCACCCTCAGACTTGATTCTCTGAATCTCGGCGAGGAGATTGCCAAAAAGTTCGCGGAGAGCACCGTATTCCTTAACGACGAAATAGGTCTTGCCGTCCTTCTGCACCTTCTCGATGACATTGATAAGGCGGCAGCCGTCTTCGTCGCAATAATCCATGTTCTGGCCATGCTCATAGCACCACTCTGCAATAAGCTTGCGGTTCTGCATGTGTGCCTCGGTGTTCTGCTTGCCGAGTTCCACACGGGAGAACTGCACCATCAGGCCGTTGCGGATGTAGTTGGCGTACATAGCCTTGTATGCTTCGCCGTCAGGGAGTATGCCAAGCTCGACGAGTTTCGGATCAGCCATATAATAGAGGCCAAAGAGGTCGGCACGGGTCTCCTCGAGAGTTGAGCTGTACTCGCCCATCGCATTTGGAGAAGTTCCCGGGAGAAGCTGGCCTGAACCATGGCCGAGGCACTCGTGGAGGTCGGTGTGGATGTTGTCGGTAATGGACAGATACTTCTTTGCCATCGCGACTTCCTCCTCGTCATAGGCGAACTCGGTCAAAGTGCTCTTCGGAGATTCCTGGGCTGCGCAATCGTAGGCACTGGTTATGTTGGCGATGGTAACTGACTTGGAGCCGTAATCGCGGCGAATCCAGTCCGCATTCGGAAGGTTGATACCGATAGGAGTTGCAGGATAGCTGTCACCGGCAAGGCATACGACATTGATAACCTTGGCGCTGACACCCTTTACAACCGGTTTCTTGAAACGTGAATCCACCGGTGAATTATCCTCGAACCACTGTGCATTGGCGCTGAGAACCTCGGTGCGGTGGGAAGCCTCCTCATCCTTGAAGTTCACGAGAGACTCCCAAGCACCCTTGCGTGCGAGAGGGTCGTTGTAATCCTCGACGAAACCGTTCACGAAATCGACCACGCCGACGGTATCCTGAAGCCATTCGATGTTGTACTCGTCCCAGAGACGAAGGTCGCCGGTACGGTAGTAGGCCACGAGAGAGGCGATGTACTTCTTCTGAGCCTCGTTCTCGGCAACGGCAGCGGCAGCTTCAAGTTCCTCAACAATCTTGGAAATCGCAGGGCCATAGGCGCCGTCGATGTTCCAGGCTTCCTCGCGGATGACGCCGTCTGCGCCCTTCACGACCTTGGTATTGAGGCCGTATGAAACCGGGCATGGATCCTTAGGGTCAGCGATGGAAGCATAGTACTTCTCCACCTCGTCACGGGTCACGCCATCGTAGAAATTGACGGCTGAACCAAGTACGATGTCGCCCTCGCTGGTCTTGCGGTGAGCGAGGAACTCCGGATCATAGACCACCTTGAGAAGAAGATCGGTATCCTGAGCACCTACGGCAGAAAGAAGGCTGGCAAAATACTCCTGTGAGCACTCTGGGAAGAACTTATCCTCTGCATAGTGATGATGGATGCCGTTTGCAAAGAAGAGCCTCTTGGCGTAGACCGTGAACTGTTCGAACTCAGCACACTGGCGGTCTCCCTCATAGTTCTCGAGAATGTTCTCAACCGCCTTGCGGAGCTGGAGATTGTAGCGGCAGTTCTGGTCCCAGTAGATGTCACGGCCCCACTTAGCAGCCTCTGCAAGATGGTAGACATACTCTTTCTGCTGGAGGCTGAGGCCATCCCAGCCCGGAACCTGGTATCTCATAACTTTGAGATCGGCGAACTCGTCGATCAGATACTTGAACTCCTTGCTGTCCTTGGAACCGCAGGAACTCATTGCCGCTGCGGCACCGGCAATTGCGATGATTTTCACTAGTCTGTTCATATATAAATAATGTATAGCCTATACAACGGACTGCAAAAATACGATAAAAAACTTATCTTTGCGACATGATTGGATCAAGGAAACGCTTTATCTTCATGCTAGGCATCCTCGCCGCAACCGTCCTGGGCTGCAGCAAGGATCCCGAATTCAATCATCCCAATTCCGAGTCCGTGTCAACCGGCACTCCCATTTCCAGGCCTGCCAACCAGGAGACACGCAGGGTTCTGATCGTGATGTCCTGCGGATTCAATTCCCTGAGTTTCGACCTGAAGGAGGACATCGACGACATGATGAAGGCGAAACTTCCGGGGCTGAACAGAGACGACGACGTGCTTCTCATCTACGGCCAGCATGTCAGCAGCACATACGACAATCCGTCCAACCCGGTCCTCATCCAGGCCTACAGCAAGGAAGGGAAAGCCGTAAGGGACACCCTGAAGGTCTGGAATGATGTGACCGTTTCGACCTCGTCAGACAATGCGAAAGAGGTACTGACATATGTCAGGAACCACTTCCCTGCAAAGGAGTACCACCTGCTGTTCTCCTCCCATGCCACAGGATGGCTCCCCGCCGGATACTACACCTTCGACACCTCCGGCAACAGCTACACAGAGAATTCTGCCATGAGCATGCCTCTGGACTACTGGTCCGAAGGTCCGTTCACCCATGAGGAACGCAGGCTGGCCCCGGGAGAACCGAGAACAAAGACACTGGGAGAGACCAGGATCGGCACAAAGGGCAATTACCAGGTCTACGAGATGGATCTGCGCAAATTCGCGAAGTCCATTCCAATGCACCTCAGCAGCATACTCTTCGATTGCTGCCTGATGGGCTGCGTGGAAGTGGCCTACGAACTGAAGGACGTCTGCGACAGAATAGTATTCTCCCCTGCAGAAGTCCTTTCAGACGGATTCAACTACAAAGTTCTCTTCGAGCATCTCTTCGACAGCAGTACAAATGTTCAGTCCGTAGCTGAAGATTATTTCGAGCAGTACCGCAACAGGACCGGCGTGAACCAGTCCGCAACCATCACGATGGTGGACTGCAGGCATATGAATGAGCTTGCGGCTGTCTGCAAGGACATTTTCGAAGCACACAGGGACAAGATCAGGATGCTCAAGGGCTCCGGCATACAGCAGTTCCACCGCTATGACTTCAACTGCTTCTACGATCTCCGCGACATAATCGTCAAGGCCGGCGCCAGCGCCGAGGAGCTCGCCAGGCTGGACAGCGCCCTGGAGAAATGTGTACCATACAAAGCCGCCACACCAGCCTTCATGTACGGATATAACGGATTCAAGATCAATACCTACTGCGGTCTCAGCAGCTACCTTCCCGCAGAAGGCGACGGCAGGACAAAAGCCGCTTATGGGCCTCTGGCTTGGAATACAGTTACAGAATTTGTCAAATAATTTGCCATTCAGCGAATAATTTCTATCTTTGCAGCCGCTAAAAAGGCCCCGAGCCTTTTGGTGCAATGGGTCCCTGGCCCGTCCAGGGATGAGTAACACATTTTAATTTTTAACAACAATGCAGCACATTGAACTCAAAGGCCAGCTCCGTCAGGTTGGCAACAAGGCAGCCGTAAAGGCAATCCGCAGAGAAGGTCTCGTACCTTGTAACCTCTATGGAAACGGAATCGAGAACGTTCTCTTCACCGTTGACGCAAAGGATCTCAAGACCGTAACCAACACCCCTAACTCTTACATCATCGACCTCGTACTCGACAATGGCGAGAAGTATGCATGCATCCTTCACGAGGCTCAGTGGCATCCTGTAACCGACGAGGCTCTCCACGTAGACTTCCTCGCAGTTGCTGAGGACAAGCCAGTGACCATCGCAGTTCCTGTACGCATCACCGGTCACTCAGAGGGTGTCAAGCTCGGTGGTAAGCTCAAGGTATCTGTACGCAAGCTCAAGATCAGCGCACTTCCTGCAAATCTTCCAGACGAGCTCGTCGTTGACGTTACCAGCCTCCAGATCGGCAAGCGCATCGTAGCCGGCGACCTCAGCTTTGAGAACGTTACCATCGTTTCTCCTAAGGTTACCATCATCTGCGCTGTCCTCGCTACCCGCGCAAGCAAGAACGCGTAATCAGGCCTGACATATCGGTCTTATGAACAACTACCTGGTAGTCGGATTAGGAAATATCGGCGCCGAGTATGTGAACACAAGACACAATATGGGATTTATGGTATTGGATGCCTGGGCTCAGGCATCCAATATTCTTTTCAAGACAGGTCGCTACGGCGACACGGCAGAAGTCTCATTCAAGGGTCGCAAGTTCACTCTTCTCAAGCCGTCAACCTACATGAACCTCAGCGGCAAGGCCGTGAGGTACTGGATGAACGAGGTCAATGTTCCCATCGAGAGCATAATCGTGGTCTGCGATGACCTCAATCTGCCATTCGGCACACTGCGCATGCGCAAAAGCGGAAGTTCAGGCGGTCACAACGGCCTGAACAACATCAACGAACTGCTCTCAAGCGAAGCGTATCCAAGGATCAGGATGGGCATCGGAAATGAGTTCAGCCGCGGACAGCAGATCGATTATGTGCTCGGTAAACTTTCCGAGGAGGAGATGGCCCAGATGCCGGAATTGGCAAAAAAAGTCATCGACGCGTGCAAAACTTTCGCCACTGCAGGTCCCGACAGGGCCATGACGACACTCAACGCAAAGACCAAATAGCGAATTTTTATGCAGAAAATTTGTTTTTCACTTGGTTTTTAGTAACTTGCGCAAGTTTTTGACGAGAAAACACATTTTTAGTACTAATAATAATTTAAAACGCTAATCATCATGAAAGAGCTTGTTGAAAAGATCAACGCAGAGATCGCTGCTTTCCAGAAGGACGCTGCCGCTCAGGTAGAGAAGGGTAACAAGGCTGCCGGTGCACGTGCACGCAAGGCTGCTCTCGAGCTTATGAAGTCCCTCAAGGAGTTCCGCAAGGTATCTGTAGAGGCTAGCAAGTAATACTCGCAGCACAATAAAAAGAGCTGGAAGCAAACGCTTTCAGCTCTTTTTTTATTTCATGCCGGCACCTACCTGGCCAGACGAACGACGACACCTATGTCGTCTTTCTTGTTCCAGCACCACAGAAGATCCTGCGAAACTCCGATAACCTTGAACTTGACACCTGAACGCTTGCGTACATCGGTTGCAGTGGTCCAGACCAGGTCTGCCGTGAAAGCTGACCCCTCCCCTGAAGGAATCTTATCGACTGTCACCACATAATAATTCCTCATGCCGTCATCGAACACACGGAACTGCTTCTTTGACTCATTGAAGCTCATCTGTACAGAAGCCGTGCTGAACTCATAGGTCTGGGAGCCGCCGATGGTCAGTCCGGCTTCCTGACATACGCCCTGGAACTGTTCCTGGGCCGCCATATCCTTTCCGCAGGATGAGAGCACGGCAACTGCTGCCGCGCATATAATAAGATATGTATGGAATTTCATCATCTTACAACCAATTCTTTGACAATAATCTCGTGGGAACCGTCCTTGAAAGCGATATCCGCCCTGAGCCGCCCTGAGCGCTCCGTAGTATAATAGCAGTCCGGCCCGACCCCGATCTCTTCACCGTCAAGAGACCACGCAACGCCGTCATAGCCGGAGATTCCACCGATACGCAGCGGTATCCTGGTTCCCCTGCTTATCACGCCGTCTGCGGTACGTGGCACATCCCTGAATGAAATGTACGGATATGCTTCGTCCAGATTGGACAGGGTCATGAACCTGTTTGATGTCTGTTCTCCCTCGATTCCATCAAGAACGAAGTTGATCTGCACTTCATACGAAGTCTTGGGAGCAAGTTCCTCGATTACCACTGCATATTTACCGGATTCATATGGAAGCACAGAAATCCTTGTCTTATCGTTCTTGCCGCTCAAGCCATAGCGGACATAGGCCTCGCCATCGAATTCGCGGCTGGAAGCAAAGCTGACAATCGCGGCATCCTGGAAACGGGCGATTTCCAGAGCCTTGACCACAGGAGGGACTGCCTCCACACCTCCGGCAAAAACCGTCATGGTGACATCCGTCCCGGAAATGGCAATATTAGTAATGGTGACATCCGCCACGTCGCCATTCCAGAACTTCAGCTTCTGAGCGGTATCGGGAGTGATAGACCGATAATTGGAATAAGGAAAGAATATATCCGTATTGCCGCCGCCACTGTCACTGCGGCTGGAGTACTTGCCGTTCGCGGAAGGATTGGCCTCCAGAATGTCCACACACTGATGGCTGCGGTTCGCGTTTACACAGTTCAGTTCATTCCAAAGATACTGGGCAGAATAGGAATGCCCTTCTATTGAAACCTTGTTCATGGACTTGTCCACATGGTACACCAGCAGTCCCTTGCCACCTATGTACCTGTCCCAACCGGTATTGCTGCGGGATTCGATCAGATAGTACTCGCCGTCGTTGCGGCCCTGAACCTTAAAGGCGCGGTTGGACGATGACACAGGCCCGAGGCTGAATGTCCCGGTAGCGATGTTCTCCGGTTCTACCAGTCCCATTATCTCCCTCTCGACGGCATTGAAGAAAGGCGGAGTGTTGCCTCCGTTATTATAACTGCCGGCATCCATCAGCGAAGTGCTGCCCCAGAGGGCGTCGCTGCTGCCGTCATCCTCATAATTAGTGTCATATAAGTCCGGAAGCCCCATTGTGTGACTGTACTCGTGGCAGAAAGTACCGATGCCTGCCATCACATAATCAGTACCCTTGTACCCGCCCTTGCCGTCGGAAATGTATCTCGTCGCAGAAAGCTCCGAGGTACAGGCGTAACTGTCGATTATCTTGCCGTCGAGCCGCAGGGTTATTCCTGCTCCGCCCTTGAGTGCCCAGGCGTGAGACCAGATGCAGTCGTCACCGCCGTACTCGGCTTCATCGGCACCGGCGAAAAACACAAAGACATTGTCCACTTCCCCATCCCCATCGTCGTCGTAGATGGAAAAATCCACCTTGTCGTCGACGAGCAGGCATGCCTCCTTTATCATAAGTTCCGGCGCTTTGTCCTGATCATTGGAATCGTTGCCTCCATAGTAGGCCATATTCTGGGAAACAGTAACAATGTCGGTCACATCGAAATGGAAATTCACCTTCCCGGCAAACTGGGCATCAAAATACTCCTTCGCACAGCCAGTGGCACCGTTCACACTGTAGCCCGACTTTGTCAGAAGGTTCTGAAATTCAGCCCTGGTATGATTGAAAGCCAGATCCTTGAAAGAAACCAGTATTGCAAGACCATGCTTTTCAGCAGGAGGCAATCCCTTGGTGACAGGTGCCGAGAAGTCGATGCTCCTGGCCTCGGCAAAACGCTGCATCAGATTCTTTTCCGGCGCCGGCAGACTGCCACGCTTTTCAAGTGCAATCTCGCGGATACGCGTATAAGGTATGTCGAGACTGGCTGCTACAGCGGAGGCATCAGCCTTCGGGCCCACATGGACCCCGGAACTGCGGCGGCTGCCGTCTGGAGAGAAGAGCTGATAACTGTACCATCCGTCCGGATCCTGTACCACCGCATTGCCTGCGTTTGTAAGCATCAGATGCTGGTACTCATCACCCACCAGACGAGCTATGAAAGAACTGCCGTCCGGCTGGTAGAGAAGAACGGGCACACCTTTTGCCGGTTTTGCCGACAAATGCAGTGTTGCCAGGCACAATACGATTAAAATAGGTAATATATGTCTTTTATTCATAGAATTTTTCTACATTTGTAAAGAGTTTCGCAATTTACGGCTTAATTATGAGACTGACAATAAGAATCTTCACCATTATCACTGTATGCATATACAGTGCCATATCATATGCCCAGGACAATGAGAAAATTGTCCGCCAGATCAACCAGTACGGCACCTTTGACCACTGGTGCGTCCGCGAAATCAAGGAATCCGGCCTCATAGGAGGCAAGACCAAATATCTCTACGAATTCTACGGCAATCCAACAGACACAATACGTTACGAAAGCAAAAAGGCAAAGGCATTCAAAGCTCCTCACGGCTATCTCTGGAGAAGCAACAATGTCTACGCCTGCGTTGCCGGCATCGAGAAATGCTCGGTAACCGACTTTCCTGAGAAGCGCGGCAACGGATACTGCTGCCGCATCGAAGTCAGATTCGAGGAAGTGAAAGTCGCAGGAATGATCAACATGGAGGTGGTGACCCAGGGCGCCTTCCTGCTCGGCAATCTTCCAGAGCCGATCAAGGACACCAAGGATCCTATGTCGAAGCCTCTCTACGGCATTCCGTTCACAGGACGTCCGCAGGCCCTGCAGTTTGACTACAAGGCCAAGGTTGGCTGCGAGGTGATCAAGGCCACCGGATTCAACAAAGCAAAGAAAATGGGCTATCCGGATTACCCGGAAGTCGCCATCATACTTCAGAAAAGGTGGGAAGATGAAAATGGATGTGTGCATGCGCTCCGTGTCGGCACCGGCATAGAACGCATCATGGAGAACGTCAGTGACTGGAAAAACGGTCACAAGATCGAAGTCCATTACGGAGACATCAGCAAGGAGCCTTACTACAAGGACTACATGAAGCTGATGAAAGGAACTCCGATGGACCTCCACTGCATCAACAGCAAAGGCAAGAACGTAAAGATTGCCGAAGAAGGCTGGGCAGATGCGGACGAGACGCCGAACACACTCATTATCAAATTCATAGCAAGTTACGGAGAAGCCTTTAACGGAGGAATTGGAAACACACTCTGGATCGACAATGTGAAGCTGATAATGTAGGGTGGTGACAAAGTTTCACTTAATCCTACACGCCGATGAACAGACTTTCATTTTCCAAACTATTCTCGGCACTGCTGCTGATCCTACCGGGTTGCAGAGACATAAATTTCGACCTTGCTGACGTTGACCTTTCAGTCACCGTCGGAGGGGAGTTTGCTCTGCCAGTAGGAAGTCTGCAGGAAATCAAACTGGGTGACATCCTCGGTCTTGACGGTGCCGGCAACGCCATTTCAACCGACAAGAACGGAGACTATCACATTGCCCTGGACGGCAGGACAGCCAGTCCGGAGCACAGATTCGGACCTTCGTCCATCTCGATGCCACTCAACCAGAAGATACTCGGGGAAAGGATCGAAGTGCAGCTTCCGAATTTCACAAGCCATCTCAAATACACAACCGAGCCCCAGCAGATGGAGCAGTCCGTGGCCTTCAGTTTTGCCAGCGACGGCATATCCGAGCTGGTCAGGGATGTACGTCACATTGCAGTGGACTGCGATTTCACCGTGACAGTCATCTTCCACGAGAGCGGACTCAGCAGCGTCGACGCCTTCATCAAGGCAGGCAGCCGCATCACTTTCCCGGAATATCTGGAAATTTCAATTGAAGAAAACGCGTTCTGCAAGATTTCCAAGGACGGGCATGCCTTGGAATTCCTGCAGGATATGGAAACTCCTCGCGGTGGCAGGAGTCTGAATCTGCACCTGAGCGGAATGGACCTGTCGAAAGCACCCGAGGGACAGGGATTCAAGGATCACCGCATCTGTTTCGACGATGAGATCGGGATGGACCTTATCTATTACTTCAAGACTGACGACCTCACAGACAAAGGTCTTGCCTTCGCGCAGTTTGAGATAGACTTCCAGGCAGGCAGAGCCACAATCGGCTCTGTCGAGGCTATCACTGCACTTGATCCGGACATCAAGGAAGTGGAGGTCGACCTCAGCGCTGCACAGGGATTCATGGGCGAAGGAGGCATAATGGACCTCGACGACATCATCCTCCTCCTGGAGATCAGCAATGACAGTCCTGTTTCAGGAAACGTATGCGCTGATATCAAAGCCATCAAGGACGGTCTGGAAGCATCAGCAGTCACACTGGGTAGAGACAAGCCTTTGCACATAGACGCCCATTCCACGACCAGATTCTGCATCAGCGAAAAAGGCCGTGAAAAAGAGGGTTGCGTCAGTCTTGCAATTCCAAGGCTCACTTCCCTGCTCCGCAATCTTCCGGACAGGCTTTGGATCGGAAATTACGCCATCGAGAGCGATAGCGAATGGATCAGTTTCGCCCCTGAACAGACATACGGCATCTCTATCATGTACAGCATTGACGCCCCGGTGGCTTTCGGAAGCGACCTGCAACTGGAAACAGAACAGCAGATGGACCTTGACCTCGACCTGGGCGACAAGGTGCAGTTCAACACTCTGGACATGGAGATTGAGGTGGACAATACCACCCCTCTCAATTTTGTTATGGACGCACAGCCTCTGGGCGAGGACGGAAAAGCTCTCGAAGGCGTGGACGTGGAGTGCGAGGCCTTTATCAAGGCTGGTCTGATGGTGGATCCCGAATCATCCAGGATGGTCATCCACATGGAGTTCAACGGCCCTCAGCAGAAAATTTCCGGTCTGGATCTGAAACTGAATGCAAGCACGGATCCGGAGCATAGGGGAATCGCGCTGAACAAGGACCAGGGCCTGAAAATGAAGAATATTGTCGCTCATGTACGTGACGGCATCACAATAGACCTGAACAGACGATGAAGAAAACCTTACTGACCATTGCCGCCGTCCTGATGGCGGCAGCAGTTGCATATTCCCAGGATTCAGGCAGCAGCACCTATTTTCTCAGAGGCTACACCTATGCCTACAAACTGAACCCGGCATTCAGCAACGACTGTTCTTTCTTTTCCATGCCGGCAGCTGGAAATGTCGTTGCAGGGGCAAATTCAAATCTGGGAATCAGGAGTCTGATCATGCCCAAGCCGGATGGGCAGTTGGCGACTTTTCTGCACAAGGATATAGATCAGGAAACGGCCCTGGCAGGATTTCAGGACCTGAACAGGATAGGTGCGGGTCTCAACGAAACGATCTTTGCCTTCGGTGTGAATGCCGGCAAGACCTACCACAGCTTCGATCTGAGTCTGAGAACGAATGTGATATCCAATGTTCCGGGTTCACTCTTTACCTTCATGAAGGTCGGCAACGCCGGTGGCAGGGATAGCTACGACTTCGGGCAGCTTGGAGCCAGCGTAAATGCCTATCTCGAGGGCTCATACGGATTCACCTACCTGTTTCCGCATGTACGTTTCGGTTTCAGGGTGAAGATGCTTACCGGGCTGGCCAGCGCCGAAGCATCATTCAATCGCTTCAACCTGACCTCCAGCTCCGACAAATGGACTGTTTCCAGCCTGGGAAGCCTGCAGGTATCCATGCCTGGCGACATGGGGCTGCAGACAAAAGAAGACGGAAAATCTATCGACTGGACCGGGATAAAAATGCCGGAAGACTATCTGAAGATTTTAACAAAGCCTTCGCTGGGAGGAGCTCTTGATCTTGGTGTGGAGGTAAAGGCATGCGATGGGCTATATATATCCGCGGCGGTACTGGACCTGGGAGGCATCTATTGGCAGAACCGCATGACAGCCATGACTCCGGACAGCGACTGGACATATAGTGGATTCGGAGAAATTCCTGCAGACGGAGAAGACGGAGTGAAAAATCAGCTGGAACAGATGGGAGAAGAACTGGCTGATCTTGTGAACTTTCAGAAAACAGGAGAAGGAGGCAGCGCCTTCAGCATGCTCCCGTTCACAGCAAACGCCGGAATCGAGTACCGAATGCCTTTCTGGCAGGGGCTTTCGGTCGGAGCCCTGTGTTCTTACCGATACCAGGGAGTCTTCAGCTGCATCGAAGGCCGCGGCAGCATCAACATTTCCACAGGAAACTGCTTCAGTGTAAGCGGAAGCTACGGTTACGGAACCTACGGTCACTCCCTGGGAGCAGCCATCAGCCTGCACCTGCCAGGTTTCAACCTATTCGTCGGAGCCGACAATCTGCTCATCCTGAACAAGATGTCCAAGCAGTACATCCCTACCCTTCCGCTTGGAAAATCAACAGTCAACTTCGGCCTGAACTTCCTATTTGACAAAAAAGTGGGAAAACATTTACTCTAACTCTCCATTTTATCAATTTGTAACCATAGTTTCAACGAATTGATAAAATAACTGGAGCCTGATTGACTAGTTTTGCAGAGTAAACACTAACATTTTCCATTTATGAAAAGAACAATCTTAACTATTCTGGCAGCTGTGGCAACAATACTCAGCGCCGGCGCACAGACAATTTCCATTACAGGAACAACGACTCTCTCGAGTTACGGAGAAGAAGGAACACTGACAATCAAGCTTTCTGAAAAACCGGGTCATCCGGTAGTTGTAGGAATAGCAGTAGATGACTGCATAAAGATTCTTGAGCCTACATATGTCAAGGGTACCGCAGGTCTTTACCTGGACTGGGCTCCAGCAGACTGGAAGAAACCGAAAGTCATCAGATACACCTTCGTTAACAATACAGGTAAGAAGGATGACATCCGGTCAGACAGAGAGGAGATAAATGCACGCATGACCCTGGGTGTTTCCAGTGATGACCTCAAGTGGAGGAAGTCCTACCCGGTTGAACTTACACTTGAAGCGAGAAAAGGCTTAAGAGGGGGGCCTAAAGGAACCAGGGTTGAACAAAACAATAACGGCATAAAGGTAACGACACCACCTACTCAAAATAAGAAAGTGAAAATAGGCAGATAAGCAGGATAATCATTCCTTACAATTTTTTCAGTGCAGCGGCTCTTCTCTGCAGTATCCGCGCCTACTATTTGACAAAAAAGTGGGAAAACTTATGAACTGAGACAGCAGACTCGACAGGATTATTTTCTACTATTAGCAGCCTTCATTTCTTTCTTCCAGAGGTCATAGACATCGCAGATGGCTCCATCTTCGATTTCTGCCCAGACCTCTGGATGTTTGTTTCTGCCCCACCAGCGAGGACGGTTCTCCTCCTTGCGGTTCTCGGTCACTTCCCTGCACAGATGGTCCTCCACACCGGCATCGGTATAATCGGACTGCCATTCATCCATCTTGGCACGAAGAGATTCCAGGACTCCTGAATAAGCCGGATCTGCAGCCAGATTGTGCAGGCAGAAAGGATCCTCTCGGTAGTTGTAAAGCTCCTCCAAAGGCTTGCTGTCTGCAAAATACAGCAGCTGAGCCTCGTTCAGAGCACCCTCAGCCTTGAGCCTGCGCATCACATGCAGAGCAGGTCTGTAAAAGTCCATGTAGATATGGTCTGCTGCATACGGCATGTCAGGACGATAGTTCCTGATGTACGCGTAGGTGTCGTCATTTATGCCACGGATGCACTCCTGCACCTCATCCCAGGTATCGCGGGCAGTGTATACCCAGTCGTGGGCACCGGAAGCCTCAGACTCCTGAGGATTCAGGATATCCAGCACATGTCCCTGGTAATAGTCCGGAACCGGCACTCCGGCCAGATGCAGGAAGGAAGCTGGAAGATCGAGCTCGCTGACCAGATCGTCGCAGACTGCATGCCTGATGCCCTTGCCCCAGACAATCATTGGGATGTGGGTGCCGTCCTCGTAAAGGAATCCCTTGGCTCTCAGATCGGCACGGCCGTTGTCTGCAATGAAGAATATGATGGTATTGTCCAGCAGATCCTTTTCCTTCAGCTGGTCCATCAGCATGCCGACCTCGGCATCCATATGTTCCACCTGATCCAGATAGCAGGCAAACTCCTCCCTCACACGCGGATGGTCTGCAAGATACGGAGGCAGCACAACCTCATCGGGGTTGACAGGATGAGCTGACTGCTCCCTGATGCTCTTCCACCAGTCTCCCCTGTGGGTTACATAGAGGGTCACCTGGTTGAAGAACGGCATGTCAGCCGGATCGACATCGTACTCTTTGTCGAAGATGCCGAAGTGTTCCACGCCGTCATAGCTTCCAACATTCTCATACTTGAAGTTGCAGTCTATCTTCTTGGAATTCTCCTGGTCGTTGGTAGTATTGTTGACATTGTAGAAACAGTCCCTGTTGCCCAGGACACAGGTATATCCGCTCTCGCGCAGATACTTGGTAAACGGAACGATTGTGGTATCGGCCAGAGGCAGGTCCCTGTGGCTCCTGTGGTTGTGAGAAGCCGTAATCTCATGATGGAGACCGGTCAGCATAGCCGATCTGGTAGGAGAACTGATAGGCGCGACGCAGCGCGCATTGGTGAACATTACGCCCTCGGAGGCGAGGCGGTCAAGGTTAGGAGTCTTGACATCGGTACGGCCGTAGCAGCCGAGGTCCACTGTCATATCTTCCGCAATGATGAAAAGTATGTTCGGACGGGAGCCGAACTGAGGTTTCTGTTCATTTGCGGTGCATCCCACAGCCAGGGTGGTTGCCGCAGCGTAGATCAATCGTTTCATGCAACTGTATTCTATTTTCATATCAACTTTTCGAGAACTTTGACATCTGCCTCCGGAAACATTTCCCGGACATGTGCCACAAGCAGTCTTCGGGACTCCTCAGGAGTGCAGTCTGCCGTTCTTGCATTCTCATCTTCCGGTTCGGACAGGTGTCTCGCCCAGGACGGCATATCTTCCTGCGAGGATTCTGCACCATGGGTCTCCATACCTAGCCCGAACAAATCCTCAGGAGTGGTATTGGAAGCAATCTGCCAGCCTTTGTAGCTTAGATCCGGTCCGTTGAACACCCTCTGGATGTCACCCACGACAGACCAGGTCCCCATCTGCAGGAAAGCCATCACGCTGTCCATGGTATTCTTCTTCACAGGTTCGCCAAGAGCTGAGCATATCATCCTAAGCTCCTTCGATCCCATCGAGCCGGCCTGTCTTATTGCGGATAAAGCTGCAGGAGAATACTTCTTCATCACCTTGTCTGACTTGGTGACAGCCTTGAAACGCTTCCCCTCAGCCATTCTGTATTTAGGAATGCTGCGTCTCCAGTTCATAAGGTGGGCATACCACTCACGTGTGGCGAAAGCCGCCTTCCCGCCAAGGAATTTGCCGTAAGCTATGTCCCCCTCGCGTACGACATCAACCTTCCAGTCCCATGGGCCAAGCTCGCCATCCTCATCCTCGAACCAGAAGCTGACAGCCGTACGGTCCTGGATGGACCAGCCGTCGACACTGCACCTGAAAAGAGGGATGAAGCCCACTTCGCGAATGACCTCAGCCATCCGCTCCCAACTGTCTATGTCGCGAAGGACAGCCATTTACTTCCTGCAGATCAGTTTGCCGGCGACATAGATGATTGCCGCGGTTGCCATACCGTTGATGGAGGCAATGCCCCAGTGGAGCAGGTTTGCAACAACCGCTCCGACAACAACGCCGGCGACGGCGAACCAGTTGACTGCAAACGGTTTTACATCTTCCGAGAGGATTCTCTTGCGATCCATGAAATAGCCTATGATAAGAATGACTCCTACAGGCGGGAGTGTGCAGTTCAGCACATTCAGCCAGCCGCAGAAGTTCCAATAGAGCCATACGGCGGCAACAGTGCCGATGAGACCGGAAACGAGCACCATGGATTTCTTGGAGAAGCCGGTGATGCTTGAAAGTCCCAGACCGGTAGAATAGATAGCGTTATCGTTGGTGGTCCAGATGTTCAGGCCGAGCACAAGCACTGCGAAGTAGAAGAGATTCAGGTTCAGCATGACTTCGAAGATGTCGTTTCCACCGACATAGATTGAAGAAATCGCGCCGAAGAAGAGCATCAGTGAGTTGCCCAGGAAGAAGGCACATACGGTGATGATAGCCGCAACCTTGCCATTCTTTGCAAACCGGGTGAAATTCGGAGTCGCCGTACCGCCGGATACGAAACTGCCGATTACGAGGCCTGCGCCTGCGATTATCGAAAGGTCCTTGGAGCCCTTCGCAAACTGTTCCACAAGGCCGCTGTCACCGCTCTTCACTGCCATGACCATGGCTACAGTGCCGAGAATGGCCACCAGAGGCACGGCAACATAACTGATGACGGTAAGGCTCTTGATGCCGAAATATGCGCTGGCAGTCATCAGGACGCCGGCAGCGAAAACCATCAGATAACCCTGCCAAGGCATGGAATCCGGAGTCACCTCAAGTCCGAGAAGTTCCTTTGCCACTGGGATGGCGAACATAGCGAGACCGACACCGAACCAACCCATCTGGGTGAACGAAATCATGGCGCTTGGCAGCCAGCTGCCTTTCTCTCCGAAAACACGTCTTCCGAGAAGGTCGAGGGACAGTCCGCTCTCTGCGCCGATGTAGCCGAGGGCTCCCGTGTAGGCTCCCAGGATGGATCCGCCAAGGATTATCGCCCAGATGAAACCTCCGAAATCGAGTCCGGCGGCGAGGTTCTGACCGGCCCACATGCTTGCAGAGAAGAAGGTGAAGCCCATCATGATCATGAAAAGGGTAAGGTTGCTGCGGCGATGCTGTGCCGGCACCATTGATTTTTCGAAGTCCAGGTTGCTCATATTATTCAGTTGTCAAGATATTTGTCAAGGTCGTTGCTTATCTGTCCGAGCCTGGCCAGACATATTTCACGGAGATTCTGCGATGCAAGGCAGGCCAGATAGTCCTGTTCTGATGCATATATGCCGTACATACGGGCAGAAGGCTCATAATGGTTGAGCTGCAGCCACTGTTCATAACCGGTGTCGAGGCTGTAGCCAATCTTTTCTTCAAGGAAGGCTGTGTAGTCTGCCCCGTCTGCAACGGCCAGCAGGTCCTGCCAGTAGGCTGTAACCTCTTCCACATGCTCCCCTATCTTGTAGCGGCGCGCGCCCCCGTCGTAGATGATGCATTTCTCCAGCAGTGCAGGAGCATAGGTATAGTCTGCCACATACTTTCTGAATTCCGGTGTGATCAGGCCACCTTTCCATCCGAAGTCGATGTCCGGGATGTTCACCCCGGTAACTCCCCTGTCTTCGTAGACAGTGAAACATCCCTCGTAGAATACGCACTGGAAACCTTCGAAATCAGGCCAGAAGGTACGTATTTCAGCAGTCATATCTTCCATGAGGCCGATCGCCTTTGTGCCGCCGACAGTAAAGAATATGATCTTCCTGATCGAATGTCCGTTTGCCCTGAACCTGTCCACAAAATGCTTCAGGCAGAGTTTCAAGGTAGCTCCGCTTGCGATTATGTCGCCGATCAGCAGTGTGCAGTCCGGTTCGGTGTGGGTCTGCTCGTATTTCACATCCAGCCCGGTGATCACGCCGTCGCGGATGATTCTCTCACAGCTCATGAAACTGATGTCGCTAAGCATGATTCCGCTGCGGTGGCAGGCTTCTTCCAGAGGATAGTTGAGTCCTCCCCTGAGTATGGTCAGTATATTGACTCTGTCCAGACCTTTGCGGTCCATGGACTTGAGTTGTTCCAGAGCCTTCACGGTAGAAGGCAGCATTGCAGCATATGAGTCAAAGCCTACCACCTCGGGAGATGCCATAAGCCTGCATGTCCCAGCGTCTGAAACAAGGAAATATCCGTTTTGGAACGATGGATCGGACAGCTTGTAAAAGCCATCGGAAACCGATTCTATCTTAGTAAATGAAAACATCCCGACAAAGAAATTATCGGGATACAAATATAGTAAAATTTCCGCGAAAAAGAAAGCCTACAGTACCTTAACGACCAGCTTCTT
>JAKSJK010000019.1 GCA_024398095.1 Bacteroidales bacterium
TCTCCGCAAGATAATGGTTGTAGATGAAGCGCACACTGCCGAAGTAGCGGGCAAGGACCTGCCGCTGCTCAGCGTTCGGATACATCCGGAACTTATATGTGCGATACACCGTTTTCATCACTTAAAGATACGAAATTTTCGGCAGACCACAATGGATTTCAGCAAGAGTTTTTCAAAGAAAAATGTAGTAAATAGATGATATATATATATTTACTTCCCCCTCAATTTGAAAGCAAACGGAACGAATATCATGAGAAACATTTGGAAATTATTGGCAGCCGTAGCCATCGTAGGCGGACTCAAGCAGGAAAGCATCCGAGAACTCTGGATACGATATCCGGACTGGTTTCGCCATCACTTTTGGAAGGAGCATACCTTCTGGAGCGACGGATATTTCGTCTGCTCGATTGGTGAAGCATCACCTGAAACAGTACGGAAATACATCGAAAACCAAGGGTAAATCTATATTATTTTTACCTTACCCGTCAGAAACGCCTGGCCGATTCATCCACAGAGGCTGAAGACCTCTGGGTTTTCTCGGCCGAATAATATAAATATATAGGATAGAATAGTGTCAATTAGAGGTGTATGAACGATAAAATAATTTAGGTTCGAATCCCGATCTCTCCGCAAGGCGGACGCTGAAGCGCCCGCTTTTTTTGTGCCCGGCAGAGCCGGGCTGCGGAGAGATCGGGGACAGCCGTCGAAAGCTCGCTTTCGTAAGGATGGACCCGAACTCTGCGCAACAGGGCCGAGCAACGCGAAGGCCGCACAAAAAAACGGGCGTGGAGCAATAGACTTGCAAGGGCCCCCGCGGCGAGCGGTAGGGAGCCTGCAAAGGAGCGCAGCGACTGCGCAAATTCCGATCTCCTCTTTTGAATCCGGGAAAACTAGAGCGCTACGATCTGTTCTTTGGAGAGGCCGCCGTAGTATACACTATGTTCGTAGAAGTCGTCCGCATGGAGAAAAGTGGCGTCATTTTCATAGTAGCGGTCGCAGAAGCTCAAGCCACTTTCGCCAGAATCGAAGTAGAAGGAAAAAATTTTTCTTAAATTTGTAATACTGATTGACTTAACAATATGACTCTCACACTCACAACAGCCCTTATCAGAATGGGACTCGCCCTGCTGCTGGGCGCACTTATAGGCATCGAACGCCAGCTGCACAAACACCCTGCAGGAGTCAGGACATTCACCCTCATCTGCATGGGCTCCGCCCTCGCGATGATTCTCTCAATCTACATCTGCCAGACAAATCCGGACCTGCACAACGGTGACCCTGGACGAATCGCGGCCCAGGTACTCACGGGCATAGGTTTCATCGGCGCGGGACTCATACTGAAGAATCAGGACGGTGTCACAGGACTGACCACAGCCGCATGCATCTTCATGACTGCGGTGATAGGCCTTGCGATCGGGGCCGGAATGCTGCTCCTGAGCGCCATCATCACGGCAGTAGTGCTCATAATCCTCGTCTCCTCACACTACCGCTTCTGGGAGAAGAAGGAATAGACGGGTAAAGGATTTTACAGTCTATCCTACAATATATTTCCCGACGTAAGGGATTTTTTGAATCAGCGTAGCAAGCGTGCAGCTGACAAGGTAAGTCAGGACTGCTGTGCAGAATATGCAGAGCACGGATGCCGTCACCGGACTGTTGCAGGAAGACTCGAAGAGAGGACGCAGCCATCCGTGGATCAGATTGAGGAATATGATGTGCATGAGATAGGCTCCGTAGCTGGCCTTTGACACTGGCAGCACTATGTGCCTGTAGAAGGCTCCGCTGCTCTTTATCTTGCGGATCACGAGGAAGTAGGCTATGGTCATAAGGGCAACTCCGATGGTACAGAAACGCCAGCTGGTCTCGATGTTGACGGCCAGGTCAATCGGCTCGTTCACAGGGAAGGAGGAAACTCCGTTGTGACCTGGGAAGGTCATCCAGAGCGCACTGCCGAACCAACCGGCTGTGATCACATATCCTATGAAGAATGCAGGCAGCGCAATGCCGAGGGTCTTTTTCCAGCTGAGTTCAGGCACCTCACGGCGAAGATAATATCCCAGTACGAGATAGCCGATGAATCCGCTGACATAATAGAAGGCGCTGAACTCATTCCAGTTTGCCTCGCCCCAAAGCTCAGCAGTGCCGAACAAGGCCACGCCGGCCTGTCGGATAAATGGAATCAGGGTGGTCAGGAACCATATTCCCAGGAACACCTGGAGTTCCTTGCGGCTGGCCTTCTCCGCCCAAGGCGAGATCAAAGGCATGAGTATGTACATGCCCACGAGCATATACACGAACCAAAGGTGTCCGGCCGGGTCACAGAAATTGAAGATGCAACGCAGCAGATTGCCGCCAGGGTTGTCGCTGACAAGGCAATATATCACCAGCCAGAAGGCCAGTGGCACAAGTATGCGGGTGGCTCTTCTCTTGGCAAAGGTAGCCACCGGCTGCTTCAGAGGGAAGAGGAGGTAGCTTGAAGCCAGGGCGAAAAGAGGCACGCAGCAGCGCACGAAACTATTGATGAAGGTGCAAAGGAGGTAGTCACTCTGGGAGGCGACATAGGTTCCGTCACCGCCAAGATAGAAAGGTTCTGTGCTGTGGACGAGAATCACCATGAAGCAGGCTATAACCCTGAGCCAGTCCAGGAAAACGATTCTTTCTTTTTCCATATAGTTTTGTTTAGAGCCATAAAAATACGAAGTTTTTCGTAAATTTGCCCTATAACGAAAATACAGACAAGATCATGGAACTCGAAAAGAAAATACAGGAAGACCTCAAAGAGGCAATGAAGGCGCATGACGCAGTGAAGCTCAGCGCAGTAAGGGCAATCAAGGCAGCGATCCTGCTCGCAAAGACCGCAGAGGGCGCAAACGGCGAACTTGCAGACGCCGACATCGTGAAGATCATCCAGAAGCTCGTCAAGCAGCGCAAGGAGAGCGCCGAGCAGTATGTCGCATGCGGCCGCCAGGAACTCGCAGACAACGAAATTGCAGAGGCTGCAGCCATGGATCCATACCTGCCTAAGCAGCTCAGCGAGGCCGAGGTTGCCGATGTTCTCAAGGCCATCATAGCCGAGGTCGGAGCAGCAGGCCCGAAGGATATGGGCAAGGTCATGGGAGTTGCCACCAAGAAACTCGCAGGCCAGGCAGACGGCCGTCTGATCAGCACCCTCGTCAAGAGCCTTCTCAGCTAGGGCACCAAACTCGGAAAGCAATGAAAACAAGGCTCTCCATAGCCCTGTCACTTATATCGACGCTGGCCTTCGCACAGGTCAGCGTCAGTTCGTTGAAAACCAACCACCTCGCAGAACCGATGGGCATCTCGCCCGATACCGCCCCTGTGCTGAGCTGGGTGATTGACTCCCCTGTACGCAACACAAGGCAGACGGCCTACGAACTGGAGGTCAGCGCCGGCGGCAAGAAAGTCTGGTCCAGCGGCAGGGTGGAATCGGACAATTCTACCTGCGTGGCATACGAGGGCCCCCTCGCACCGGACACGCGCTACAAGTGGAGCGTGAAGATCTGGGACAACCACGGAAAATCCTCGAAGGCCCAGTCCGCAAGCTGGACCACGGGCCTGCGTCCAGACGGCTGGGAGGCCAGTTGGGTGGGCAGCGTAGACGGCAACAAGTCCGTCCGACTCCGAGGGAAACTGACCCCGGGCAAGAATGTCAAGCGGGCCACTGCCTATTTCAGTTCGCACGGACTCTGCGAGATCAGTCTCAATGGCAGCAGAATCGACACGGAAGTGCTGCGCCCGGATAATATCCCTGCTATCAATTCCATGCCGCTCCTGTACCAGTCCTGCGATGTCAGCCGGCTGCTTGTGAATGGCAGCAATCAGGTCGAAGCGGAACTTTTCCCCGACTGCTGCGACGATCTCCTGCTTCTTTTCCAGGTGAATGTGGAATATTCCGACGGCAGCAAGGACTGTCTTAAAAGCGACGAGAACTGGGAAATGGCCGTCGACGGATCTGGGAAATGGGTGCCGGTAGAAGCCTTCACCCTGCCTTGCGACAAACTCATCCCTGCATGCCCGTCCTCTTTCGGGAAGTCAGTCGGCAACGGATTTTTCTCCTGCCCGGATGCAGAGCTTACCGGATTCTTCAATGATGTGAAGCACAGTTTCCCAGAGCATCCGGAGGTGGGATTCACCTCCTTCCGCACAGCTTCCTTCCTTGGAGATGCCTGGCCGCAGTTCTCCTGGTGGATGAACTACATCGGGGATAGCCAGATGGACGATGGCAGCATTCCTCTCGATAATCCGATCTGCTGCGCCATCATCCCGTGGGAGGCATACCAGGCTTACGGAGACATATCCATACTGCAGGACAGCTATCCGACCATGAAGGCCTTGGCCGACCATCTTCTCGACCAGTGTCACGACTACCTCGCAGACTCAGACAATTCCTTCGAAGACCAGTGCCTGCTGGCCTGCTGCCTCCAGATAGTCTCCCAGACTGCAGAGCTGCTCGGCAACTCCAAGGACGCGGCATACTGTTCAGCCATGCTCTCGAAGGTCAAGACCGCATTCCTCAACGAATACGTCAGTCCGAACGGAGCTATTTTTGACGGGAGCCAGAATGCCTACACCCTCGCCCTGAAGTGCAGGATGATTCCGTCCATGCGCTTCGGCGCAGCATGCGACCGTCTCGCTGCCGCCATCGCGCGTCAGGGCGGAACTTTGACCACGGATGGCATCGCTTCGTCATATATCTTCGAAATCCTGACAGACAATGGACACAGCGATGTGGCAGCCAGGCTATGGAAAGGATGCCGCACCGAGGCACAGAAACAGGCCTTCTGCGACTGGCTGCTCCGGGACGCAGTCGGCATACGCGAGACCAGTCCCGGTTATAAGACCTTCCGTATCCAGCCGCATGCGGTATGCGGCACCGGGTGGATGGAAGCCTCTACCGTCACTCCATACGGTCAGGTGGCCGCAAAATGGCAAGCTGCAAACAACGATTTCACCAGCATAGAGGTTACCATCCCGGTCAATACGACTGCAGAAGTGATACTGCCGAACTACTCCAGCCGCACCGTCAAGTGCGACGATCGCAGCGTCAGGGGCAAGGCGCTCCCGGCCGGCATGATAGGCTTCAACCTCGGCTCGGGAACATACAGATTCACCATAGAGTAAGACAAGCAAATTATTAATACCTATCCATATCATGGCCATAATGATCATTGAACTGCTCATAGTGCTGGGAGCCCTCTATGTGGGTTCGCGCTACGGCAGCCTCGCCCTTGGGGCAATCTCCGGAATCGGACTCGCAATACTGGTGTTCGGCTTCGGCATGAAGCCCGGCAACCCTCCTACCGACGTGATCTACATCATCATCGCCGCTGTGACCTGTGCGGCCATCCTGCAGGCGGCGGGAGGCATGGAGTGGATGATCCAGCTGGCAGAAAAGATGCTGCGCAAGCATCCGGACCATATCACCTTCCTGGCCCCTCTCTGCACCTTCTTCCTGACCGTGCTGGTAGGAACCGGACATGTTGTCTACACCCTCATGCCTATCATCTGCGACATTGCCCTCAAGAAGGGCATTCGTCCGGAGAGGCCGTGCGGAGTGGCTTCCATCGCTTCCCAGGTGGGCATCACCTGCTCCCCTATCGCTGCCGCAGTCGTAGCCTTCATGACCATTTCCAATGCCAACGGCTACGCCATCGCCATCCCGCAAATCCTGATGGTGACCCTCCCGGCCTGCCTGATCGGTCTGATGTGCGCCGCTGCCGCATCCTACAAGAGAGGCAAGGATCTGGACAAGGATCCTCTGTTCCAGAAGAGGCTCGCCGATCCTGAGACATATAAATATATGTATGGGGAGAGCGCGACAACCCTCGACAGCAAGATCGACTCCCGCGCCAAGGCTTCTGTTTTCATCTTCCTGGGAGCCCTGCTGGTGATCGTGGCATTTGCAAGTCTGCAGTTCTTCATCCCGAAGGAGACTCTCGCCGGCATTTCCAGGATTCCGAAGATGAATCTGGTGATCCAGATCATCATGATTTCTGCTGCTGCCCTGATGATCATTTTCTGCAAGGCACAGCCGAAGAAGGCTGTGAGCGGTGCCGTCTTCCAGTCCGGCATGGTGGCCGTCGTGGCCATCTACGGCATCGCCTGGATGGCAGATACGTATTTTTCCAATTATATGGCCCAGATGCAGGAGGCTCTCGAGGGAGTCGTCAGCGCCTACCCTTGGTCCATCGCACTGATCTTTTTCCTGGTGTCCGTACTGATCAATTCCCAAGGTGCTGTCGTCGTGGCCATGCTTCCGCTGGCCTACCATCTTGGCATCCCCGGCCCGGTTCTGCTCGGTGTCCTGCCTAGCGTCTACGGCTACTTCTTCATCCCGAACTACCCTTCGGACATCGCCACAGTGAATTTTGACCGTTCCGGCACAACCGTCATCGGCAAGTATCTTCTGAACCACAGTTTCATGATGCCAGGTCTCATCAGTGTCGGCGTTTCCACCATCATAGGCTACCTCATCACCTGCGTCCTCTTCCCAAGTTACTTCGCCTCCTTCTAGTCCGCCGGACCGATACTAAGGCCGCATCAGCGGCCCGGCGGTGGCCGTGTATTTTCGACGAAGGAGAAAATACGTGAGGCCAAGGAGCCGAGGGTGAATCGGCGTCAGCCGAGAGGGACGGATGTCCCTTATATTATAAATAAAGTCACCCTACTGAGATTTTTGGCCAGAGGCCATATAAAAAGTCGGAGCGCAGCGACTGCAAAGGGGCGTGGGGGAATTCGGTCCCCCACTAAAATAAATATAAAGTCACCCTACAAGATTTTTGGCCGGAGGCCATAAAATCGAAGTAGGGTGACTTCACAGCCATCCTACCCGATCAGAAAAAAATTAGAATTGAAAGTGTTGTGTGCAGAAAGAATTGTTATTCCTTCAATGCAAAGGTAAACATTTCAAAGGTAACTTTATTATATTTTGCCGATAAATTCTATCAAAAAACTCCTATTTCAAAGAATTGCTGGAAGATTTTTCCGTCTTTTTGTCATAATTGGCGAAAAATCTGTATTGAAAGAGAATAAGGTAAAAAGCACCCACTGTAACACAGCTATCCGCAAAATTGAACACCGGACGGAAGAAAATGCACTCGCCCGCAGAATTCCTGATCAGCGGGAACCAGAACATATCCACCACCTTGCCGAACAGGAAACCGAAAGGCGCCCCATCCACCAGCAGCTCGTCAGGCCAGATGATGCCGTAGAAAAGGCAATCGATGATATTGCCGAGCGCACCGGCGGTAATAAGGGTCAGACCCACCACCACTCCGAACGGAGTCTTCACATCCTTCACAAGCTTGCTGATCCACCATACGAGGAAACCGAAAAGTCCCAGGCGGAAAACCGAAAGCAGCACCTTAACCCAGACGCCGCCATCGGAGCCCATGCCGAACGCCATACCGGCATTCTTAACATATACAAGCTGGAACCACTGGCCTATCACTGAAACAGGCACTCCCAGAGTCATGTTGGACCTGACCAGGACCTTGATCACCTGGTCAATCACAACAAGGAGAACACCCAGCAGCAGAAGCCACCAGCCCTTTGCCTTAAGCTTATCCATTGCCAGCAACTAGTTTTTACCCTGCTTTGCGAGCATCTCCTTAGCCTCGATGGTAAGGGTAGCGTGAGGCACGAGACGAAGCCTCTCCTTAGGGATGAGCTTACCGGTCACACGGCAGATGCCGTAGGTCTTGTTCTCAATGCGCCTGAGAGCATTCTCGAGATTCTCGATGAACTTCTGCTGGCGCTGCACCTGGTTGCCGACCTCCTCCTTGGAAAGGGTAGCTGCACCCTCTTCCATAGCCTTGAAAGAAGGAGCGGTGTCGTCGATACCGTTGCTCTTCTCATTGTTGAGAATCTGGCGGAGGTATGCATACTCCTCCTTTGCCTTCTCAAGCATGTCGGTTATGATAGCCTTGAATTCCTGGAGCTCCTCGTCGCTGTAGCGTACATTGAACTCGGTCTTGTTATTTTCTGCCATATTGATATGAATTAATTCTGATTATGCATCCAATTTCGACACCTTGATCCTGATGGTGCCATCATTCCACTCGACCTCGGCTGCATCCTTTGCGCACTCGCAGAACTTCACGCTCCTGGCAAGGGTCTGGCCACCGATGTAGTCAGAGAAATCGGCCAGAGAAGCCTGGATCTCGTCTGCAACCTCGCCTTCCGCCCAGATTGCCACAGAGATGCGGTCCACGATGTCGAAGCCGCTGTCCTTGCGGAGGTTCTGGATACGATTGATGAGCTCACGGGCAGTACCCTCGCGGATAAGCTCAGGAGTAAGTGTAACATCGAGAGCCACGGTCAGCTGACCTTCTGTAGCCACGAGCCATCCCGGCATATCCTCGGATGAGATCTCGTAGTCGCCGGCCTTGAGAACCACGTCGCCAGAAGGCAGGTTGAGAGTGTATCCTTCCGGTGCGAGCTCGATGCCTGCAATCTGCTCCTGGCTGAGAGTTCCGAACGCAGCTGCGATCTCCTTCATCTGCTTGCCGTAGACCTTGCCCAGAGTCTTGAAATTAGGCTTGATCTTCTTGGTGATGATGCCTGTGGTGTCGTGGATGAACTCGGCATCCTTGACATTGACCTCGGTGAGGATGATGTTCTTCACGAGTTCGAACTGGTCACGCACCTTGTCGCTGAGCACAGGAATGATGAGGCGTGAGAGAGGCTTGCGTACATTGATGCCGACCTTCTTGCGGAGGGCGAGCACCATTGAAGAAGACTTCTGCGCAAGCACCATCCTCTCCTCGAGATCCTTGTCGATGAGCTCGGCCTTGCACTCCGGCATAGGCTGGTAGTGCACTGAATCTGCCTCTGGAACGAGGTCGAGATAGAGTCTCTCGCTGTAGAACGGAGCGATAGGAGCGGAAAGGAGAGCCACATCCTTGAGCACCTCGTAGAGGGTCTGGTAGGCCGCGAGCTTGTCCTCTGCGATGCCTGAACCCCAGAGACGCTTCTTGTTCAGACGGATGTACCAGTTGCTGAGATCATCGCTCACGAAGTCCTGGATGAGACGGCCTGCGAGGGTCACGTCATAATCCTCGTACGCTGCCACAACCTCCTTGATGAGGGTGTTGAGGCGGCTGATGATCCACTTGTCGAACTCTGGGCGGTTCCCGTAAGGAACGAGAGCGGCCTCAGGGTCGAAGCCGTCGATGTTCGCATAGAGCGCGAACATAGAGTATGAGTTGTAGAGGGTGCCGAAGAACTTGCGGCGGACCTCGTCTACGCCTGTAGTGTCGAACTTGAGGTTGTCCCAAGGCTGGGCGTTGGTGAGCATATACCAGCGGAGCGCATCTGCGCCGTAGGTGTCGAGAGCCTGGAAAGGATCGACGGCATTGCCCAGACGCTTGCTCATCTTGTCGCCCTTCTTGTCGAGGACGAGGCCGTTGGAGATTACGCGCTTGAAGGCAGGAGTGCCCTTGACCATGGTGTGGATTGCGTGGAGGGTGTAGAACCATCCGCGGGTCTGGTCGACGCCCTCAGCGATGAAGTCGGCGGTGCAGCCGAACTTAGGAGACTGGATGCCGCGGAGGCCTTCCTGGGCGAAAGGCATGGCACCGGAGTCGAACCACACGTCGATGAGGTCGGTCTCACGGATCATCTTCTTTCCGCTCGCAGACACGAGGAAGATCTCGTCTACATACGGACGGTGGAGGTCGATCTTGTCGTAGTTGTCCTTGGACATATCCTCAGGGTCGAAGCCCTTGTCGCGGAACGGGTTGCTGGCCATGAAGCCGGCAGCCACAGCCGCGTCGATTTCGTTGTAGAGCTCTTTGATAGAGCCGATGCACTTCTCTTCCTTGCCGTCCTCGGTGCGCCAGATAGGGAGCGGGGTGCCCCAGTAGCGGCTGCGGCTGAGGTTCCAGTCCTGGATGTTCTCGAGCCACTTTCCGAAACGGCCGGTACCTGTTGCTTCAGGCTTCCATACGATATCCTCGTTGAGCTTCATCATCTGCTCGCGAACTGCGGTGGCCCTGATGAACCAGCTGTCGAGAGGATAGTAGAGGACAGGCTTGTCGGTCCTCCAGCAGTGTGGATATGAGTGGGTGTGCTTCTCGATGCGGAAGGCCTTGCCCTGCTGCTTGAGCATCACGCAGAGGTCCACGTCGAGGGAAGGTGCGTCAGCCGCGAGGCTGGCGTCGTATGCGTTCTTCACATAGCGGCCTGCATATTCTGCGTAAAGAGCCTCATTCACCTGGGCAGCCCTGTAGGCGTCATCCATATCTTCCAGGCGGAAGAAGCGACCCTGCTTGTCAACCTGTGCGAAGAGGTCGCCCTCCTTGCCGGTGACCCAGATGCCTGGAACGCCTGCAGCCTTTGCGACCTTGGCGTCATCGGCACCGAAGGTAGGAGCGATATGCACGATACCGGTACCGTCCTCGGTGGTGACATAGTCGCCGAGGATCACCTTGAAGGCACCATCGGTCTCAGGCTTGAACCAAGGGATGAGCTGGTGGTAGGCGATGCCTGCGAGCTCGCGGCCCTTGAATTCGCCCTCGAGCACGCGGAACGGCACCTTGCCGTTGAACCAGGTGTTCACGAGCGCCTTGGCTACTACATAGATTGCCTCCTCGCCGGAATATGGGTTCTGTGACTGTACCCTTACATAGTCGATGTTTGGACCGACGCAAAGTGCGGTATTGGAAGGAAGGGTCCACGGAGTTGTGGTCCATGCGATGAAGAACACCGGCAGGGTACCGCACTCGAAGAGTTTCTGGCTCTTCTCGTCCTTGATTATCTCGAACTGGCAGGCTGCGGTGGTATCCTTCACATCGCGGTAGCAGCCAGGCTGGTTGAGCTCATGGGAGCTGAGGCCGGTGCCTGCTGCAGGTGAGTATGGCTGGATTGTGAAGCCCTTGTAGAGCAGCCCCTTGCCGTAGATATCCTTGAGAAGCCACCAGAGAGTCTCGATGTAACGGTTGTCGTAGGTGATGTATGGATCGTCCATATCCACCCAGTATCCGATACGCTCGGTGAGGGAAACCCACTCCTTGGTATATTTCATGACCTCGGTACGGCAAGCCTGGTTGTACTCGCCGACGGTGATCTTCTTGCCGATGTCCTCCTTGGTGATGCCGAGTTTCTTCTCAACACCGAGCTCTACAGGAAGTCCGTGGGTGTCCCAGCCAGCACGGCGGTTCACTTTGTAGCCGCTCTGGGTCTTGTAGCGGCAGATGGAATCCTTGATGGAACGCGCCATAACGTGGTGGATGCCAGGCATACCGTTGGCTGAAGGCGGTCCCTCGAAGAAAATGAACTCAGGCGCACCCTCTCTCAGTTCGAGCGATTTCTCAAACGCGTGGTTCTTCTTCCACCTCTCGAGGACTTCATTGCCCACTGCAACGAGATCGAGGCCCTTATACTCTTTGAATGTCATATTTTTTAACTAATTTTGTACTTCGTAATTAAGGGTGCAAATATAAATATTTGACTCTATTTTAACAAACAAAACTACAGATGGCGACTCTAGACATAGCGATACTTGCCCTGATCGGCATTTCGGTCATTACGGGCCTCTGGAAGGGACTTATCTCCCAGCTGATCGGACTCATCGCGATAGTACTTGGCGCGTGGGGTTCAATGATGTTCAACGAACCGTTCAGCGCATGGCTCGGCACCTACATGACATCAGTTCCACCGGTGACACTTAAGATCATTTCCTACATTGCGATTTTCGTGATTGTGATGATATTTCTGACCATCATCGGAAAGATCCTGGACAAGTGTATAAAACTCGTCATGCTGGGCTGGGCGAACCGTCTGCTCGGAGCATTTTTCGCCGTTGCGATATGCCTGCTGATGCTGGGCATCACAGCTGTGCTCTTTGACTCCCTATATGCCAACATGGCACAGGCGAAGGAAGTATCCGAGATGCCGGCATTTATCTCAGCATCAAAGTTTTACGAGCCTATCCGAAGCATAGGAAACTGGGTATTCCCCTACCTGGGCAAACTCTCAATGTAAGCTAAGAAAATGGAAAGGATAATCCTGCTTGAAACCTCCACAAACCTCTGTTCCGCCGCCCTCGTGGAAGACGGCCAGATCACCGCATACCGCGAGAGTTCGCAGCCTCGCGCACACGCTTCCCTCACCGCAGTTTTCGTAGACGAAATCCTCAAGGAACGCGGCCTCAGACCGTCCGATTGCAGCGCTGTCTGCGTAAGCAAGGGACCGGGCTCGTACACCGGCCTCAGGGTCGGCGTCTCTTCCGCCAAGGGACTGTGTTTCGGAGCCCGTCTGCCGCTTCTGGCAGTTGGCACCCTCGATACCCTGGTCTACCAGGCCATTGCAGAAGGTCTCGTACCGGATGGCTGCACCCATATCGTCCCTATGGTCGATGCTCGCAGGATGGAGGTATACACAGCTGTTTTCTCCTCTGATGGCAAGAGGCTCACGGAAGTGGAGCCCAAAATCATCGATCAGGATTCTTTCTCGGACCTTACAAAGGACGGCCCCGTTCTCTTTATCGGAGACGGCGCCGGCAAGTGTGAAGGAGTTATCGGCGGCAACGCTGTTTTCGTGCAGTGCTGCCCGAAGGCTTCGGCGATGCTCGTTCCTGCCCTGGAGGCTTTCCGCAGCGGCAATTTCGAGGATGTGGCCTATTTCGAGCCTTTCTATCTAAAAGAATTTGTAGCAACGGTAAGTAAAAAGAGCCTGTTCTAGACAGGCTCTTTTTTATTTATTTAAGCAGGGATTCTATTGCATTTACGAGATCCTGGATGGTCTCGACTTCAACCTGCTGAAGTTCGCCATCCTTGAGGAAGAACACTGCAGGAAGGCTCTTGACATTGTAGAGACTGAGGTACTTCGAATACTCGCCGTTGATGTCACAGACGCTGGTCCAAGGCAGATTCTGTCCCTTTACTGTATTAGCCCACTCGTTCTTGTTCTCGTCGAAGGCAACCTGGTAGATGTCCAGGCCCTTGGACGCGTAAGTCATATAGATAGGCTTCAGCACCTCGAGATTGAACTGTCTCTGCTCCGGAATGCGGTTAGTCCAGAAATGAAGGAGGACCACCTTGGCATCCATATCGCTGAGTTTCTTCTTCTCTGCCTTCAGGTCTGGAAGTTCGATGTCGAACATACCGATCTGGTCGGCAGTGTTGATCCTGGTCACCAGGTCGAGGGTTCCGATTCTCTTCTGTGCCTCGGAACGGAGTGCCTTCACATAGCGGGACTCCGGATAAACAGTCTCGAGAGTGTCGGCGAGGTTACGGAAATGGATTGCGTCAACCTGCTGTCCGAAGACCTGGAGGTTGCCCGCCTTCTGGTAGAGTACAGGCACAGCCACGATGGAGTGGACGTTCTCGACTACGAAGCGGAGGCGTGAACGGTAGTAATCCACGAAGGTCTTGCCCATGGCCTGGGAGATCTCCGGAGCGTGGTTTTCGGCGTACTCGTCAGCCATCTGCGCCATCTTGTCGGTGAAGGCCTTGTAATCCTTCTCAACCTGACAGTAAAGCTCCGCATCGGCAGAGCCTTTCACATCGAAACTGCCGAGTGTGTCGGCGGTCACGGTAAGCTTGTCACCGGCATTCACCACTACTGCCGCAAGACGGGATGAACCGCGGTTGATGTAGTAGAATTCGGGATTGCCCTTCTCCACGTCCACCTTGACGGCAAACTTGCCATTGGCGTCGGTGCGGATGGTATCTACAGCCTGGAGCTTATTGATTTCAAGCCTGTTGACTACAATTTCAGAATCGGGTGCACCTTCAATGGTACCTGAGATCCTGGCCCCGTCGTTGCAGGCGCTGACGAGGAGCATCGATGCGGCTGCAAGAAGCAGCCCTTTTGCGAAATTTGTATTCATCTTACTGGAGTTTCACGAATTCTGCATTGATGGATGCGGCAATCTGCGCAAAACGCTCAGGGGTGAGCTCGAGCTTCTTCTTGCGGAAGTCCATATCGCCCTCGGTGTTGAGCGGAACGAGGTGGATGTGCACATGAGGCACTTCCATGCCGAGCACGGCCACTCCGACCCTCTTGCAAGGGATGGCAGCCTTGATAGCCAGAGCCACCTTCTTGGCAAAGGCAGTCAGACCGGCATAAGTTGCATCATCCAGATCGAAGATGTAGTCCTTCTCAACCTTGCGAGGGATTACGAGAGTGTGGCCCTCGGCAAGCGGCGAAATATCGAGAAAGGCGTAAAAATCCTCACTCTCAGCTACCTTGTAGGAAGGTATCTCGCCGTTTGCAATCCTGGTGAAAATCGTTGCCATGATCTAGAGGGAAATGTCAAGAATTTCAAACTTGATTACGCCGGAAGGAACCTTAGCCTCAACGACGTCGCCCTTGGAATGGCCCATCAGAGCCTTTCCGATAGGGGTGGTAGCGGCCAGTTTGCCTGCTGCAAAATCTGCCTCGCTCTCACCTACGAGGGTGAACTCCATCACCTTCTTGGCATTGAGGTTCATGACCTTTACCTTATTGAGCATCTGCACCTTTTCGGTACCGATGAGGCTCTCGTCGATGACGCGTGCATTCGCAACCTGGTCCTTGAGATTGTTGATCCTGATTTCGAGAAGCACCTGGGCCTCACGTGCCGCCTCATACTCGGCGTTCTCCGACAGGTCGCCCTTATCCCTTGCCTCAGCGATCGCTGCAGAGATAACCGGACGCTGTGCCAGTGCGTCTGAAAGCTCCTTTCTGAGCTTGTCATACCCTTCGCGGGTTACGTAGTGGATATCCATAAATCAATAGTGTTTTTTCAAATCAATAAAAAACAAGGAGCCCCGCTCAACGCAGGACCCTTGGGGTTCAATGCAAATATACGAAAAATATTCTTACAAAAGACTTTTAGCGAAAATTCTGTCTCTTTCCAGCTGTTCACTGAGCGCCTCAAGGCTCTCGAAGCGCCTCTCGTCGCGTATCTTTGATAGGAATTCCAGCCTGATATCCAGTCCGTATATGTCTTCGTCGAAATCGAATATATTGGTCTCCACAGTCCTGTGGCCGGACCCGCCGACCGTAGGGCGCACACCCACATTGCACATTCCGAAGTGGTCCGAGCCGAGCGTATGGACCTTGACGAGGTACACGCCGTTGCCCGGAATCTGCTTCAGAGGCTCGTAGAGCTGCATGTTGGCAGTCGGGAAACCGAGCTTGCGGCCGAGCTGGTTACCGGCCACCACGACGCCGTGAAGCCCGTAGGAATAGCCCAGCATGGCAGAAGCGTCCTCAACCCGGCCCTCGGCCAATGCGGTACGGATGCGCGTCGAGCTGACGGCTGCGGAAGAATCGGTGACCGCATCGCAGACTATCACATCCAGGCCCAGTTTCCGGGCTGTGGCGGCCGCCTGTGCGGAATCCGCGCAGTCGCTGCCGATGCGGTTGTCGTAGCCGAGCAGCACCGCTGTGCCGCCGAAACGTCCCATCACCACATCACCCAGATAGGCCTCGCAGGTGAGTGAGCTGAACTCGCGGGAGAAGTCAAGGACCTCCACCCGGTCCACTCCAAGGGATCGGATGAGGTCCTTCTTTTCCTGCAGGGATGACAGAAGCCTCAGGCTGCGGGCGTCCTTCTGGAGGACTGTACGGGGATGCGGCCAGAAAGTGATGACCATACTCTCCTCGCCCCGGGCCCTTGCTTCATCCACAAGCTGTCCGAGCACTCTGCAGTGTCCGAGGTGGACACCGTCAAAGAAGCCGGTCGCTATAACCATTTTACAAGAGCGAAATCCTGACGGTGAGGCAGTTTGTCGTTCTTAGGGTAGATTCGGGTAGCCACCTGGTACATACCTGTCCTCTCCGGAAGGAGTTCCACACGGAAGGTAGCGATGTTCTCCTCAACCTTGACAAGCTGGAACTCAGACTTCTCCTCGATGTGGAGCTGGCCCTTCTTGTCGTTGACGCAGAAGAGCATCTCGACTCCGAGATCCTCAGGATTGAGGTCGGCCACATTGAGCACGACTTCAGCGCAGAGGTTGTTGTCGGAAGAGAGCACATATGAAGAGTCAGGCTGGGTGTAGGATACCACCTCCACGTTCTTCCAGTTGTGGCGAACATTCTCCTTCCATGCTGCGAGCTCGCGGGCGAGAGCGAAGTCACCTGCCTTCATGGCCTCGGTGCGCTCTGCCTGAGGATAGTAGTACTGGTTGCAGTAGTCGGTAAGCATGCGGTTGGTGGTAAAGTTGCATGCAACCTGTGCGATGGTATTCTTGATGTAGCCGATCCACTCTGCCGAGCGGCCGGTAGTACGGTCCACATTGTAGTATGCAGGGGCGATGTCGTTCTCGATGATGCTGTAGATGGTAGCGGAGTCGAGTTCGTTCTGGTAGCCCTGGTCGTCGTAGGTACGCTCCATAGGGAGTGCCCAGCCGGCGCCCTCCTTGTAGCCTTCAACCCACCAGCCGTCGAGTACAGAGAAGTGCATTACGCCGTTCATGGCTGCCTTCTCGCCTGAAGTACCGGATGCCTCCTGAGGACGGGTAGGATTGTTGAGCCATACGTCCACGCCCTGTACGAGCCTCTTCGCGAGAGTGATGTCATAGCCCGGCACAAAGACGATCTTGCCGATGAAGCGAGGCTGCTTGCTGATCTCGACGATCTGGCGGATAAGATCCTGGCCGGCGCCGTCTGCAGGGTGAGCCTTGCCGGCGAAGATGAACTGTACCGGATGCTGAGGATTGTTCACGATGGCATCGAGGCGGTCGAGGTCGCTGAAGAGCAGGGTTGCTCTCTTATAGGTAGCGAAGCGGCGTGCGAAACCGATGGTGAGGACGTCGTCGCGGAGAGTCTTCTTGATGGTCACGATCTGGCGTGGAGAGTAGTGGGCGCTGAGTGCAGGGTCAGAGAGACGGTCGCGGATGGCGCGTACCAGGTCTTTCTTGAGCACCTTGCGTACATCCCATACTTCCTCGTCGGAGATATTGTAGATACCCTCGAAGCACTTGAGGTCGTAGTGGTGGGTGGCAAACTCAGGACCGAAGACCTTTGAGTGAACGGCCTTCCACTCCTTGGCACACCAGGTTGGATAGTGTACGCCGTTGGTCACATAGCCCACATGGTTTTCCTCTGCGAGGTAGCCCGGATACATGCTGGCGAAGATGTCCTGGCTGACCTTGCCGTGGAGCATAGACACGCCGTTCACATTCTGGGAAATGTTGGCAGCGAGGATACTCATGGAGAACTTCTCGTTCACGTCGTAGCCGTTGTGCTTGCCAAGGCCCATGAGAGCCTCCCAGCTGATCTTGAGTTCTGCAGGAACATGGCCGATGTACTGACGGAGCATGCCCTCATCGAAGGCGTCGTGACCGGCAGGAACAGGGGTATGGGTGGTGAAGAGGCTGGATGCCCTTACCACTTCGAGTGCCTGGTTGAAGTCGAGGTTGTCGTTCTGGATGTATTCGCGGAGTCTCTCCAGGCCGATGAATGCGGCATGACCCTCATTGCAGTGATATACCTGGGTGTCGATTCCGAGGGCGCGGAGGGCGCGGATACCACCTATGCCGAGGAGGAGCTCCTGCTTGAGACGGTTCTCCCAGTTGCCGCCGTAGAGCTGGTGGGTAACTGAACGGTCCTCAGGTGAGTTGGCCTCGTAGTCGGTATCGAGAAGATAGAGGTCGGTACGGCCCACTGCAACCTTCCAGATGCGGGCGGTGAGGGTACGGCCAGGGAAGGCCACGCTGGTGGTCACCCAGTTGCCATTCTCGTCATATACAGGCTCTGCAGGCACCTTCATGAAGTCCTGAGGGATGTACTCAGCCACCTGGTTGCCCTGGGCGGTAAGCTTCTGGTTGAAGTAGCCGTAGCGATAGAGGAAGCCGACTGCACAAAGGTTCACGTTCATGTCGGAAGTCTCCTTGAGGTAGTCACCTGCGAGGATGCCGAGGCCGCCTGAGTAGATCTTGAGGGAAGTGTCCAGACCGTACTCCATGCAGAAGTATGCGATGGATGGGTCCTTCCTATCCTTCTTTGCTGCCATGTAGGTGTTGAACTCCTCCATTACGGCGTCGAGCCTTGATACGAAATCCTCATCGTTTGCAAGCTCCTTGTACCTCTTGAGGGTTACCTTGTCGAGAAGGTACATAGGGTTGTGGCCGGAAGTGTGCCACATATCGTAGTCGATGGACGTGAAGAGTGCCTTGGCGCTCTCGTTCCAGCACCACCAGAGGTTCTTGCAAAGGGTTTCGAGACCGGCGATCTTCTTTGGAAGGCGGCGGGTCACCATCACGCTCTTCCAGCTAGGAGCGTCGATTGCTATCTTGTTGTATTCCATTGTTCTGTTCTGTTTATTTGCGGGGATATCGCCCACGCGGGTGATTACTCTTGCCAACGCAAGCGCGTAGGCTTCCTTATAATATTCTAACTGATTTTCCCAGAGTGCTATCTTTGCCACATCGGCGGCTGACTCCATGTATTCCTTCTCCTGTTCCGGAGTGAGGGAAGCGATTTCGGAGATGCGTGCCGCTACAGCGTCCACGACCTCGAAATAGTTCCTGTCGCTGCGGTCTACCACCTTGATGCCCGGATGCGCCTTGCCGTAGTGGTCGCGGACCCACATTCCGAAGCCGGCCAGGCTTGTGGTGAGGGTAGGAACCTTGAATGCGAGGCTCTCCAGAGGAGTGTAGCCCCAAGGCTCATAGTAGGAAGGGAACATGGTTGTGTCCAGACCGACGAGCACATCGTAGTAGGAGAGGTTGAAGATGCCGTCCGAGCCATTGAGGTAGCATGGGATGAAGTAGGCCTTCACCTTATCCTCGTGCCTGTTGTGGAGTCCGACCTCTGAGAAACGGCGGGTCACGGTGTCCCACTGCGCATTCATCAGATTGTGCGACACGGATGTCACATAGCCTGGTGCATGTGCGCCGTCGAGCTTCGCCTGAAGGCTCTTGTCAGGGCCGTTATGGCCGGAAGGAATCAGCACGAATGCGTGTACTTCCCTGCCGTTATAGCCCTCGTTGCGGAGCTTGGCGAGTGCGTCGATGAAGACATCGATGCCCTTGTTGTGATATTCATAACGGCCTCCTATGCCCACGAAGAGTGCGTCGGAAGCGACAGGTGCACCGCTCATGGCGGATGCAACTTCGCTGAGGCGCTTGCGGGCCTGGGCACGTTTTGCGGCATATTCCTCTTCGCTCTGAGGAGTGAAACTGTACTCAAATCCATTCGGCGTCACCTTGTCCACAGGGCGTCCGTAGAACTGGGCGCATTCCTGGGCGGTGATATCGCTCACGGTAGTCAGCACATCGGCATTCAGCGCCGACAGCTTTTCAAGGGAGTTGCGGGAAACGACACCGAGCCTGCGGGCCATCTCGTCTCCGTTGAAATCCTTGAGAGAATCATAGAGCGGGATGTTGTTGCCCGCGATGCAGCGGCCCATCATAGTCGCATGGGTCGTGAATACAGTGGCGATCGGCAGGCCGGTACCTTTCAGGTAGAGGAGTCCGGCTCCTGTCTGCCACTCGTGGAAGTGAGCCACGGCCTTGTCGGAAGCACGGAGATTGAACCTGCAGAAGCTTTCGATCACCCTTCCGGCAGCATAGCCGAAGAGTGCAGACTCCTTGTAGTCCCAGTTCCCGGAGAGCGAGTCAACGCCCCACTTCTCCCAATACGTCGCAAGAATGTCATCCTGACGGGAAAGGAAACTCTTGAAATCCACGAGCACGGCATATGGCCTGCCTGGGATGTTCCATCTTCCTGTCCTGATCCTGAGGCCCTCGGAAGACGCCTGCGCCTTCCATGCCTTGAAGAGGGTCTGGTCTTCTATAAAGTCAGGATTCGACTCAACATTCATCCATACGTCCGGTCCCACGAGTATGTGGTGATGCTTCAGATCTTCCTTCAGGTTGAGGGCTTTGGTAGCAACTACGGTGTAGATTCCACCGACCTTGTTGCAGACTTCCCAGCTCACCTCGAACAGGTAGTCCGGACGCATAAGTTCGTCTTTTGTCATCTTTTACTTTGTCTTTTTTGCCTTGCCGGGTACGTTCTTCGGTTTAACGATTACAATTTCCGGCTGCTCTTTTTCGCCACCCTGCTGAGCCGCGTCGATTGCATCATCCACACGGATGCTGAAATCGCTGAGCACGTTCATGTAGTTGATGAAGGCCTCGTACGGGGTGTCGTAAGGATTGAAATACTTGTGGACTGCACCGTCGGTAAAGAACTTGGTGCACATATAATAAAGGTGGTCGCTTTCCTGGAGATGTCCGAAGTCAGACCACAGCTGCTTGCCGTTTGCCAGAGCAAGCTTCTCGGTGAGGCCGTAAAGCTTGTTGTAGGCATCTTCCTGAAGTTCGTTGCCGAGCCATGCGGAGCAGTCACGCTCCTCGTCTGCCCATGAGATTGCGTCAGGAACGTCGAGCACACCTACAGAAGCATGCTTCTTGGCAGCCTCCTTAGGAGTTACGAACTCGAAAGTGCCGTCTGTGAGAACCGCACCCGGGAGGGCCTTCATGAAGTCGAAGATGCCGCTCTCCGCCTTCTGATGCTCGCCGAAGGTCTCGTAATCCATGAAGAGGTTCACGATCTCGGAATCCGCAGCTGAAGCCTTGAGGCTGTCCAGATACTTCTCACAGGTGAGAGGCCACTGGTCCCATGAACGGTTGGAGAAACGGAATGCGATGTCGTCGCTGAGGACGGAATTCTTAAGCAGGAGCTTGAGCTTTGGAGCCTGGGCGCCTGAATAGATGAAGTTAGGGCTTCTCCAGCCGAGGACATGCTTTGCACCCTCGGTGAGCATGGTCTTGAAACCGAGGTCATAGACCATGGCGCCGATCGCATCGGAGTAGATGAGCTCGGTGTTACGGAAGGTCTCCGGAGTCACGCCGAAATACTTCTGGATGTTTTCCTTGTGCTTGAGCACCTGGTGCTTGAACTCAGACGCAGATGCGAGGGCGGCAAGGGAATGATAATAGGTCTCGGAAAGGAACTCCACGCATCCGGTGTCGGCGAGAGCCTTGAAGCTGTCGAGAACCTCCGGGCAATGGCGCTCGCACTGCTCGAGGAAGGAACCCGAGATGCTGAATGCCACCTTGAACTGGCCCTTGCTCTCCTGGATCAACTTGAGGATCTGGGCGTTCATAGGAAGATAGCAGCGGTCGGCCACCCTGCGGAGGATGGTACGGTTCGCGAAGTCGTCATAGTAATGCGAATCCTTGCCTATTTCGAAAAACCTGTACAGACGGAGCCTGGTCGGCTGGTGTACCTGGAAATATAAGCAAATGCTCTTTTTCATATATCTGTATTTTTATTTTATCACTGATTCGTAGACCGCCTTGATCTTCGCGGCAGCCTGGTTCCACTTGAGGGCGTTCACCTCGTCATAGCCGCAACGCGCAGCCAGCTTGGACATAGCCGGATAGTTGAGCAGCGCATAGATTGCGTCGGCCATCGCATCGACATCCCAAAAGTCAGTCTTGATGGCATAGTCGAGAATCTCGGCGCAGCCGGACTGCTTGGAAATGATGGAAGGCACATTGGTCTGCATGGCCTCGAGAGGGGAAATTCCGAAAGGCTCCGAGATCGAAGGCATGATGTAGACATCTGAAAGGGCGAACATCTTCTGCACCTCGGCTCCGCGGAGGAAGCCGGTGAAGTGGAATCTGTCGGAAATGCCCAGGCGCGCCACGTGGCGGATGCACCTGTTGAGCATGTCGCCGCTGCCGGCCATCACGAAACGGACATTGTCACACCTCTTGATGATCTTGGCCGCAGCCTCGATGAAGTATTCAGGTCCCTTCTGGTAGGTCACACGGCCGAGGAAGGTGACAACCTTGTCCTTCACACCCCTTTCCACAGAGATGTTGGAGCGGCCGCTGAAGTCCACGGCATTGTGTACCGCAACCACCTTTTCCGGCTCGATGCCGTACTTGTTGATGCAGATGTTCCTGGTAAGCTCGGACACAGCGATAACCTTGTCCGCAGCCTGCATGCCCCTGGTCTCGAGATCGAGCACACGGGTGTCGATGTTGTTCTCGCTGGCACGGTCGTAGGAAGTCGCGTGCATGTGCACCACGAGCGGCTTGCCGGTTACCTGCTTTGCTGCCACGCCCGCAAGGTAGGTAAGCCAGTCATGGGCGTGGATCACGTCGAACTGGCCGTCGTACTGCTTGGCGATGGTAGCGCCCACAAGGGCGTAGCGCGCAACCTCTTCCATAAGGTTCGAGCCGTATTTGCCGGAGAACTTGTATTTCTGTCCGTAACGGATGTTGAACTCCTCGCGGGTAGTGTGCTTTTCAGCCTCGACTATCCTGTAGAAGTCATCCGGATCCATATATGGAACCATGTTGGTTCCGACCTGGACGAACTGGACCTTTCCGAGGAACTCATCCACCTTGTGGTCCACCACGTCCACCTTGACGTCGCTTGCATTGATGATCTTGACCGCGCTCTCGTCCTCGTCTCCCGAAGCCGAAGGCATCACGAAGAGGACCTCGACATCATTGGCCGCGAGGCCCTTGGTCATACCGTAGCAAGCCGTACCGAGTCCGCCTGCGATGTGAGGCGGGAACTCCCAACCGAACATAAGTACTCTCATCTCTATTCCTCCTTCACTTTGTTGGTATTGATCATGTATTCACACCAGAGGAGTGCCGCGGTGGCACAGGCGGATGAAATCGCGCCGTGAGGCTCGTGAGGTGGGTCTCCGTCGTAGAGTTCGGCGAACGAGCCCACACCGTGCTTGGTAAGGTCGTACTGGAAGCCTTCGGTGAGCCATTCCGCCTTCTTAACGAATGACGGTCCCATCATCCTGAACGCGGCGTTGATGTAGATGCCGAGCAGTTCGGTTCTGGTGCAGCCGTTGTGGTATGCGAGGTCACGGTCATTCTGCGAGCCCTCGTACACGCCCCTGTAGTTTATATTTCTAGGTGACAGTGTCCTGATGCCGCGACGGGTCACAAGCTCGCGGTCGACTGCCGCCATGACGGCCGACTTGACCTCGTCGTCTATAGGGGAATTCTCCACATAGACCGCCACGAGCTGGTTAGGACGCACCTCCTGATGGAAGTCGGTGCTGTCGATGTAGTCGCGCATGTAACCCCATTCCGGAGCCCAGAACATCTTCTGGAAGTTTGCCTTTGCGGCGTCGCGGACAGGAGTCCACTTCTTCACGAAATCGCTGTCGGCACCGGCACACCTGGTTTCGTTGTCGATGGCGAAGCAGAGGGCATTGTACCACCATGCGTTGGTATCCACCTGGAAGCCCGGACGCTCGGTGACAGGATTTCCGTTGATATAGGCGTTCATCCATGTGAGCGCCACACGGTCCATCTGAGCCCAGAGCAGACCGTTAGGCTGGAGCGAAACCTCGGCCCTGCGGCCTGGTCCGTAACTCTCGATTATGCCCTTGACGGTCTCCCCGTATTTTTCCCATACCCTGTCCCTGAGGCCCGCGAATGCAATATACTGCTGCAGGGTGTCGACAAGGCGGAGCGGAGCTTCGATCTGGGTGGTCCTGCGGAAGAGCCTCTCCTGCTCGTCGGCGATGAGGGTGTCGAGTATGTTCTCGAACTCCGTGCAGTCGCCGTCAGCGAAGAGGGTAAGTCCCGGAAGGGCCATCACGGTCTCGCGGAGAAGACCGGTGTAAAGCCATGAGTGACCGGCAGTGATCTGGGTCTTGCCGTTGCGCTCCCTCTTGAGAAGTGCCGCATTTCTGCAAAGGATGTCATGGTAGGAATTCACCTCGCCGCGCTTGCGCAGGGAGGTGTTGAAGTTTCTCTTCAGAGCTTTCGGATCAGCCTCGTCCACTCCCGCAGACACGACAATGCTCTCACCCGGCTTCATCTCTACGGTGAAGATTCCAGGCACCATCAGGTCCTCGACACAGTCGAAGCCGCGGCGGTACTCGTCGGAATAGGTGATGCCGTCATACCAGAGCGGGTTGTGCTTGTAGGTGAACGGACAGCTGAACTGAATGTTCAGGTCAGGACAGCCACGGTACATGTTGTAGCATGCTCCGCCAGGGATCTCGATCGCCGCAGTATTCGCCTCAGGGTTCTTGTGGGTGAGCTGATGGATGTTCCTGAATGCCAGGAAAGGCTTCAGCTGGAGAGTGATCTTCGACGGAGCGGAAACCAGCTCATATCTGATAAGGACCTGATCCTTGTCGTGTGCGAGCAGGAACTGCTTGGTGAAGACCACGTCGCCCACCTTGTAGGTGATTACCGGCGCCGAGTCGGCGTTGAAGTCCACGATGTACTTGTGTCCTCTAGGTTCGTATACGCTGCCATAGAGATGGAGGGCCAGGTTGAACTGACGTCCGCCGAGGAAGATGCTCTCGTCAAGAGACGAAAGAAGCAGCATCTGCTGTCCTCCGAGGTTGTCAACCGGCACAGCCAGCATTCCGTGGTAGCGTCTCGTGTTGCAATCCACTATCGAAGTGTTGCAATAGGCACCCGTCCTGTTCGCAAGGATGATCTCCCTCTTGAGCGAATAGGACAGATTCACGAGTTCGGATTTGTTGAACTTTAAGAATGCCATATATCTGTGTTAAATTTTTCTCAAAACTGTCGCTGTCCTCGCAGGCAGATAAAGCATCAGAGTGTTGTCATACTCCTGACTGCCGTTCGGACATTTGCTTTCAACGGTCCGATGGACTTCCCCGGTTTTCACACGGGAGAAACCATCAAAAGCCGCGTCATCACTAACCAGGCATACTTCCCATTCACCGGCTGGGGATGAGAAGCCATAATCAGTGTAGGATGATGTGGCGTTGAAATTCAGCGCGAAGATACAATCTTTACGCTTAAATATCAATATTTTCTTCTCTTCGTCCTGGACGAGGAGCTCTGGTTTAGAGGCAAGTATGCCTTCTGTGCGCGCCAGAGCAATCATCGCCTTATCAAAATTTCTCAGATACCTGTAACGAAGATAGTCCGGTTCTGCGAGAGACCACTGACGGCGCGCGTACTTGTATGACCATCCGTTCCCTTCGCGAGGGAAGTCTATCCATTCCGGGTGGCCGAACTCGTTGCCCATGAAGTTCAGATAGCCGTTGCCGCAGGTTGCGAGGGTCACAAGGCGTATCATCTTGTGGAGGGCTATGCCCCTGTCTACGACCGCAGACACGGAGTCCTTGTTCATGGCTGTGTACATCTCGGCGTCCAGCAGGCGGAACAGGATGGTCTTGTCGCCCACCATCGCCTGGTCATGGCACTCGGCATAGCTGATGGTCTTCTCGTCTGCCCTCTTGTTGGTCAGCTGCCACCAGATCTCGCCCACGCTCCACTGCTCGTCCGTGAGGGTCTTGATCCACTTGATCCAGTTGTCGGCCACACCCATGGACATACGGAAGTCGAAGCCGACTCCACCCTCCTCGAACGGTGCCGCCAGACCGGCCATGCCGCTGACATCCTCAGCAATCGTAAATGCCTCGGGAGCAAGCTCATGCACAAGCTGGCAGGCAAGGCTCAGATAGCAGAGCGCCTGCTCGTCCACGCCCTCGTTGAAGTAGTTTTCGTAGCCGACGAAATCCTTGCCCAGGCCGTGGTCCCAGTAGAGCATGGAGGTAACGCCGTCGAAACGGAAACCGTCCAGCATGTATTCCTCCATCCAGAACTTGCAGTTGCTGAGCAGGAAGTACTTGGTCTCGCTCTTTCCGTAGTCGAAGCAGCGCGATCCCCAGGCCGGGTGATGTCCCTGCCATCCTGTGTAGAAATAAAGGTCCTCGCGGCCGTCGAAAAGGCTGAGTCCCTCAGCTTCGTTGTCCACGCTGTGGGAGTGGACAATATCCATCACAACCGCGATTCCTGCCTCGTGGGCGTCGTCCACGAGCCTCTTGAATTCCTCCGGAGTGCCGAAGCGGGACGACAGCGCATAGAAATTGGAAACCTGGTAGCCGAAAGAGCCGTAGTACGGATGCTCCTGGAGGGCCATGATCTGGATCACATTGTAGCCAAGGTCGATTATCTTCGGAAGCACGGTGGTGCGGAATTCCTCGAAGGTCGAAACCTTCTCCTCCTCCGAGCTCATGCCTATGTGGCACTCGTAGATAAGCGGATTCTCCTTCTTGGACGGGCGGGGGTTCTTCCACTCATACGGGAAAGCCGGATCCCAGACCTGGGCGCAGAAAGCCTTGCTCACGGGATCCTGGACTGCACGTGTGGCGTAGGCCGGGATTCTTTCAGCCCCGCCTCCAGGCCACTCGATGTACAGCTTGTACAGAGTACCGTGGGAAAGGAACATCGCCGGGAGCCTTATCTCCCAGTTTCCGCCGCCGAGGGGCTTCAGTTCATAGGCCGGGGTGCGCTTCCAATTGTTGAACTCGCCGATGATCCACATGCGGGATGCATTCGGCGCCCACTCGCGGAACACCCAGCCATCCTCCGTGCGGTGCAGACCATAATAAAGATGGTTGTTCAACCCGGCTGCGAGGCTTCCGCCGACAGAGATCTTGTCTCTCTCTGCCATAATCATTTCATGCCGGGCATCGATAACCTCTTTGTAAGGCTCAAGCCACTTATCGTTCTCGTAAATCATATCAAATAACTTCTACTTGATCTTTTCAAGCTTTTCCCTGGCGGTTCTAAGGTAGGCGCGGCATTTCTCTATGAGTTCCGCCGACCTGCCGATATATTTGTCGATATCGTCGATTCCCGTCTGGGGATCCTCTACCTTTTTTGCAATTCCCTCGAGCTCTTCAAGGGCCTTGCCGTAATCAAATCTCTCTTCTTCCATGTCTCCAATTATCTTATACGGAAAATAACCAATATTTGTTTCATTTTACGATTGCTTTTATTTCGCCATCAGGGAATAAAATGCGAATTTCCTCACCTTTGCGGAAATCTTTCACAGAGCGCGAAACCTTGCCGGAAGAATCCAAAGTAAGGGTGTATCCCCTGCTGAGAATGCTTCTAGGATCGGCAGCTTTTATCCTGGTTTCCAACAGGTTGACCTTTGATTCCATGGACGCCACCTTATTCATGAAAGCAAGCCTGAGGCGGGTGCTGTAATAAGCGAGCGACTCGTCTTCAGACGCATATATTTCGATAAGCCAGTCCGCCAAAGCGGTCGGAGTCTTTACATAGTGGCATGCAGCCATGTCGGCCACATGGAAATCCTGGTCATGTCCGATGCCCGTGATCACCGGAATCGGGCAGAGAGCTATCGCCTCGGCAATCATGTATTCATCGAAGCAGGCCATATCCATCTTGCCACCGCCGCCGCGCATCAGCATGACGCAGTCGTACGGGAGACCGGAGTCCTCAATAGCCCGGAAGGCGGCCGCGACCGAAGCCGGGGCCCCATCGCCCTGAACGGTCGCAGGATAGAGTGTTACCTCGAAGACAAAGCCGTATTCATTATTGTCTATATGCCTGCAGAAATCGCGGAAGCCAGCTCCATCGGGCGAGGATATGACTGCTATGTGGTAGGGCAGCGACGGAAGGACGAGTGATTTCTGGCGCTCCAGCAGTCCTTCCTTCTTGAGACGATCGATGGTATCCTGACGCTTCCTTTCATGCTCACCGAGCGTAAACTCGGCGTCTATGTCATTGATCATCAGGCAGAAACCCCAGACTTCACTATAACTGACACCGACCTCCAGGAGCACACTCATGCCCTCCTTGAGGGAAGTGCCAGCCACGGTCTCGAAATGCCGTGAGATCTGGAGCCAGACATTGCGCCATGCCATCGCCCTGGCCTTGGCGACAACCATCCCGTTCTCACTCTGCACCAGGTCAATGTAGCAATGGCCGTTTGTCCTGGCCTGCAATGCATTTATCTCCGCCTTCACCCATACCCTCCCCGGGAAAGCCGTCTCGAGCTCCTGACGGATGAGGGACTGGAGCTCGCAAAGGCTTAGAAATTCTCTCTCCATATCTTTTCTGAATGTCTTCCACAAATCTACGAAAAAAATCGTATATTTGCGCCCGAAAAACAAAGACAGATGAAGATAAAAGAAGCTCTCTTCGCAGGCTCCAGCACGCGTGTCACGGAAAGACCTAAACAGGTGTTTCCGGAATTCGCATTCATCGGCCGCTCCAATGTAGGCAAGTCCTCCCTCATCAACATGCTTGTAGGGCGCAAGGGGCTCGCCAAGACTTCACAGACGCCCGGCAAGACAAAGCTTGTCAACCACTTCCTGATCAACAGGAGCTGGTACCTTGTGGACCTCCCGGGCTACGGATATGCGAAGATTTCAGACACAGGACGCAAGCAGATCGCCCAGGTCATCAGGAATTACATCAACCTGTCCCCGGACCTGGTCATGCTCTTCGTGCTCATCGACTCCCGCCACGACATAGGGCAGGTGGACATGGATTTCCTCTTTGAATTAGGAGAGGGACAGATCCCGTTCGCAATCATCTTCACCAAGGGAGACAAGATGGGTCCCAACGCCCTGGCTGCGCAGGTTGAACGCTGCAAAAGCCAGATCCTGGAGCACTGGGAAGAACTCCCGCCATGCTTTGTATCCTCCGCCGAGAACGGACTCGGCAAAGAAGAGATCCTCACCTACATAGAAGAGGTTCTCGGCACACTCGACACACCAAAACAACAATAAAATGAACAACGTACATCCTATCAAGATTTTCGCCTGCAGGAACTCACAGGAATTTGCGGCCAATGTTGCCGCACACCTGGGATTAGAGGTCGGTTCAACAGGCTGCGACGTCTTCAGCGACGGCGAATTCCAGCCAATCTACAACGAGAGCGTCAGGGGCGCTTGCGTTTACATCGTCCAGTCTACCAATCCACCTGCAGAGAATCTCTTTGAGCTTCTCCTCATGATCGATGCAGCAAAGAGAGCATCCGCATATGAGATAGTTGCAGTAATACCATACTTCGGCTGGGCACGCCAGGACCGCAAGGACCGTCCGAGGGTTTCCATCGGCGCAAGACTCGTAGCCAACCTTCTCCAGGCAGCCGGATGCAGCCGCATCATGACCTGCGACCTCCACGCAGACCAGATCCAGGGCTTCTTCGACATCCCTGTGGACCACATCTACGCCAGCACCGTGTTCATCCCATACCTCCAGGGCCTCAACAACGAGAACCTCGCCATCGCGGCTCCTGACATGGGTGGTGCAAAGAGGGCCAACACCTATGCAAAGCACCTCAAGTGCCCTGTGATCATCTGCCACAAGCAGAGGAGCAAGGCCAACGTAGTCGGCAGCATCACCGCCATCGGAGATGTAGAAGGAAAGGATGTAATCATCATCGACGATATGATCGATACCGCAGGTACACTCACCAAGGCAGCCAACGTCCTCAAGGAAATGGGTGCAAAGAGCGTGCGTGCATGTGCGACCCACGCAGTGCTTTCAGGCCCTGCATATGAGAGAATCGCAGAATCACAGCTCGAGGAAGTGATTGTCTCAGACACCATCAAGCTCAGCGACGATCCGGCAAAGGACAAGAGCAAGATCAAGGTTCTTCCTCTCGAGAAGACATTCGCAACCATCATCAGCAATGTCTACAACTACGAGTCGATCAGCCGCAACCTCATCTTCTAGGAGAACAGCATGAAAGTCTTCCTCCTCTGCCTGGCCGTGCTGGCTGTCTGCATAGCCTTCATGTGCTTCAACATCATCTTCCGTAAGAACGGAGAATTCCCCGACGGGGAAATCAGCCGCAACAAGGAAATGAAGAAGCTCGGCATACGCTGCGCAAAGGAAGAGGAAATGCGTCTCTGGGGAGACAAGGCAAACAAGGATAAACCGACCTGTGGCGATTCAACGTGCAGTGAGTGTGCGAGCTGCGGGTTCTATAAGAAAGAAGAATAGATATGAGTCTGGTAGCAATTGTAGGCCGTCCGAATGTCGGCAAATCAACCCTTTTCAACAGGCTTGTCGGAATGAGGCAGGCCATAGTTGACGAAACTGCGGGTGTGACCCGTGACCGCCACTACGGCAGATGCGAGTGGTGCGGCAAGGAGTTCTCCGTGGTAGACACGGGAGGATATACCTCAAATTCAGATGACATCTTCGAGGAAGAGATCCGCAAGCAGGTCGTGCTCGCCGTAGAGGAGGCAGACCTGGTTCTCTTCATGGTCGAAGCCCAGACCGGTATCACCGACTATGACGAAGAGATCGCAGACCTCCTGCGCAGAAGCAGGAAGCCTGTGATCCTCTGCGTCAACAAGGTCGACTCCGGAGAGAAGATCTACGATTCATACCAGTTCTACGCACTCGGCCTCGGAGAGCTCTTCAGTATCTCCGCAGCCAACGGCGGCGGCACCGGCGACCTCCTCGACGAGATCTGCAGCAAGCTCCCGGATGAAACCGAGGCTGAGAAAGTCGAGCATCCGGAACTCCCGCGCATCACCATCGTGGGCAAGCCTAATGTGGGCAAATCGTCCATGACCAACGCATTGCTCGGCACTGAGAGAAACATCGTGACTCCCCTCGCAGGTACCACCCGCGACTCGATCGAGACTCTCTACAACAAGTTCGGCTACGAGTTCATGCTCGTGGACACCGCCGGCATGAGAAAGAAGACAAAGGTTCACGAGGACCTCGAATTCTACTCCGTGATGAGGGCCATCCGCGCCATCGAGCACTCTGACGTCTGCATCCTGATGATTGACGCCCAGACCGGCATAGAGGCCCAGGACATGGCCATCTTCAACCTCATCCAGAAGAACCGCAAAGGCTGTGTGATCGTCGTGAACAAGTGGGATGCGGTGGAGAAGGACACCAACACGATGAAGGAGTACATCGAAGGCATCAAGGCGCGCATTGCTCCGTTCACAGACATTCCTATCATCTTCACCTCCGTTATCAACAAACAGAGGATCATGAATGTGCTCGAGGAAGCCATGCATGTCTACGGGAACTACTCCCGCAAGATCGGCACCTCAGTGCTCAACGACACCATGCTCCCTGAAATCGAGAACTATCCACCGCCTGCATGGAAGGGCAAGTACATCAAGATCAAGTACGTAACCCAGCTGCCGACGGCCTTCCCATGCTTCGCGTTCTTCTGCAACCTGCCGCAGTACATACGCGATCCATACAAACGCTACATAGAGAACCGCCTCAGAGAAAGATTCGACTTTACAGGCTGTCCTCTCACCATCTATTTCAGACAAAAGTAAAAACAATACGAATATGAGAAACTTCCTGAAAGCGGGCCTTGCACTCGCCTTCTCCGCGATTGTCGCCAATGCGGCAAACGCGCAGACCGTCTATCTCGTTTCCAACGCCCATCTCGACAGCCAGTGGAACTGGGATGTGAAGACCACAATCAATGAATATGTCCCTGCCACCCTCTACAGGAACCTGGCGCTCATGGAACAGTACCCTGACTACGTCTTCAACTGCGAGAGCGGCATCAAGTATGCCTGGATGAAAGAGTACCACCCGGAGGCATATTCAAAACTCAAGACCTACATTCAGGAAGGACGCTGGCACATCAGCGGCAGCTGCTGGGAGGCATCGGACGCAAACATCCCTTCCACCGAGTCGCTGACCAGGAACATACTCTACGGACAGCATTTCTATGAGAGTGAGTTCGGTGTGCTCAGCACAGACATCTTCCTGCCGGACTGCTTCGGCTTCGGCCAGGAACTCCCTACCATCGCAGCCCACTGCGGACTGCTCGGATTCTCCACCCAGAAGCTCCAGTGGCGCAACAATCCTTTCTACGGAGAGGCCAAGGAACCTTTCCCGTTCGGCAAGTGGCGCGGTGTGGACGGCAGCGAGATCTACATGGCCCTCCAGGTGGGCAAATACAGCCGCAAATTCCAGGGTGAGGATCTGAGCGAAAGCCAGGAACTCATAGCCCATGCGGCCAAGTCTCCACTCAACATCGGCATGTTCTACTACGGTACCGGTGACATCGGAGGCTCACCTACCATGCCATCGGTGCAGAGCGTGGTACGTGGTGTCAATGGCAACGGGCCAGTCAAAATCATCAGCGCCGCTTCCGACCAGCTCTTCAAGGATCTGCAGGGCAAGGAGGTCGAGACCTGGGATGACGAGCTCCTGATGGATGTGCACGGCACCGGCTGCTACA
>JAKSJK010000002.1 GCA_024398095.1 Bacteroidales bacterium
TTGCTGCTGTGTCCGGACAGAATGTGCTCAGGAATGCCTTTATCGGCAATCGTCATATCAAGCAGGACAAGGTGCTGACTGATTACTGGCTGGAGGATGGTTCATTCCTCAAGATCGACGCAATCAACCTCGGCTATACCCTCGACATGAAGAGGTGGCAGAGGTTTGTCGACAAGATCGAATTCTATGCGACCATCAGAAACGTAGCATGCCTTACGGGCTACAGCGGTCTTAATCCGGAGGTTAACATCAATGGCTTGGACCCTGGATACGAGTGGTTTACCCTGTACCCTGAAACAAGGCGCTACACCTTCGGCCTCAAGTTGATTTTCTAAAAGCGGGAAGAGATGAAAAAGATAATTATTTTCCTGACTGTGGCTGCATCTGCGCTGTTTGCCGGCTGCACCAATCTGGACGAAATCTACTATTCTGAGATTTCCCAGAACATATATTTCCAGACAAAGGATAATGTCTATGCGGCTCTCGCACGTCCATACACCAAGTGGAGAGGAACCCACGAGTTCTCTCCTTGGATGCTGCAGGAAATCGTGACAGACGAATTCTGCGTCACCCAGAAGGGTACCGACTATGAGAGCGGCGGCGTTTACCGCCAGCTTCACTGGCACACCTGGGATCCGGACCATATCCATGTCTATAACACATATTTCCAGATGGGAGAGGGCATTTCTTATGCGCTTGCCATGATCAAGGAACTTTCCAACGTGGATTACGTCGCTCTCGGACTTACGGAGAAGGACCGGCAGGATCACATTCTTCAACTCAGGGTGCTGGTCGCTTACTCATATCTCCGTGCTCTTGATTATTTCGGAGGCATGCCGATCTATAAGGAATTCACAATGAACGAGGTACCACGCTCAACAGCCAAGGAGACATTTGACTATGTGGAAGGCATTCTCCTTGAAGCTATAAGCGAGTCTTCTTCACTTCCAAAGAAGAAGAAAGGTGACCTGCAGACCGGATGGGTTGACCAGGGAATCGCTGCAACCTGTCTGATGCGACTCTATTTCAATGCCCAGGTTTACATCGGCGAGCCTCGTTTCGACGAGTGTGCAAAACTTTGTCAGGATATCATGGATGGCAAATATGGCTATTATGCGCTTGAGGAGACATGGAATGCACCCTTCGGTTTCGAGAATGAGAAGTCTTGTGAAAGCATCTGGCTCTGTGCATCTCAGTATGCGAAGAATCAGATCAGTTGGGATTACGAGCGCTTCAACCACTATGGCGCCGCCACCTATTATGACATCGATGGTTCAGGTGGTAGCAATGGAGCACATCTCCAACCATCGCTTGCTCCGGATGGTACGCAGTATGATTTCAACATCGGCCGTCCATTCTCACGTTTCAATGATCAGGACCTCAGAAAGAGGGGCTATGTCTACAATGGCAACAAGCAGTATGAGGGCATGTTCCTCTTCGGAAAGCAGGAAAGAATCACTTCAGATGGCCGTAAGGTGAGCTGTATCGGTGCGCGTGAGTACATGGGTGAGGTCATTACCTTCGTCGATCAGGTCGCACAGTTCAAGAAACTCGGCAAGGAGTACAACTCGGCATCGGAACTGCCTTCGAACATTACCACCGGCGAGGAAAATTCCGGTGTCCGTCTTGTCAAACGTCCGATTCCTAACATGTCGGACAGGACTCTCAAGTATAACCCGGATTATGTGATAATGCGCTATGCCGAAGTTCTCTATACACTTGCGGAGTGCAAGTACAGGAGCGGAGACAAGCAGGGTGCTGCAGATCTGATCAACAGTGTCCGCAAACGTAATTTCGCAGGAGGAATGGATCCAGATCCACTCACTGTAGAAAATCTCAACAAGTATCGTTTCCTCCAGGAGTGGATGACAGAGTTCCTCAGCGAACACCGACGCAGGACAGACCTCAGACGTTGGAATGCATATACCAATGAGGAGTGGTGGGATCACAAGGTTTCCGATCATCACCGTGAGCTCTTCCCGATTCCTCAGAAGACGATTTCTGCCAGCAATGCGGAACTGAAGCAGAATCCAGGCTACGGTGGAAATGAAATGAGCCCTGAAGATGCTGGCCTTTTCTATGTTCCGGATGTCGAATAATCACTGAAAGCGTATGAATAAGATGAATATTTGTTTTGCACTGCTGGTGTCAGTATGCTCGACGCTGGGATGCCAGAGGGTACAGCCTTTCCCGGATGATGTAATAGGAGTCGATACTTCGAAATATGAGTATCCGGCTCCGTGGAAGAAAGGTTATATGGACATTCACCAGATCAGTACAGGAAGGGGAGACGTAGCCTATCTGATTCTTCCGGATGGTACGACTATGATGGTCGACATGGGAGACCTCGGTGTCAACAACTACACTCAGGAGATTATGGGGGCAAAGCCTTCTCCGGCTAAAAAACCTGCCGAATGGGTAGCAAGGTACATCAAACACTTCGCAGAGCCGGTAGGCAACGATGGAAGGATCGATTATATGATGGTCACCCATTTCCACGGAGACCATATCGGAGCGTTTGACAAGCTTGCCCTCACCTCAGACAAAAGGACCTACAAGCTCCAGGGTATAACCCATCTGTCTGAACTGCTTCAGATTGACCGCATTGTTGACCGAGGCTGGCCGGATTACAATTACCCATCTTCGTCCCAGGTTAACTCTTCCAATTCGGGTATCGCCAACTACATCAGGTTCATGGGTGACAGAGCCACCGAAGGCAAGGTCAACGAGAAATTTGCTGTTGGCAGCACAAAGCAGTTCACATTGCTCAATGACAAGGGCTACGACTTCAAGGTCATGAACCTTGCCGGAAACCTCGAGTACTGGAACGGTACAAATATCAGCAAGTACTCTTTGTCGACGAATGACGAGAATGAGTATAGCCTTGCGGTCAGGATTTCCTACGGCAAGTTTGACTGGTACACGGGCGGTGATATCAAGAACGAGGGCTATGAGGATGCTATTTCCAAGGTAGCCGGTACAACGGATGTGGTTGTCTGCAACCATCACGCCTACTCCGATGCCATGCATGCAGGTTTCGTCAAGAATATGGATGCCAGCGCCTGGATTGTGCCATGTTGGGATTATTATCATCCACAGCCTGACCCTCTTCAGAGAATGCTCGCAGAGACAGCGGGTGGTGAAAAGATGGTTTTCTCTGCGGGCCTGGTGGAGAGCAATCGTTTCCGTCTCGGCGAAAATGGAAAGAAAATCAAGGCCGGACATATCATGGTACGTGTGTACGAGGGTGGAGATACCTTCCAGATCTTTGTACTTAACGATGGCGATGAGTACTACGAAATAATTGACAAGACTGAAATTCTCAAATCAAGATAATCATGAGAACAGCAAGATGTTTTATGAGCATCGCCTTGCTTGCAACGATGCTTTTCAATACCGGATGTCAGGAAAAGACTGTGCCCGGCTCCATTGATCTGGAGTCGGACGAGATTCTGGTGTCTGACAATGGATCTCCTGTAGAGGTGCGTTTCAAATCCAGCTCCGAGTGGCGTCTGGAGTATAATCTCGAGAACGGATGGCTTTCCACTGATCTGATGGGTGGCCGTGCTTCTACCGGAAAATTCACGGTACGCGCAAGCGCAAACAAGGGTGAATCAATACGTATTCAGAAACTGAGGTTATTCACTCTGGATGGAAATGATTCCAAGGAAATAACGGTGATCCAGCTCTCTTCATATCCTTCGATCGTTCCGGAATCATATTCCCTTGTTCTTCCGGCTGCAGAAGCTTCTTTCAAGCTCAACCTTGTCGCTAATGTAGAGGATGACGCGATTGTCGTAAAGAGCAGCGCGGAATGGATAAGCAATGTCCGCATAGAAGAGCGTGTGCTCAATTTCGATGTTGCTGCAAACAACGGTACAGATGGACGCTCCGGTGTGCTTCAGCTGGAGTGCCTGGACGCATACGGACGTGCAGGTGAAGCTGTGGTTAAGGTTTCACAGGCTGCACCGAGCAAGTATAATAGTTCAACCAGGGTCGATGTGGCTGCCGCTGCGGCATATCCACTCGGCAAGGTTGTAGAAAATGTATGTGTAGAGGGCTATATAGTCTCAAATGGTACTTCTAAAAACTACGATGCCAATAGATATATTCTTGTCGATGATTCCGGCAACACCCTCGTGCTCCAGTCGAAGGACCTGATTGCCATGAGCCAGAACTGCAAGGCGAGAATCGCCCTGATGGATACCTATGTTGAGACTTTCAAGGAAGGCGAGTACAGTTATAAGGTATTCTCAGACCTTACCATTACCCATTTGCTCAAGACCGAAGATAGCAGCTACACTGCTCCAGAGAAGACCATAGGGGCACTTACAGACAAGGATCTCTTCAATGTGGTTACCCTTTCTGACGTAGAGGTGGCCCTGCCTGCCGGTGCATACACCAACTTCAAGACCTGCTGGCCAGGCAACGAAACACAGAAGGCATATGATTTCTTCGTGAAGTCATTCCCTTTCTACTATAGGTATTATCCGGTTCCTGTGAGGGACAAGGATGGCAACAGCATGTATATGCTTACAGCTCTGAATGCTCCATGGGCACATAAGACTCTTCCGGCAGGATCCGGCAAGATTACCGGCCTTGTTGCAAGAGTCAAACTCCCATGCTTCGATTTGAGTGAGAACGTGCGTTGCATCATCCCTCTGACCGAAGCAGACGTTGCACTTCATCAGACCTCAAATGATGTGTCAGAGGTGATTGCGGAGTGGGATTGCAATGCCAAACTCACGGACCCTGCCAATGCTGTCAGCGCCATCATAGAAATGGATAGGTATAACCCTGACGGCGGTCTGCTCAAAGGCAATGCCGCCACCGTGCTCAACAAGTCCGGCAATACCAAGTTTGCCAGGGTTTATTCCGACAATGTGCTCGGATATCAGGATTCGTTCCGTGGTGACGCGAACCTCAGTGATGCCGATGACGGCTGGTTTGGCACAGTTTCCAGCGGATATTATGGGCGTGTGAATGGCGGTGCATTCAACTCCAGACCTTGGAATGAAAACCAGTATTTCTACATCGATGGTGTCTCTACCAAGGGCATCAGCGGAAAACTTTCTCTCCAGGTCATCATGAATATCACAAACGGAAAGACCACTTTTGTGATTGAGTACGCTGATGGTGTCAACAGTTCTGCATGGACAAAGGTTGAGGGCTCGGAGTTCGATCTTTATGGTCAGCTTGACAGGTCTGATACCGGCCGTCAGACAGAGAGCAATTTCCCTGGCTACAAGTTCTTTGACTTTGAGCTTCCAGATGCTCTTCTGGGCAAGGACAATGTATGTATAAGGCTTCGCTCTGTATCCTCAACCGCATGGCAGCCAGTCCGCCTTGACCATATCTCCCTCAAGTACAATAAGTAACAGAGTATAGTATATGAAAAAGATATATAATTTAATACTTACCCTTGCATCAGTTGTTTTTCTGTTTGCAGCCTGTGTGCCGACCATAACTCCGGACAATCCGGAAGAAGAACCAGGCGGGGAAGAAGAGGTGATCCCAGAGGGAATGATCAAGAAGCAGTTTACTGCGGCAATTGCGGATATAACCAAGGTTTCCATAGTTGGAAATGGCGTCAAGTTCTCTTCTTCTGACAAGATTGCGATCTATGACGGATCACTAAAGAATGAGTTTTCCGTCAAGTCCATGGGCAATGGCTTTGTGACATTTGAAGGACTCGTCTCGGAAGGAAGCGTTGATTACTACGCTTTCTATCCCTATTCGCAGGCTCCTGATGTGCAGCCTGCAGACGGGAAGTTCTCATTTGACTTCCCTCAGGTCCAGAAGGTTGAGAAAGCTGCGCCTGTGGATGTGAATGCACTCATCAGCCTGGCTGTTGCCGACAAGGTTGGACATCTCCAGTTCCGCAATGTGGCTTCCGTCATCACTGTGGCTGTGCCGGAGGGAGCGAAGACCGTAAAACTGATTCCGGCAGGCAACGTTCCGCTTGCTGGCACATGCGTGGCAAAGCCTGGTGAAATGCCAGAAGGAGCATCAGTTTCTGAGGTTACGCTTGTCCCTTCTGATGAAAAAGGCCATTTCTCAGCTGGAAACTATTTTGTCTGCACACTTCCTGCACACATCCAGGACGGCCTTGTCATCAGCTATGCCGACGACTTCCAGACTGTCAATGTGAATGTGGAAGGTGTCGTGGAACTCCCAAGAACCTCTCAGCTGGATCTTTCAGACGCGAGCAGGGATATGGTCTGGATCCGCAACTTCATACGCAATGCAGAGGAACTCCGCGAATTTGCGAAGGTTGCTTCAGGCTATGCTGCCGGCGAACTCATCGGCATCACTGCCGACATTGATCTCGGCGGTGAATCCTGGACTCCATTCGACCTAGGCTGTACAATTGACGGCATGGGACATAGGATTTCCGGAATCAATGTCGCTACAAACAGTGGAAGATGTGGCTTCATTGGCACTCTCAGGGCTACTGGAATCCTTAAGAATATAGTACTCGGATCTGCGGATGGCAGCACTTATGATGGTAATTCGTCTGTGACATATACCGGTACCGCAGCAGCATATCAGGGCGGCGTAGTTTCCGACTGCCTTGGAACACTTCAGAACGTGAAGAGCTTCATTGCTGTCAACCACAATACCAATGACCCTGGCAATAGAATCGGAGGTCTTGTGGGCAACATCAACCAAAACGGTAAGATAATCGGCTGCGAGTACGCTGGAACCATGACTCTTTCCAACAATACAGGCTCAGCTACACATATGGCTGGCGGCATTGCAGGCCGTATGCACAATGGCCTGGCTAATGCGGAAACCATCAAGGATACCAAGTTTACAGGCGTAATCAACAACTCAGACCAGAAGATGGAGGCTGTAGGCGGCTTCGTAGGTATCATGCAGGGTGGAAAGATTGTCAACTGTACCTCAGAGGGCGTCATAAATATGGACTACAACAACTACTATTCATATGCAGGTGGTTTTGTAGGCTTCTACCAGAGCTATGCCTCGTCCTACACATCTGAGGTGTCAGGTTGTGTAAACTCTACAGTAATCAACTCAACTCAGAGACTTGTGGCTGCAGGTGGTATCGTTGCTTATGTACAGAGGGGCAGTACAGGTCCTCTCAAGATCGATGGATGTACGAACAATGCAGACATAAAGATTTTGACGGCGCCTACAGCGCTTACATGTATGGGTGGCATACTCGGTCTTACCCAGGACGTAAGCAATGATGTGATCAAGGTCAAGGTGACGGTTACCAACAATACCAACAACGGTAAGGTCGGCATGGATATTACCGGCGCCAATGCCGAAATCAGGCTTGGTGGCATCGCCGGCTATCTTTGCGGAACTGTCGCGTTCGAGGTAAGCGGCAATGTGAACAATGGTGAGGTTACCGCTACAGGCAAGAGTATCAATGCCGGTGGCATAGTGGCAAGGCTCAGCGCTCCTGGTACGCTTGTTTCCAACAATGTGAACAACAAGCCGCTTTCTGTGACTTCGACCAACCAGTGGAGTCTTGCGGGTGGTATCGTCGGCTATTCCAACAAGAATCTCCAGATGACCGGCAATGACAACAAGGGAGATGTCACCATCAGCAGCACCGTTGCATCGGATAACTATGCGGCAGGTCTCATCGGCCAGTTCGTTGGCAGCAGCGACACCAATAACCGTTGTGTCCTGAGCATCTCTGACTGCAAGAGCACAGGCGCGATCAGCAGCCCAGGCCGTGCAGGTGTAATCTTCTCGGCCCTCGGTGGCGGCACTTATGTAAACTGCAACCTCAGCAAGGTCGGCGTGGGCGGTTCCAAGAATGGTACTGCTGTCACAGCCGAAAACTATGGCTCGCATCTTTGGAGCTACAGTAATAACAATTACCATAGTGTAACAGGAGCTGATACCTGCTTCTATGTTGAATGATATGATTACTGCGTAACCAACATAATCTAAATAACCAATCATATGATAGAGGAAAGCTATATGTCGCCGGAGGTTTCGGTGATTGCCATTAATTGCGAGACGGCACTTCTTACAGTTTCGGGACAGCGTAATGCTGTTATCGAAGATTTTACCGAGGAAGATGATTATGCAATGTAGGAGGAGATGATCATGAAAAAGATTTTTGCTATTCTTTCGATGGCTGTTGCCATTTTCGCTTCCTGCAGAAAGGAAATAGAGAATCCTGTCGTTTTCGGAAAGGTGGAAAAGACCTTCACGGCATCCCTCTGTGACACCAAGGCTACACTCGAAGGTGTCAAGGTAACATGGCAGGAGAACGATGAGATCGCCGTCTATGATGGCTACGATGTAAACAGGTTCAGTTTGAAGTCTTGCAACGGAAATTCTGCGGAGTTTGTGGGTATGGTCGATGCCGAGGCAACCTCATTCCAAGCTGTATACCCATATTCTGCGGCTTCCCAGGCATTCCCGGCAGCCGGCAGGATCTCATTTGCCCTGCCAGCGGAGCAGGTTGTAGATGCCAATGGGGTTTCTCCAGAGGCTCTTGTATGCATTGCAGAGGATTCGGATGGAACCTTCGCATTCAAAAATGTGGTTTCACTGGTGAAACTCAACATTGAAGACTCTGACATAAAGGCAATTGAAATCGAGGGTTTTGACAATGAAATGATCGCAGGTGTTTCTTCCGCAGAGGTCGGTGGATCTGCAGACGCTGGTTCTGTCAAGACCGTAACCATCAAGCCGTCATCCGGAACGTTCACTCCTGGCGATGTCTACTTCTCTATTCTGCCGACAACATTTGCCAGCGGGTTCAGACTGTCTCTCGTTCTTGAGGACGGAAAGAATCTCATCCAGACAACCAAGTCTGCAGAATTCAGGCAGGGATGCATCAGGGCCCTCAATACCGCAGGAGCAACCAAGATCCCTTTTGTGATCCGCAATGCTGAAGATATGAGGAATTTTGCAAAGAATGCCGGGGTATATACCGCCAGTGATGTTGTCAAGGTGGCAGCAGATTTCGATCTGGGCGATGCCAACTGGACTCCTATTGCTTTCAAATGTACTCTCGACGGCCAGGGACACAAGATTTCCGGAATCAAGATCGCTGCCGGCGGCCGTGTCGGCTTCATCGGCAATATGCCTGCAGGTGCTGTGCTCAAGAACATCGTACTCGGTTCTGTCGACGGTGTCACTTATGATGGTGTGTCAAATGTTACTTATACAGGCACTGCTGCCGGCTATCAGGGTGGCGTGGTTTCGGATCTTCAGGGAACGCTGGAGAACGTAAAGAGTTTCATCGCAGTGAACCACTCTGCCAATGATTCCGGGAACCGTATCGGAGGCCTTGTGGGCTGTATCGAGACCAGCGGCAAGATGATCGGATGCGAATTCGCAGGGACAGTGACTCTGGGTAACAATACAGGTGCCAACACCCACATGGCAGGCGGTCTTGCAGGTCGTATGCACAATAACATAGTAAACGGAGAGACTGTCAAGGATTGTTCATTTACCGGCACGGTGACAAACAGTGACGCAAAGATGGAGGCCGTTGGTGGCTTCGTAGGCATCATGCAGGGCGGCAGCATAGTGGATGGAATCTCGGAAGGAACCGTCAACATGAACGTCAACGCGTATTCAGCATATGCCGGTGGCGTTGTGGGCTTCTATCAGAGCTATGCTTCGTACACATCCCTGGTTTCCGGCTGTGTGAATTCTACCGTTATAGGAGGTGTCCAGAGACTTATCGCCCAGGCTGGTATCGTTGCATATGTGCAGCGCGGTGCTTCCGGTCCGCTCACAATTGACGGTTGCACCAACAATGCGGATATAAAGGTTCAGACCGCTCCTACCGCTCTGTTATGTATGGGTGGCATCATCGGACTTACCCAGGATGTCAACGGCGATGTACTAAAGGTTAAGCTTGCAGTTACAAACAACATCAACAACGGAAAGGTGGAAGTAACTCCATCGTCTACAAATGTTGAACTCCGTGTCGGTGGCATCGCAGGTTACCTCACCGGCACCCAGGCTTTCGAGATCAGTGGCAATACCAATAACGGTGCTGTGACAACGGTCGGTAGAAGCATCTCTGCCGGAGGTATCGTGGCGCGTCTTGCCGCTCCAGGCACCATCATGAACGGTAATACCAACAATGGCACCGTAACAGTTACTTCTGCGAACCAGTGGAATCCGGTAGGAGGTATCGTTGGTTATGCTACGAAGAACCTTACGGTTACCGATGGCATCAACAAAGGTAATGTCGTGATTTCCAGCTCTGTCGCTTCAGATAATTATGCGGCTGGAATAATAGGTCAGTTCGTCGGTAGCAGCGACACAAATAATCGCTTTGCGTTGAATATAAATGGCGGAAAGAGTACCGGGGCCATCAGCAGCCCTGGCCGTGCCGGTGTCATATTCTCTGCTCTCGGTGGCGGTACTTACGTAAACTGCAGCCTTAGCAATGTCGGCGTGGGTGGTTCCAAGAATGGAATTGCTGTTACAGCTGAGAATTATGGCTCACATCTTTGGAGCTATAGCAACAATACCTACCATGCGATCACAGGTGCTGCGACCTGTTTCTATGTGGCTGATTAGTAAGTTTGTGGTTTGATAATGTGTGTGGGAGGTCGACCGTCCGGTCGACCTCCTTTATTTCTGTGGCTCCCTACCTTTTATTCCGGAAGAAGTCGCTTACCAGCTCGCCGCAAACATCGGCGAGGACTCCGCTGGTCACCTCGGTCTTGGGATGGAGAAGAGAAGGGGAGAATCGCGTGTAGCCGCGCTTTGGATCGGGCGCCCCATAGACTATGCGGCTGATCTGGGCCCAGGCGAGTGCTGCGGCGCACATAGGACAGGGTTCTACGGTTACATAGATTGTGCAGCCGGTCAGATACTTGCCGCCGATGGCGTTGGTGGCGGCGGTCAGGGACAGCATCTCTGCGTGGGCGGTCGGGTCATTCAGCATCTCGGTCATATTGTGGCCGCGGGCGATGATCTGTCCGTTGCAGGTGATGACCGCGCCGATAGGTACCTCATCCTCCTCGGCTGCCATGCGCGCCTCCTTAAGCGCTTCCAGCATGAATCTGTTGTCCTCTGCACTCATATATTTATAACATTGAAATAATACCCCAGCTTGCGAAACCGACTGCCAGGGCGACGGCGCAGTTGATCGCCTTAGCCTTTACGAAACTGAGCTTGCTCTCAGCCAGAAGAGGAATCGAAGCGTGGCCGTCCTGGGAGATGCTGCTCGCCAGAAGGACAGGGAAGAATTCCATCCAATTCAGCTCAGGACTGGCGAGATAAAGCGCGAACAGGGTCACGAACACCAGATGCGGACCGGACTCCGGGATGATGCCCACGAGGGTTGCAATCACGATCATCAGTGCGGTGATGCCCTTATGCGCGGTAATCCAGGAAGCAATATCCACAAACTGCAGTACGACACCGATTACAGCCAGGACTCCGAAAGTCCAGAGAAAAATGCTGGCCAGATGTTTCTTGATTACATGGTTCCACAGGTGCTGCTCCACAAAATGGTCCGAGCCGAAGATAAGTACTGCCAGCACGATGACGCTCAGGATTGCAAAGAAGACATTCATCCAATCCTCGCTCAGAAGGTTGATTCCCGCCACTTCGAAATTATGCTCCTCTGCTGCGGCTTCGTGGTGATGGTGGCAACATTCCTCGTGGCACTCTGCGCCAGGCGCGGCAACCCCGTGTTCGTGTTCATGCTCGAGCAGGCCACCGGCGAGGGCGCCGATGAAGACCGCCACTCCGATGAACATGACGATTCTCTTCCATCCGTAATGCCTTTTCCCGTGATGATGTCCGTGGGCCTCGGTGTGATCGTGGGACTCCTCCTCGTCGCAGCCATGGATCTCGAAGCCGTCTTCGCAGTGCATGTGGTCCCCGCAGTCCAGATGGCTCTCCTTGCTGCAATGGTGGCTGTGACGGCGGTCATGTATGAAATCCACGAGCAGGCCCACCGCAATCGCCAGCGCGAAGAGGATGACCATCAGCATCAGGGCCTTGTCCGGGAACATGGCGAGCATCACGAACGCCTCGTCGCCGGAAGATGCGATGAGCATTGCGATCAGGGCACCGAAACTCATCATCCTGTGGGTGTAGAGGGATACGACGGCGAAGCCTCCCATGCATCCGGGAACGATCCCCAGGAAGGAACCGATCACAATCTGGCCGAAGCGGCTGCGCCTCAGTCCGGCGAAAAATGCACCTTTGGATTCAATGTTGAAGGACTCGATCATCATCATCATGACGACAACGAGTCCTGTTATAAGTATCGAATTTATGAGCGCTTCAAAAAGCGCGTGAAGAATTTCCATAGGCTATTCTATGACTCCTGTCACAAAGAGGTTAACGACAGGTCTGAGTGGTGAGTTTGTTGTCAGGGTTACTACGATGAGCACCTCTCCGGAAGGCATCCCGGCGGTGTCCAGTTTCATTTTCACAATGCTTTTGCCGGATGCGGCCAGATCCTTGACCTCGCTGCAGGAAAGTTTCGGATTGTCGCTGTCGACCTTGTAGACCTTCAGTGTGCTCTTGCCTGCGTTGGTCAGTTCGAACTTCACATCTACAGGCGTTCCGGCCTTCACTTTGCTGAAGTTAAAGGTGCTGGAAGCGAACATAGGCCTCGGTGCATTCAGCTTTTCTTCTTTGCTTACACTGTCGAAATTCTCCTTTGTAGAGGCGTTGACGGTAATCTTCCCGGCCTTCTTTCCGTCTGCGATCAGCTCGAAGGTGTATGAGTTGAAACCCCAGCGGCTCTTGTCAGCGGTCAGGGTCCAATTCACATCTTCGGTGCTCTTTGGGGCGATGGTCAGACTCTGCTTTGACAGGGTGAGCCCTTCGGAAATATTGCTGAAGGTGACTTTGACGCTCTTCGAGGACAGGTTTGCGATGGTCAGTGCGTCGCTTTTCTGCCTGCCTTGCTCAAGGCTGCCGGCTGCAATTGTGGCATTGCGGACTCCGAGTGGTCCCATCTTAAGGGCATATATGTCGTTGAGTGTCTGTTTTTTCTGGTGCGCCACTCCTCTGAATCGCAGGGTTATGGGCTTTTTGTAGTCAGACACATAGACCATCAGGGTCTTGTCGAACGGATACGGTCCCTCGTCGTTGGTATAAGTCGCCTTGACCACGCCTGTTTCGCCCGGTCTGATAGGCTGCTTGGTCCAATCGACATCGGTGCATCCGCAGCTTGAGTTGACGCTGTAGATGGCTATCGGCTTGTCGCTTATGTTTTTGAGAGTGAAAGTGCACTTGAGAGGACCGTCGCTCAGCAGCACATCCCCGAAGTTGTGGGTTGTGCTGTCGAATTCGACTACTCCTCCGAATTTCTCCTGCGCATTGAGGCTGAATGCTGCCATCAGGACAGCCGCCGCACATAGCATATATTTCTTTATCCCTTTCATATATTACTGCAAAGATACGCTTTTGACCTTTGATATTTCCAAATTATCTTCTAAATTTGTGCCATATTAAAACTTTAAATCATGGCATACAAAATTTCAGAAGACTGTGTAGCTTGTGGTACTTGCCAGGGCGAGTGCCCATCAGGAGCTATTGTAGAGGGTGATATCTATTCAATCAACCCAGATGTCTGCATCGATTGCGGTACTTGCGCAGATGCATGCCCTATGGGTGCTATTTCACCAGCTGAATAATCTCACAGCAAAAGACTGCAAGCGGGCCGACGGTCCGCTTTTTTTGAATAATCAGTAATCAGAAGATATGAAAAAGCTCATTCTCGCAAGCCTCGCAGTGCTTTCTCTGCTGGCTTTCAGTATCAGTTCAAGTGCGCAGGAGCCTAAGACCAAGCTCCGTCCGAACCAGACCCTCAAGCTTTATCCTCAGGGCCAGAATGTGAATGTCGGCCTTCCTGAGGCTGGCGGTCCTATCGAGTCCAACGGCCTCAGCGGTGACGAGACTCTTTCTGAAACCGGCAACCTCGGCAATATCAATGACGATGCACGCATCGATCTCTATTTCCCGAAGAAGCCTAATGGACAGATGGTCATTGTCTGCCCTGGCGGCGGCTACAAGTATGTGTCCAGCTTCAATGAGGGCGTATATGTGGCAGAATGGATGCTCGCAAGGGGTATCACCGTGTGTGTGGTGAAGTACCGTATGCCTAACAGCCACTGGTGTGTGCCTCTGAATGATGTTCAGAATGCTTTCCGCTATTGCCGCGCCCATGCTGAGGAGTGGAAGGTGAAGCAGATCGGAGTGATGGGATTTTCTGCCGGCGGACATCTTGCTGCCAGCGCATCCAACCTTTTCACCGACCCTGTCACCCGTCCTGATTTCTCAGTGCTCGTTTATCCTGTGATTACAATTGAGAGACCTCTCACTCACAATGGTACCCGTACCAACCTTATCGGAAAGGATGACATGTGGAACAGCCGCGACAAGTTCGTGGACGAGTATGAGCAGTCCCTCATGGAGTGGAGGAGCCTTCGTGAGGTGTTCTCTCTCCAGAATATGGTGTCCTCTCAGACCCCTCCTACCTACATCGTGCTCTGCCAGGACGACAAGACCGTTCCTGCCGAGAACAGTATGATGTACTACAACCAGCTTATCTCCAAGAAGGTGCCTGCAGAGATGCACATCTTCCCTACAGGCGGACACGGCTGGGGTTTCTCAGCTGAGAAGTATGTGGGCAAGGGCAATGACAAGTTCAGCTACGCACGCCCGTATTTCGAGCAGACCCTCGAGCGCTGGCTCATCTCTATCAGATAGCAGTCAGGCGCTTCAGCAGTTTGTACAAGGCTGATAATTCGAAGGAGGCGGACGGACCCAGATTCAGGACGCCTCTTTCTTTTTTTATGTCCATGTCGACATAGTCTTGCGTGCCGGCGAGGCAGACGCTCACCCTGGCAGAGGGGCATACCTTATATATATAAGGCAGAAGTATGCCGGACACCCATGGCAGTTCGCTGGCCTGGGTGGCTATGCTGATTTCCTTGGTGGATCTGAGATCGTAGAAGTTTTGGAATACAATCTCAAGTTCTTCATAACTGTTTGTTATGCTTTCGGCGAAGTTTTTGAATACAATTCCCTCGTCCGTTAGTTTCAGGGAACCTCGGGCTCGGTCGAACAGACGCAGATTGTAGCTCTTCTCCAGCTCGGAGATATTTTGGCTTACAGCCGGTTGGGTGATATTCAGCAGTTTGGCGGTCTGGGTAAAGTTGCCTGTCTCTGCCGCTAGGAGGAAGATCCTGAGTCTGGTGTCGTCGATCATATTCGGATTGATTATACTGACAAATATAAGTAAATGTTATGACAATAATGCGTACCTTTACGCCCGTAATGAAAAGGATGCACTTTTTCTGTAGCAAAATGGAAGTCGCTGCGTCTTATGTACACTGAAAATTCATAAACAGTATATATGAAAAAGTTTTTTACCCTTGCTGCTGCCTTTCTGTGCACAGCTGCTGCATTCGCGCAGAATCCTCTGCCGAATGATCCTGCCGTGAAGGTCGGCAAACTCGACAACGGCATGACCTACTATATCCGCCACAATGACAAGCCGGCTCAGAGGTGTGAGTTCTATCTTGCTACCAATGCCGGTGCAATCAACGAGGGCCCAGGCCAGGACGGTCTTGCCCACTTCCTCGAGCACATGTGCTTTAACGGTCTGAAGAATCTCCCAGGCAAGCAGATGCTCAACTACCTCCAGAGCATTGGTGCGTCTTTCGGTGGCAACATCAATGCCTCTACCGGCGTGGAGACCACCCAGTATATGCTTAACAACATTCCAGTGGTCCGTGAGGGCGTCATAGACACCTGCCTCCTCGTAATGCATGACTACTCTCACTTCGTGCTCAACGAGGCTGAGGAGATTGATGCGGAGAGGGGAGTCATCCTCGAGGAAAAGCGCACCCGCAACACTGCAGGCTGGAGAATGTTCGAGAAGAGCGCTCCATACCTCTATGGTGACACCAAGTATGCCGTTACCAATGTGATCGGCTCTGAGGAGAACCTCAAGACCTTCACCAGGGAGACTCTCGTGGACTTCTACCAGACCTGGTACCGTCCGGACAAGCAGGCTCTTATCGTTGTGGGCGACATCGATGTGGATCAGATCGAGTCCAAGATCAAGACCCTCTTTGCAGATATTCCTGCTGCTGAGAATCCAAAAGAACTGGAGCCTATCGTGATTCCGGACAACGCAGAGCCCGTTGTTGCAGTGCTTACGGACGATGAACTTTCAAGCAACAGCATCACTGTGATGTACCGTCGTCCTGCCGTTCCCGAGCAGTACAATAACACTGACGTGGTTTTCGTTCAGAATCTCGTGATCTCACTCTTCTCGAATGTGATGTCCGAGAGGTTCGGCGATATCACCGCAAAGCCGGGTGCTCCTTTCATGGCTGCCAGCCTCGGCAGCGGCAATCTCTGCGAGAGCTGCGACGCTGTCTTCGGCGAGGTTTCTTTCAAGAATGGCGAGGATCTCAAGGCTTTCGAGGCCTTCATGACCGAGTATGAGAGGGCTAAGCGCTATGGTGTGACCGATGCCGAACTCCAGAGAGCCAAGGACAATCTCCTTGCTCACTACGAGAAGGCTGTGCAGGGTGCGGATACCCGCAAGAATGCGGACTTCATCCGCCCTATCATGAACAACTTCTTTGACAATACTCCTTATATGGAGCCTCAGACCAGGCATGATTTTGCCAAGATGGTCTGCTCGCAGCTCAACGCAGCAGTAGTGAACCAGATGATGGGTCAGCTGCTCAACGATCAGAACATGGTGGTTCTGCTCGAAGGTTCTGCACTTGTGGAACATCCTTCAGAGGCTGAGCTTCTTGCAGTCGTGAACGCTTCCCGTACAGTTGAGGTTTCCGAGCCTGTGGCAGAGGAGAACAACCTCGTTCTCATGGATGCTTCCGCTCTCAAGGGCAGCAAGGTCAAGAAGACCAAGGCAACCGTTGCCGGTGCTACCGAGTGGACTCTCAAGAACGGCATCCGCGTGGTTGTGCTTCCTACCGACTACAAGAAGGATGAGGTTCGCATCAGCCTTTCGATGGACGGTGGCGAGTGCAATATGAGCGACGATGAACTCTATTCTTTCGAGAATAACATCTGGAGCCTCTATCTGAGCAACACCGGCCTCGCCGGCTTCTCTTCAACCGAACTTTCCAAGGTGCTTTCCGGCAAGACAGTCTCTTGCAATCCTGTGATAGGCAACACCACCCATGGAATCAACGCCAACTCAACCCCTAAGGATCTTGAGACTGCCTTCCAGCTTCTCTACCTTACCTTCACCCAGCCTCGTTTCGACCAGGATGAGTACAATGTGGGCATCGAGAACCTCATGGCAGTGCTTCCTAATCTGAAGAATGACCCGATGTTCGCTCTCCAGACCAGGATTCCTTCGGCCATCTATGAGTCTACCCCTCGCCGTTTCGCAATCGATGAGACCGTGGTCGAGAAGGCAAATCTCCAGACTCTTGAGAAGGTTTACCGCAGGCTCTTCAAGACCGCCAAGGGTGCAGTGGTTACCATCGTCGGAAATGTCGAGATGGAGACTCTCAAGCCAATGGTTGAGAAGTACATCGGCTCACTCCCTTGCAAGGGCAAGGCTACCAAGTGGGTTGACGATAAGGTTCGCTACAGAGCCGGTGAGACTCTCGACCACTTTACCACCAAGATGACCACTCCTAAGGTCAGCGTCCTCCAGGTTTACCATGCTCCTATGGCTAACACCGTAGAGAATAAGATCCTTCTCAATGCTGTTACCTATATCATGAATATGGTATATACCGATACTCTCCGTGAGGAGGAGGGCGGTACCTACGGCGCTTCTGTAAGCGGCAATCTTATCACCCGTCCTGTTTCCACCGCTCTCGTTCAGGTGTTCTTCGATACCAATGTCGACCAGGCTGCCGCTCTCGAGGCTCTTGCACGCAAGGGTATGAAGGAACTCGCCGAGAACGGCCCTTCCGACGATTACTTCAACCGTACCGTCGAGTATTTCAAGAACTCTCTCCAGCAGCAGAGGATCAACAACTCTTATTGGGCAGGCGTTCTCGACAGCTACTACACCTTTGGCTATGATTCCAACGCTGAGCGTGAGGCAGCAATCAACGCACTCACCAAGGAGAAGATCGCTGCCTATATGAAGGCTGTTCTCGAGGCCGGCAACTTCATCGAGATGGAGCTCGGCCCTCAGGCGGAGTAATATTTCCTATAGATATTTGAGACCCGCGGCATCGTCGCGGGTCTTTTTTTTGTGTACAACAGTAAAGCCCGGTTCTTTCGAGCCGGGCTTTACTGTTGTTATGTGCGAGACCTTACTTAGCGAGGCGCTTGTAGGTCTCGAGGCGGAGCTTGGCGAATTCCTCAGTCTTCTGGAGGAGTTCCTCAGCTCTGTCTGGGAACATCTTGTAGAGGGATGCGAAACGAACCTCACCCTTGAGGAAGTCCTGGAACTTGGTCCAGTCTGGCTCCTTGCTGTCGAGGGTGAATGGGTTCTGGTCAGTACCCTCGAGGGCTGGATTGTAGCGATAGAGGTGCCAGTAGCCGCACTCGACTGCGAGTTTCTCCTCCTTCTGGCTCAGACCCATACCTGCCTTGAGGCCGTGGTTGATACAAGGTGCGTAAGCGATGATGAGGGATGGACCGTCATATGCCTCAGCCTCCTTGAGAACCTTGATGAACTGAGCAGGGTTTGAACCCATGGCAACCTGAGCAACGTATACATAGCCATATGACATTGCCATCATGCCGAGGTCTTTCTTGCGAACCTTCTTACCTGAAGCTGCGAACTTGGCGATTGCGCCTGCAGGAGTAGCCTTTGATGACTGTCCACCGGTGTTGGAGTATACCTCGGTGTCGAGTACGAGGATGTTCACGTTCTCACCGGAAGCGAGTACGTGGTCGAGTCCGCCGTAACCGATATCGTAGGATGCACCGTCACCGCCGATGATCCACTGGCAGCGTGCAGGGATGAAGTGCTGGTACTCGAGGAGTGCCTTGCAGGTGTCGCAGCCGCATGCTTCCATCATAGGAACGAGAGCGTCAGCAACTTCGCGGGTGATCTTTGCGTCGTTGCGGTTCTCGAGCCACTTGGTGAAGAGAGCCTTCATTTCGTCGCTGCAGCAAGAGCAGCTCAGACCCTGCTCCATGAGGCCTGCTACGGTAGCGCGTGCGCGGTCGGAACCGAGCTTCATGCCGAGACCGAACTCGCAGAAGTCCTCGAAGAGTGAGTTTGCCCAAGCAGGACCGTGGCCCTCTGCGTTGGTGCAGTATGGAGATGCAGGGAATGATGCACCGTAGATTGATGAACAACCGGTAGCGTTGGCGATCATCATGTGGTCACCGAAAAGCTGGGTGATGGCTTTTACATATGGAGTCTCACCGCAGCCTGCGCATGCACCTGAGAACTCGAAGAGAGGCTGTGCGAACTGAGAGTTCTTGACGTTTGCGTCCTTGGCAACAACGTTCTCCTTGTAGCCGACCTTTGCGTTGAGGTAGTCGAAGTTGGTCTGCTCCTCAAGCTGAGTGTCGTAAGGAACCATGCTGAGGGCCTTTTCCTTTGCGAGGCAGACGTCCACGCAGTTGCCGCAACCTGTACAATCGGCAGGTGAGACAGCCATGGTGTAGACATATTCCTTGAGGACTGCCTTGCCCTGCTGCCTCTTGATTGAGGCTGGAGCTGCTGCAGACTCTTCTGCGGTCATGAGGAATGGACGGATTGCAGCGTGAGGGCAGACGTATGCACAGTTGTTACACTGGATACACTTTTCTGCGTCCCATGCAGGAACCTTCACTGCAACGCCACGCTTCTCGTAAGCCGCGGTGCCTGCAGGGATGGTGCCGTCTGCGATGTCCTTGAATGCGCTTACAGGAAGCTTGTCGCCCTGCTGTGCGTTCACATAGTCAGCGATATTCTTGACAAATGCAGGAGCGATCCTGTCCTTGCCAGGGATTTCGAACTTCGCGGTGATGTTCTTCCAGTCTGCAGGAATCTCTACCTTGGTGTACTCGCCACCGCGGTCAACTGCAGCGTAGTTCATGTTTACGACATTCTCGCCCTTCTTGCCGTAGCTCTTGACGATTGCCTTCTTCATGAATGCGACTGCATCCTCGTAAGGGATAACGCCGGTAATCTTGAAGAATGCGCTCTGGAGGATGGTGTTGGTCCTTCCGCCGAGGCCGATCTCTGCTGCGATCTTGGTTGCGTTGATGATGTAGAGGGTGATGTTCTTCTTGCCGATGATTGCCTTTACGTTGTCAGGAATCCTCTTGAGGGTCTCTTCCTCGTCCCAGAGGGAGTTGAGGAGGAGGGTACCGTTCTCCTTGATGCCCTCGAGCACGTTGTACTTGCTCAGGTATGAAGGCACGTGGCAGGCCACGAAGTCAGGTGTGCCTACGAGGTATGGAGCCTTGATAGGGGAGTCACCGAAACGGAGGTGTGAGCAGGTGTATCCGCCAGACTTCTTTGAGTCGTAGTCGAAGTAACCCTGCGCATACTTAGGAGTGTGGTCGCCGATGATCTTGATGGTGTTCTTGTTCGCACCGACGGTACCGTCGGAACCGAGACCGAAGAACTTGCACTCGGTGGTGCCTGGCTTCACGATTGAGATCTCTTCCTTGACAGGGAGGGACTTGAAGGTAACGTCGTCGACGATACCGATGGTGAAGTCGTTCTTTGGCTCAGCAGCTTCGAGGTTCTCGTAAACTGCAACGATCTGTGCAGGGGTGGTATCCTTTGATGAGAGACCGTAGCGGCCTCCTACGATTACAGGAGCGTTCTCCTGACCCTGGAAGAGGGTCTTGATGTCGAGGTAGAGAGGCTCTCCGAGAGCGCCTGGCTCCTTGGTGCGGTCGAGGACTGCGATCTTCTTCACATTCTTTGGAAGCGCCTTGAAGAAGTACTTTGCAGAGAATGGACGGTAGAGGCGTACGATGAGTGCGCCGACCTTCTTGCCCTGTGCTGCGAGGTAGTCGATGGTCTCTTTGATGGTTTCGGTAACTGAACCCATTGCGATGATCACGTTCTCTGCCTCAGGGTCGCCGTAGTAGTCATATGGACGGTACTCGCGGCCGGTGAGCTCGCTGATCTCGCCCATGTAGCGTGCAACTACGTCAGGAACTGCGTCGTATGCAGAGTTGCAAGCCTCGCGTGCCTGGAAGTAAACGTCGCCGTTCTGAGCGGTACCGCGGGTTACAGGAGCGTCTGGGTTGAGGGCGTTCATGCGGAACTTTGCAAGAGCCTTCTCGCTGATCATGCCCTTGAGTGCCTCCTCGTCGAGAAGCTCGATCTTCTGGATCTCGTGTGAGGTGCGGAAGCCGTCGAAGAAGTGGATGAATGGGATGCTTGCCTTGATTGCAGAGAGGTGTGCTACAGCTGCGAGGTCCTCAGCCTCCTGTACGGAAGCGGAAGCGAGCATTGCGAAACCGGTCTGGCGGCATGCCATCACGTCCTGGTGGTCACCGAAGATTGAAAGTGCGTGTGATGCAAGTGCGCGGGCAGATACGTGGAACACTGTTGGAAGCTGCTCGCCTGCGATCTTGTACATGTTAGGGATCATCAGGAGAAGTCCCTGGGAAGCGGTGAAGGTGGTGGTAAGGGCACCTGCCTGGAGTGAACCGTGTACTGCACCTGCAGCACCGCCCTCACTCTGCATCTCGGTTACCTTTACAACCTCACCGAAGAGGTTTTTCTTGCCCTGTGCAGCCCACTCGTCGACGTATTCAGCCATGGTCGAAGATGGGGTGATAGGGTAGATTGCAGCGTGCTCACTGAAGAGGTATGCCACATGAGCGGCTGCATAGTTACCATCACAAGTGATGAATTTCTTTTCGTTTGCCATTATTAGTTATGTTTTGGTTTTTGAAATTCTATTTCAAGCCGATTTCATCCTTTAATACGAAATCAAGCAAAAATACTTCATTTTTTGCTAAAAAGAAAGCGAATATCTATCTTTGTGCTACGCCTCCGTAGTTTAATGGATAGAATTTCAGATTCCGGTTCTGACGATATGGGTTCGATTCCCGTCGGGGGTACAAAAAAGGCAACGCTCATGCGCTGCCTTTTTTGTTTATGTATTTGAAAATCCTATTCGAAATCAGCCTTGTAGAACTCGGCGAAATTCCAACCGGCAGCCTTGTAAAGCGGAATCATGGTCCCCTCCATCCTCTGCAGGAACTCCTGGTAAGGACAACGCTCTGTGGTGCTCCATGCAATCTCGCAAAGAGCCGACATACGCGGAAGATTCATGAAATAGACACGGTCGAAATCGGAAAGATGCTCAGTCCAGGTATTGCACTGGATGCCGAGCACATGGGCCTGTGCAGCCTCATCCATGCCTGAAACCGGATCGAACTCCCAGACCTTTGAAAGCGGTATGTTACGCCTGTGTGCGCAAAGCTCCTGGCTGCGGTCCTCGGTCTGATAGCAATCGAAATAGCAGTAATGCTTGTTGACCATGATCACATCGTTGCCGGCAGCTGCAGCCTTCTGGCCACCCTCTTTTCCGAGCCAATCCATGACGACAGCGCTCTGGCGCACGCCGCCTTCGAGAATCTCATCCCAGCCGATGATGCTCTTGCCCCTCTCGGCGAGGAAATCCTCAACCTTTGAGGTAATCCAGCTCTGGAGCTCAGCCTCGGTCTTGAGACCCTCTTTCTCCTTGAGAGCCTGGCAGTGAGGACACTCGGCCCACCTGGTACGCGGAGCCTCGTCGCCGCCGATGTGTACATATGGGCCAGGGAAGAGTTCGCAGACCTCCTCAAGCACATCCAGGCAGAACTGGAGAGTGGTCTCCTTGCCTATGCAGAGAACATCCTGGCTGATGCCCCACTCCTTCCTGACCTCGTACGGACCACCGGTGCAGCCCAGCCAAGGATAGCTTGCGAGAGCAGCCACGCTATGGCCCGGAATCTCGATCTCCGGGATTACGAGAATATGGTGTGCAGTTGCGTAGGCTACGATTTCCTTGATGTCCTCCTGAGTGTAGAAACCGCCATATGGCTCATCTACGTAGGTGTCGACCTTCGCGCCCACCTCGTAGTTGGTCATGTAGCCACCGTTGCGGATGGAACCGACCTCGGTGAGGAGGGGATATTTCTTGATCTCGATTCTCCAGCCCTGGTCCTCGGTAAGATGCCAGTGGAAGACATTGAGCTTGTGAACAGCCATCATGTCGATGAACTTCTTGACATCCTCGACTTCCCAGAAATGACGACCGCAGTCGAGCATGGCTCCACGGTAACGGAAGCGGGCCTTGTCCTTGATGGTCACATTCTTGTCCAGACCCTGCACGAGCAGCTGTGTAAGTGTCTGGAGACCAGCCCAGAGGCCGTCTTCAGAAGCGGCCTTGATGCGGACTTTGCTGCCACGCACCTTAAGTACATAGGCATCCTGGCCCTTGACTCTCTTGCTGATGCAGAACTTCACCTTGGCGCAGCAGCCTCCCTTGCTGAGGGTGATACCGGCGTTGCCCAGTATCGCCGACGAAAGATCGATATAGGTCTGGGCCAGTTCTGTGTGCTTTCTGGCATCGATGGTGATTTCAGATGGAAGCTTTGCCGACCAGCGGCTTTCCTTGACCTCAAGTGGCTGTGGGACGACTTTTACCCCTGCTGCGGCGTTCAGACACAGAAAGGATGCCGCGAGAGCGATGATGAGTTTTCTCATGTGGCTGTTACTTTGATTGAATATGGATTAAAGTGTTGATTTCCCTTCGATCGCAATGGCCTCGTTGCCGAGGGTGATTTTCCGGATGAGTCCCTGCAGCACGGTTCCGGGACCGAATTCGGTAAAACCGGTGGCGCCGTCAGCAACCATGGCCTTCACGCTCTGGGTCCATTTCACCGGGCTGGTGAGCTGCTTCAGCAGGTTCGACTTGATGGTGGAAGCGTCTGTTACAGCCTCCGCGCAGACATTCTGGTAGACCGGACAGGCTGGAGTCTGGAATGGGGTGGCTTCGATAGCCTTGGCGAGTTCCTCGCGTGCCGGCTCCATGAGAGGGGAGTGAAAGGCACCGCTGACTGAAAGCATCACGGCTCTCTTCGCCCCGGCTTCCTTCATCTTCATGCAAGCTTCCTCGACGGCCTCCACTGCACCGGAAATCACGATTTGGCCATCGTTATTGTAGTTTGCGGGCACGACACCGTCGATGCCTGCACATATCTCTTCTATCTTCTCAGCCGGCAGGTTGAGGACTGCAGCCATGGTTCCTTTCTGAATCTCGCAGGCCTTCTGCATGGCCTTGGCACGCAGGCTGACCAGTTTCAGAGCGTCTTCGAAAGACATGGCCCCTGCTGCAGCCAATGCCGAAAATTCGCCGAGAGAATGTCCTGCCACCATGTCCGGCTTGCCTTCAGCCAGGCATGCGTACGCTACATATGAGTGCAGGAAAACTGCCGGCTGGGTAACCTCTGTTCTCATGAGGTCGTCGGCAGTTCCGTCGAACATTATGTCCGTGATTCTGAATCCAAGAATTTCATTGGCCTTTTCAAGCAGTGCCTTGGCTGTTGGATTGCCTTCATAAAGGTCTTTTGCCATGCCGGGGTACTGTGCGCCCTGGCCGGGGAAAACAAATGCTTTCATTGCTGGTTAAGAATTAAGCCATCGTACGCCACATGGAAGCTTGGATCAATGCTCTGGAGTTCAGTCTCGAGATCCTTCCAGCATGGCAGCAGATGGGAAATGTGAGTAAGGTAAGATTGCTTTGCGCCCACTCTCTTGAAAAAGGCTACAGCCTCGTCGAGGGAGTAGTGGGAGTGGTGCGGAGTCCTCTTGACGCAGTTGACGGTCACGAAGTCCAGTCCCTGGAGTTTTTCGATCTGGTCATCGTCAATGAGGTTCATATCGGTTATATATGCTATGTTGCCGAAGCGGTAGCCCAGCACGGAGAGTTTCTTCTCCTTGTGGTGCCAGCCCTGGATTGGGATGATCTCTGCCTTCATCTTCAGCATCTCCTCCGTGATTTCCGGCTTGACATGGTGGTAGCCCTTGGCGGATTCCCAGATGAGGGTGTCTTCCATCTGGTTTGTGTGGACTTCGAAGGGCTGGGCTCCATGCTCATCGCCGACTCCGCCTCCGATCACATGCACCTTGATTTCGGGTGCGCCGGGATAGAGAACTTCGGTGAAGGCGTATGCGTATTCCCTCTTGAGGGAGTTGAGGACATATTCCTGGCAGTAGATGTTCAAGGGCTTCTGTTCCAGCAGGTTGAAGGAACGGACATCGTCGATTCCGCCAGTGTGGTCCTTGTGGTTGTGGGTGAGGAGGATGGCGTCGAGGTGGCGTACTCCTGCACGCAGCATCTGGTAGCGGAAGTCAGGGCCGGCATCTACGAGTATGCTCAGCCCCTTGTATTCCACCAGGACGGAGGCTCTGAGCCTGTTGTCATGCCAGTCGGAGGAGGTGCAGACCGGGCAGGTGCAGCCTATCATCGGCACACCCTGCGAGGTTCCGCTTCCCAGGAAAGTGAGTTTCGCCTTGTCTTCCATGCCTATATCCCCAGATCTGTCCTTTTAAGTGTTACCCTCGACCATCGGCATTCTCCGTTCACCGGAGGGCAGGCCTTTGATACGCGTACGGTAAAGTCGCCGATCTGTGCGAAATGGGTTGCTATGCTGCGCACGATGCGTCCGGCCACATGCTCGAGCAGATCCGACGGCACAGCCATCTCTGCCGCGATGAGGTCGTATATTTCCGAATAGTCTACTGTATCTTCGAGACGGTCCGACTTGGTTGCCTTGAGGGCGAAGGGAGCCTCGCAGCTGAAGTCCACCTCAAAGGTGTTGCCCTCGCGGCGTTCGCTTTCCAGACAGCCGTGAAAGGCCTTGAAGACCATTCCTTCCAGTTCTATCTTCATAGTTCTATTTCTACGATTTTACCTACCAGGTCCTTGTCGTACGGACGGGAAACCTGGATGTAGTTTTCTGTGTATCCGAGCATGTGTCCTTTCTTGTCGGTGGACTCGAAGAGCACCTTGGCGGAAATGCCCCTGTTGGCTTCCACGAATTCCGCGTGGAGTTTGTCGCAGAGAGCCTCCAGCCTTTCCACACGCTCTGTCTTGATGCTGTCCTGCACCTGGTCCTTGCGGGACGCGGCAGGTGTACCGGCGCGGCGGGAGTACGGGAATATGTGGATGAATGCCGGCTTGACCCTCTCCGCGAGGAAGCGGTAGGTCTCTTCGAACATTTCATCTGTCTCGCCTGGGAAACCGACTATGACATCGATACCGAAGAAGACTTTGGGCTTGCCCGGGGCTTCCATCGCGTTGCGGATGTACTCCACCTTGCGGGCGAAGAATTCAGTGTCATACTTGCGCTCCATCTCCTTCAGAACCGCATCGCAGCCGCTCTGGAGAGGGATGTGGAAGTGGGGCAGGAACTTTGTCCCTGAGGCGATCCAATCGATCATTTCCTCTGTGATGAGGTTCGGCTCGATGGAGGAAATGCGGTATCGCTCGATGCCTTCCACTTCATTCAGTTTCTTTATCAGGTCAAAAAACGTTTCGCCTGTACTGCGGCCGAAATCTCCGGTGTTCACACCTGTGAGCACGATTTCCCTGATGCCTTCCGCCGCGATGGCTGCTGCCTGTGGGATGATTTCTGCAATCGGGATGTTACGGCTTTCACCGCGCGCATAAGGCACGGTGCAGTAGGTGCAGAAGTTGTTGCATCCGTCCTGCACCTTGAGGAAGGAACGGGTGCGCTCTCCGCTGCTGTAGGCTGCGAAGAAGTCCCTGTCGCCTCGGCAGACATCTTTCTTGCCCTTGCTGAGATTGATGATATAGGGCACGACGCCGCTCTTTTCCTTTGCTCCAAAAACGGCAGCCACGCCTTCCAAACCCATGATTTCGTCCTTTTTCAACTGGGCGTAGCATCCGGTCACGACTATGGGGGCGTCGGGGCAAAGGCGATGGAGTTTCCTTATGACATTGCGGCACTTCTTGTCGGAGTGCTCGGTGACGGTGCAGGTGTTCACTAGAAATGCGTCTGCCTTGCATGAGGTCCATGACACGGCTTCGAAGCCCTCGGCATTGAGCGCGCGCTCGTAGGTCGAGGTCTCTGCGTAATTGAGCTTGCAGCCCAGGGTCACATAGGAAATCTTCATCGTGCAAGGAGTATGAATACGCATGGACGTTTCCCTATTACTGGCAGCTGGGACTTCCATTCGGCAACTGTCTTTGTCTTGATATATGCGTCCGGCATGGTTATGTTGGCTGCTATGCAGAGTTTCGTGCCTCCGTTGCAGCAGGCAGTGAGGTCCGCCAGCATGGAATCGTTGCGGTACGGGGTTTCGATGAAAATCTGGCTCTGGTTGTGCTGAGCCGAGATTTTTTCAATGGCTTTAAGCTTGCTTCTGCGCTCCTCTGTCTTTGCCGGCAGGTAGCCGCAGAAGGCGAATGACTGGCCGTTGAGGCCGGAAGCCATCAGAGCCAGCATCAGTGATGACGGACCCACTGCAGGTACGACCTCGATGCCTTTGCGGTGGCAGAGGGCTACGAGCTGTGCGCCCGGGTCGGCAACTGCCGGGAGTCCGGCTTCCGAGATGAGCGCCACGTTGTTGTCGTTGTCGAAGAGCTTTACATAGCTTTCGACTTCAGCCTGGGTGGTGTGCTCGTTCAGTTCGAAGAATTCCAGTTCTCCGATATGCCCCTTGAGACCTGCCTTGGAGAGGTACCTCCTGGCGGTTCTGGTTTCCTCCACAACGAAGGTATGGAAGCCCTGGAGGCTTTCCAGCACAGGTGCCGGGATCACTTCCGCAGGCTCATTCTCCCCAAGAGGCGAGGGTATGAGGTATAATTTTCCTTTTCCCATCATTCAATTGTTATTGTCTTCAATCCTTCTTCCTGCAGGCGCTGGAGTTCTTCCGCCTCCAGCACTTCGCGTTTCTTCCTGCCTGCAAACATGAACTTGAACACTTCGGACGGCTTGTTGAACTCCTGCTGGTAGGCCAGACCGAGACCGTTTCTCTGGGAGTTGTCCAGGTAGTTGGAGTACTGGTCGGCCGAGTGGGAGAACAGGTTGAGGCGGAATGCTCCCGAACGGTCGAGCTTGATTTCTATGTCGATGTCTCCGGCCACCTCACTGTTGTTGTTTCCATTCTTGTATTGGCGGTTGCCGATGTTTCCGTTGATCACAACCCTGTTGTTGAAAAGCTGTGTGGAAACATTCACGTCGAACACATCGTTGCCGCGGTTGTTCTGCTGGTAGTTGAGGCCCAGGTCAAGAGGAATGTTCAGTTTCGCAAATATATTGTTCAGCTGGTTGGTCAATATGTTGGCCGCATTCGAATAAAGTGCACTGGAAGCCGCTGTGTTGTTGATTCCGCTCTGCTCGTCAGGCAGGAAGCTGTTGGTCACCAGGAGGGCGATCACCTGCTTCTGGACCTTGTCTTCGGTGCTCAGGGCATTCTCAACCTTTGCCTTGACGGATGGTTCGAGGTCAGGCACATTGATGGCGAAGTTGACCTTAGGCTCCTTGAGCTTTCCGGTCACCTTCAGGTAGCAGTCGATGTTGCGGCGCGAGTTCACAGAGGTGGTGTCGCCGATGAGTGTGGACAGGGAAGCCTTGGTCTTGTAGATCGCGTCTATGTTCAGGTCACTTTCCTGCACATCGCCATTGAACTTGACGGAGCTGCCTTCGTTGATGGTGAAGTCGCGGCTGGCAATGCCCATCAGGTTCATGTGGAGGCTGCCTTCGTCGAGGGTGTAGTCGCCCTTGAGTTCGATCGGCTTGCCTTTCTTTATATCTGCGTCGATGGTACCGTTGCCCCGTCCGTTGATGGCACTGCCGGTGTCCTTGTCTATCTCAAGCATAGCTTCGGCAATAGGGGTGGCGTGGATGAGCAGGTGTACGTTGACGGCGGTCTTCTTCTTGATCTCCTCGCTCTTGCGCAGTTTGTTCATCATCTCCTCGTAAGGGTCGATGACCACCTCGACCTCGGGTTCCTTGAAGGTCAGCAGGCCGGTGTCGCTGTTCTTGCCCGAGCTGGCGAGCAGCAGTCCGAACTTGCTCCTGTCGCTGGAGAGCATGTCTACGCTGACGAGGACGGTGCTGAGGGTTCCGGTGATGTCTACGGTTCCGGTTCCGAAGGCGTTGCAGTAGTAGCCTTCGTCGTCACTCTCAGGCTTCGCGATGGCTTCGCAGTTGACTGCGTCTATGTGTATGCCTATCTTCAGATTCTTGAAGTAGTCCCAGGTGACGGCACCCTTGACGGCACCGGTGCCCCTGTAGTCGTCTGTGAGAGGTATTGTGTCGAAGTAGAGTCCGTGGCTGTCCACATGGAAAGGACCGCTCACATTGAACGGTACGTGTATGTAGTCCACGAGAAGGCGCGCGTCCAGACGGGTGTTTCTGGTCTTGACTTCCAGCCTGTCCAGAGGACCTTCAGCCTCGATATGTCCGCTGATGGTTCCGTCCACAGATTCGAAGACGCCGCTGACCAGGTCTTTGATGCAGGTCACGTCCTGCCTGTCCAGGTCTGCGGATGCCTTCAGGCGTTTTTCAACAGGGAAGTAGCGGGCTCCTGCATTGAGGCTGTGACGGCCGTCTATCTCGTTGACGAGGTCTATGTCGAAGCTGTTGTCGGCATTGTTCCAAAGGCTGCTGGCCACGAGTGTGCCGAGCTCCGTGCCGGCAAAGGAGGTGGAATCAACTATGAAATCAGCGAGGATGCCTTTCTTCTTGTCGTTGTCGCTGGTGACCATCGCAGTTCCCGTAAGCACGCCGCGCAGCCTGTAGTCCTTCTTGGTCAGGAACTGGCTTATGCCTGCCAGGTTGAAGCGTTCCATGGCTATGTTGAGGGTGTCGCGACCTTCGGTGGTCATGCCTCCGTCGACGAATATCGCCTGCTCTCCATTGGTGAACTGTACGCCGTCGACGAATATATGCTTGCCTCTGAGACTGATTTCTGCCGGCATTATGCTCCATTCTTCCGAATTAACGCTGAATCCGGACGGCAGGATGCCCAGATCCACTCCGAGCTGCCCCTCTTTGTCTCGGCTAACATCGCCGCGGGCCACGAATTCGCCGTTGCGCACCACCTCGTCGTCACTCTGGAAACTGAGGCCGATACCGAATTCATTGTCGTTGACGAATACCCTTATGTTGTCGTTCTGGAAGAGCAGGGATGCGAGGCTGATTTCGCCGCAGGACATATCTCCTGTCAGGTTGTCGTTGCCGTTCCTTATCTTCAGATCTATGTCCTTGAGGTAGTTTTCCTTGAGCGCGAGCCTGTGTGACCTGACCCATCCGTCCGCATTTCCGTCCTTGCTGACTTTCAGTCCCAGGGAGGTGTTGCTGTCTACATAGAGGCCTGGCTTGAAGAATGCCGTGACTTCGGACATGTCCTTGACCTGCAGTTTGACGTCGTAGGTGCTGCCGTCCCATTTTCCGGCCTTCTTGTTGAAGAGCGCAGGAATCTCCCTTTTGACTGTGATGTCGGAGAGATCGCCGAAGAAACTTGTCACAGGCTTGCTGCCGACATATTCCGCGTCTGCGAAATCGGAGGTGAGGGACATCTTGTATACGCCGCCTGTGGACTGGGACGAGATGTTGATGTCGCCCACCTTGTGCTTTTCCTCGCTTTCCAGGAGCAGATCTTCCACATTGACCGTTCCCAGCAGCTGTCCCTTGCTTCTCTTGAAGTTTGCGTTGGTCACCAGGCTGATCACCGATGCCTCCCGCTTGTCGATATTCATCATATGCAAGTCGGCGTGGTTGACTTCAGCATAGAACTGGTAGACCGCATCCTTCGGTTTCTTGGCAAGGGAGAACAGTCCTTTGAATAAGAAGTCGCAGGCCGGATCGTGGCTGACAACCTGTCCCTCGAACTTCTCGGTGGAGAGTTTTCCGTTTGCGCTTATGTCTGTGTAGTCGTGGCCTTTCAGTCCCAGTCTGTCCACCAGGAGGGATTCTATGCTGAGCACGGGACCCTTCTTGCGGTCTATGTCCGCCTTCATTGTGGAACTGATGGTGCAAAGTCCCAGCAGTTTATTGTCAAGGATCTTGCCCAGGTCCAGGTCCTCGGTCATGAGGTCGCCGGTAACCAGTATGGACTTGTTCCTGTCCATCGCGTTCAGAACATTGACATCGGCCAGCACATCGCCAACTCCGGATCCGAGGTAGAGGGATGCAAGGATGTCGTTTACGCGTCCTTTTACACGTCCGAACAGGGACGCCCAGGTTGAAGGACGCACCTTGCCGAAGCGGAAGGACGGATTGCCGGTGGCTCCCTGAATGAGCTTTTCAAGTCCGTCTACGGTTGTGTTGCAGTTGTCCAGTCTTATGTCGAAGCGCGTCTCGTCCAGGGATGGCAGGCCGCTGACATCGCCGTTCAGGTCGATGGAGAAGCTGTCGTCGGAGGTCCTGAAGTTGAAATTGTCGAATTTGAGGCCGCTGGCGGGACCGTAGACGCTGCCGTCCGCAATCACTTCCAGATCCATCTTCTTGGCTGCCGGAATGAAATAGCCAAGGGTTGTGCTGCTGACTTTTGTGTCATTGAAGCGGAAATCCATGCCGACCTTGTCCAGATACTTCCTGAAGTCGAACTTGTGGTGCCAGCTCATGATGTAGTGCGGGAGATGGACATCAGACCATGCATCCTTGACGTGTATGTCCTGGATGACCGCCTGCCCGTTTCCTACGGCTGTCGAAGCCGATACGAGGTCGCATGCGTATCCGCTCTTTTCGGTGAAGCTGCATTTTTCGAGCGTTGCCGTGAGTATGCCGTTCTTCATCCTGATGTTGCTGCCTTCCGCGCTGACATTCTTCACATGGAGGTCGTACCAGTTGATGCATCCCTCGGGAACTGCCTTCAGAGGCTTTTTGACCTGGGTCATCGAGTACTCGAAGTTCTTCACTGTCACCTTCTTCACCCAGAACAGGTCTTTCGGGTCCTTTGGCTTGCCCTGAGGCTTGGACTTCATCCTGAATATCCTCCTGAGGTTCATCTTGCGGTTCGGCTCGAGTACCAGGTGAAAGCGTCCGCCGCGGACTGCCAGCTTGTTGATTTCCAATGCCTCGCCCCTTGCTGCCTTGATGATGCCCTTGAGAGAGAAACTGGCCACGATGTAATCTGCCCTGACCAGGGTGTCATATGGCTCCCAGCCCTGTTCGGTGAAGGAATCCATAATGTCTTCCGCCGGTCTGACCGGATTGGTGTCCACAATTGCGAGATCCCTTATGACCAGGGTGTGGAAGGGCCTGAGGCTTATCTTGCTGAAACTAACATCTCCGTCTATGCCTGATAGGAGGCGCTCCGATACGGTCTGGGATACTCTGGTCTGCACATACGGGGTCTGGATGAGTATGGCTGCGCCACCGATCACGGCAAGCACCGCAACCAGCAGAATCCACAATATGCGCCTGAGTATCTTCAAAACAATTACATTTGGCCGTATTCCGGCATTTTAAATAACCTTCAAAATTAATAAATATTCTATTTATTCCACTCATTAATTGCGTTTTTTTCGGTACTTTTGCGCCATTATGTCAGACATCATACTTGGAATAGAATCATCTTGCGACGACACATCTGCTGCCGTTATCAGGGATGGTTACCTCTTATCTAACGTCCTGGCCAGCCAGGATGTGCACAAATGCTATGGCGGAGTGATCCCGGAACTTGCTTCCAGGGCTCACCAGCTCAATATAGTGCCGGTTGTCAGCGAGGCCATCAACCGTGCCGGAATCAAGCCGGAGGAAATCACGGCGATTGCCTTCACCCGCGGTCCCGGACTTCTGGGGTCGCTTCTTGTGGGAACCTCTTTCGCAAAGGGTCTCGCCCTTTCTCTGGACGTGCCGCTTGTGGAGGTCAACCACCTGCAGGGCCATGTGCTTGCCAATTTCGTGAAACAGTACGACAGGGAAAACCACTGTCCATCCTTCCCATATCTCTGCCTGCTGGTTTCCGGCGGCAATTCCCAGATTGTGAAGGTCAACGGCCCTCTCGATTTCGAGATTCTCGGCCAGACCATAGATGACGCCGTTGGAGAGGCTTTTGACAAGTGCTCCAAGATGCTGGGCCTGGGCTATCCGGGCGGTCCTGTGATAGATCGCCTCGCAAAGCAGGGCAATCCGGACAGGTTCACCTTCAGCAAGCCTCACATCCCGGGGCTGGATTACAGCTTCAGCGGCATCAAGACCTCGCTGCTCTATTTCGTCAGGGATGAAATGGCAAAGGATCCCGAGTTCATGGAAAAGAATAAGGAGGATATCTGCGCCAGCTTCCAGAGGACCTTGATCGACATCCTGATGGATAAGCTCATCAAGGCTGCGAAACTGACTGGTATCAAGGAAGTTACTATAGGTGGCGGAGTGTCGGCCAACAGCGGTCTCCGCAGCCGCATCGAGGAAGAGGGACGCAAGAGGGGCTGGAATACGTATCTTCCTGAATTCAAGTTCACGACTGACAATGCCGCTATGATTGCCATAGCCGGATACTACCATTATCTCAATGGGGAAAGGACCTCGCTGGACGTGGCTCCTGTTTCCCGTATCGCTGACTTTCACAAGGAATAGCCAATGAAGGAAATAGAAGTTGCCAAGAAGATTGGAAAGGAACTCACTGCGGAGGATGTGATCCCTGTTGCCGCAAAGGCCTTGGGCTGCAAGCCTGCAATGGTGGGCGAGTGGCGCGTGGTACGCCGCAGCGTCGATGCACGTCAGGATGTACTCTACCGCTACCGCATAGCCTGTGTACGCCAGGGTGAGGCTTTTGATGAATATAAACTGGATGAGTATCAGGATGTTACCAATGCCGAGCCAGTCATTGTTGTGGGGTCGGGTCCTGCAGGAATGTTTGCCGCTCTGAAACTGCTCACCAAGGGCTTGAAACCGATTATACTGGAACGTGGAAAGGACGTCCACAAACGCAAGTTCGACATGGCTGTGCTTTCCAAGGAGGGCGTGGTAAACCCAGACAGCAACTACTGTTTCGGCGAAGGTGGAGCCGGTACTTTTTCAGATGGAAAGCTTTTCACGCGTTCTTCAAAAAGAGGGGATATACGCGAGGTGCTGCACCAGCTGGTGAACTTCGGCGCGGACCCCGACATCCTTATAAGCGCCCATCCGCACATAGGCTCGGACAAGCTGCCTGTGGTGGTTGAAAATATACGCAAGTGCATCATTGAGCATGGCGGTGAATACCATTTCGACAGCCGTGTGACAGATATAGTGCCGAAGCCGGAAGGTGGCTATTCAATCCATTGTGGCTCAACTGTTTATGAGTCGCGCAAGGTAATCCTTGCAACCGGCCATTCTGCGCGTGACATCTACGAATTGTTCGTGTCCCGCGGCTGGGCCGTTGAGGCCAAGGGCTTCGCTCTAGGCGTACGCGTGGAACATCCTCAGTGGCTCATCAACAAGATCCAGTATCACGGCAAATATCAACCGTTCATGCCGACTGCGGAGTATGCTTTCGTGACCCAGATAGAGGGTAGGGGAGTCTTCTCCTTCTGTATGTGTCCGGGCGGCATCCTGGTGCCTTCGGCAACGGCTCCAGGCGAGCTGGTGCTCAATGGCATGTCCAATTCTGCCCGCAATTCCAAGTGGGCCAATGCCGGCGTCGTGGTGTCAGTGGAGCCTGAAGACTTGCCTTCTTACGAGAAGTTCGGTCCCCTGGCTTCCCTGGAGTTTCAGAAGGATGTGGAACGTGCCATGTTCAATTATACGGGTACTCTGCAGGCGCCTGCGCAGCGAATGATGGATTTCTGCCGCAGGATCCCGTCGTCGAATCTTCCTGCCACCTCATACCATCCCGGTGCTGCAAATGCGCCTCTGCACGAACTTCTGCCTGAGAATGTGTCGTTGCGCCTCAAATATGCCTTTCCATGGGTTGGCAACAAACTGATGCACGGCTATTATACCAACGATGCGCTTCTGCTCGGTGTGGAGTCCCGCACTTCTTCGCCAGTGCGTCTGCCTCGTGATCCTGAGACTCTGGAGCATGTCAGCCTCCCTGGACTCTATCCTTGCGGAGAAGGCGCCGGTTATGCAGGAGGAATCGTTTCTTCTGCGCTGGATGGCATTAATTGCGCAGCTAAGATATAGTAGCATCATATTATTTTATAGGAATCATGCATTTTCTGGATCTGCTTTTCATTGCAATAGGACTTTCGATGGATGCCTTCGCAGTTTCGATAGGCAAGGGACTTACTGTCAAGAAGGTTTCTTTGGCTAACGCGATGTCCGTCGGATGCTGGTTTGGTGGTTTTCAGGCTCTGATGCCACTGATCGGCTATTTCGTCATCTATTTCTTCTCGAACATTCCGGTTATCCAGTCGGTGATCATGAATGTGGATCACTGGATTGCTTTCGTGCTGCTGGCCTTCATCGGTGGCAATATGCTCAGAGAGGCTTTTGGCAAGGAGGATGAGTGTGATTCCATGGATTCTTCTTTTGCCTTCAAAACCATGTTCCTGATGGCGATTGCCACCAGCATAGATGCTCTCGCAACCGGCTTTACCTTCGGTTGCCTTGAGAATGCTTCAGGCCGTGTGAGCCTGCTGCAGTCTTCTATCTGGGCAGATGTCACAGTAATCGGCGTGACCACCTTTCTGTTCTCTGTGCTCGGACTTTACATCGGGCGTTTCGTTGGCCACCGCTTCCATCGCGGCGCTGAGATTTTCGGCGGTCTCGTGCTTATCGCAATCGGCCTCAAGATTCTGATCGAGCATCTGATTGGTTAGGTGATCTTTTTTGGGGCTACTCGCTCCTGCGTGGGGGTGAGTAGCCCAGTTTTCGCGCTTTTTGGGGCTACTCGCCCTTTTCGAGGAGCGAGTAGCCCCATTTTTCGAGATGAAGATAGATAACAAAAAATCCCGCGATGTTTTCGCGGGATTTCTTGAAAGTGACGCGTGTAGGATTCAAACCTACGACCTTTTGATCCGTAGTCAAATGCTCTATTCAGCTGAGCTAACGCGCCAGAATATTATTCTGCGTCCTTTGCAGCAACGTACTTCTTCTCCTTGATGCGAGCCTTCTTACCAGAGAGGTCGCGGAGGTAGAAGATGCGTGCACGACGTACCTTACCGTGCTTGTTGACTTCGATGCTGTCGATGAACGGTGAGTTGAATGGGAAGATTCTCTCAACACCTACACCGCTGGAAATCTTGCGGACAGTGAAAGTCTTGGTTGCTGGAGATGCACCGCGAAGCTGGATAACTACTCCTCTGAACTTCTGAAGTCTCTCCTTATCACCCTCCTTGATCCTGTAGGTAACGGTGATGGTGTCACCGGCCTGGAACTCAGGGTAGTTCTTTACCGCCTCATTTGCGAAGGCGTCATTTACTAACTTAATGTAATCCATTTCTGTTTCAGTAAAATTTAAGTGGCAACGTGGGCTGAACCGTTATGCTCCAGAGGTTGCTCCCGTTTTGGGACTGCAAATGTAGTTACAAATTTTTGTTCTGCAAACTTTTTTCAACTTTTTTTCTAAAAAATCTCCGGTTCTTCCTCGCGCAGGTATTTCTCAACCCTCGCGATCTGTTTGTAGAACGGCTTGTCGTCCACGATAGTCGGCATGATTTCCCTTATCGCGTCATAAGCCTTTCTGCTCTTCGGTGCCAGTGAGTCCTTGATTCCGAGGCAGTCGACAGCCTGTGCCAGTGCGATGAAATGGATTGACATTACCTGGAAGGCATTGTCGATCACTTTCTTGCAAAGCAGGGCGGTGTTGGTGCCCATGCTGACTATATCCTGGTTGTCATTGTTGTTCGAAATGCTGTGGACATAGTTCGGCATGGCCAGGGTCTGACACTCCGCCGTGGTCGAAGTGGCGGTGAACTGACATGCCTGCATGCCGTAGTTCAGTCCGAGTGTGCCCATGTTCAGGAATGGAGGCAGGATGCCGTTGATGCGGTCGTGGAAGAGGTAGTTGAGCTGGCGTTCCATCGTCATCACAAGCCTTACGAGTGCAATTTTCACCTTGTCCTCCTCAAGCGAGATGTAGTCTCCGTGGAAGTTTCCGCCGTGCAGGACGTTCCTGCTGACCGGATCTATGATCGGATTGTCGCTTGCGCAGTTGAATTCCTCCTCGATGACCCTCCTGCTGTTCCTGAGGGTTTCCCAGATCGGGCCGAAGATCTGCGGAATGCACCTGAGCGAGTAGTATGCCTGGACTTTCTTGTGGAAGACCTTGTCCTCTGCGTGCCCGTTGTCGTAGAGTTCGTGCTCTCTCTTGTGCAGACATTTGCTGCCGGCGGAGAGTTCCCTCATCTTCGCTGCGATAAGGGACTGGCCCTCGTGGTTGCGGCAGTCATTCAGTTCTGCGGACATCAGGTCGTCATACGACGAGGCTATCTCATTCATCATTACGGAAGCGAGGGTTGCCCACTCCAGCAACTTTTCGGCGTCGAACTGGTTGATAGCGGCGATACCGGTCATGAAAGAGGTTCCGTTTGTGACAGAGAGACCTTCGCGTATGTGAATGCCGATAGGCTTCAGCCCGTTTTCCTCCATCACTTCTGCGGTCTTGCGCCACTCGCCCTTGTAATGCACCTCACCCTCGCCGATGAGTGTGAGTGCCAGATGGGCCAGCTGTACGAGGTCGCCGCTGGCGCCGACACTGCCGTGCTGCGGGATGAACGGGTATATATCCCTGTTGATAAACTCTACCAGCAGCTCGCAGACTTCCGGGTGTATGCCCGAACGGCACTGGAGGAAGACACCGAGCCTGGCGATCATGGCAGCCTTGACATAAGTGTCAGGCAGGGCCTCGCCGGCTCCCGTAGAGTGGCTCCTGATTATATTGTACTGAAGGTCGGTCAGATATCTGTCGTCTACGCGCCATTGAGCCATAGGCCCGAAACCGGTGTTGATTCCGTAGATAACTTTGTCGGAAGCGAATTCCTTGAGAAATTCGTAGCAATCGCTAACTGCTTTAAGTGGAAGCTGATCGCTCTCCAGCCTCTTCCCGTCGTAGAGAATGGACTTGACCTGGTCCAGTGTCAGTATTTTCATTGCTTAATCTCTGAATAGGTCTTTAAGTTTGTCGAGGAAGCTCTTGCTGTCGGCGCTCTTGTTTACGTCGAACCCGTCCATTCCGGACATCTTCTCCACCAATTCTTTCTCTTCCTTGTTCAGACGCTTAGGTACATATACTATATAATGAATGTATAGGTCGCCTTTTCCGTAGCTGTTCACACCAGGCAGTCCGCCGCCTCCAAGGCGTACGGTTTCACCTGACTGGGTGCCCGGCTTCACATCCACGCGGGTGGTGGTGCCGTCCACGCATGGAATCTCGACTGATGCGCCGAGGATGGCCTGAGGAATGGAAATGACTTTTGTGTAGTGCAGATCTCCGCCGTCTCTTTCGAAGGTCTTCTGCTCGACTTCCTGGATTACGATCAGCAGGTCGCCGCAAGGGCCGTTATTCTTGCCTGCGTGTCCCTTGCCGCGCATGGTAAGCTGCATTCCGTCTTCCACGCCTGCCGGGATGCTGACCTTGAAGGTCTCCCTCTTGCGTACCACACCCTTTCCGCCGCAGTCAGGACAGGCCTTGGCGATAACCTTGCCTTCTCCGTTGCACTGCTGGCAGGTGCTGATCTGCATGGTCTGGCCGAAGAATCCGTTGACGACTCTCTTGTACTGTCCGGTGCCTTTGCAGGCCGGGCAGGTCTTTATGTCGGCCTCGCTCTTTGCGCCCTTTCCGTTGCAGGTCGTGCACGGAACCTCTCTCTCGATGGAGATTTCCTTTTCGCACCCCTTGGCTATCTCACTGAGTGTCAGGGATACACGGGTGCGTATATCGCGTCCGCGGAAGACCCTCGGACCGCTCTGCTGCTGGCCTCCGCCGAAGCCGAATCCGCTGAATCCTCCGAATCCGCCGCCTCCGAAAAGGTTGTTCAGGATGTCGTTGAGGTTGCCGAATCCCTGGCTGAAGTCCGGGCCAGCCTGGCCATCCATGCCAGCATGTCCGAATTTGTCATACCTGGCCCTCTTCTGCTCGTCGCTGAGCACATCGTAAGCCTCTGCCGCCTCCTTGAATTTTTCTTCGGCTGCCTTCTTGTCAGCCTCCGAGTCGCCCACGTGACGGTCCGGATGGTATTTGAGGGCGAGCTTCTTGTAGGCCTTCTTTATGTCGTCGATGCTGGCGTTCTTTTCAACGCCGAGCACCTCGTAGTAATCTCTTTTTTCTGCCATTTTTCCTTTCCTTATTTACCTACCACAACCTTGGCGAATCGGATGACTTTTCCGTTCAAGGTATAGCCTGTCATGACTACGTCGAAAACCTTTCCTTTCTGCTCTTCTTCGGCTACCGGGAACTCGGCCACAGCCTCGTGGAAATCTGTGTCGAAGGCCTGTCCCATTGCCTCGATGACAGCCAGTCCCTTGCTCTTGAGATATGCCATCAACTTGTTGTAAATCAATTCTGTACCTTCCTTTGCTGCGTCGTTTGCGTCGGAGTTTGCGAGCAGTTTCATAGCCCTCTCGCAGTCGTCCAGAACGGGGAGCATTCCCTCGATCGTAGAGCGTGCCGCAACGTTCACGAGATCCAGTTTTTCCTGGGATGTGCGACGGCGGAAATTCTCGAATTCAGCCATCAGACGCAGGTAGTCGTCCTTGGCCTTTGCCTCGCTTTCTGCGAGCTTTGTCTCAGCCTCAGCCTTAGCTTCTTCAAGCTGCTTCTGAAGCTCCTCGATCTGTGCGTTGAGAGCTTTTATATCTTTCTTGGAATCTTTCTTCTCTTCCTTTGTCTTCTTTTCGTCTGCCATAGTATGCGTATTTGTTTACGGGCGACAAAGATATCAAATTATCTGCCAGAAGGCAAAATCTGACATATTGTCACAGTCCGGGATAATTTGACAAAAGTTGCAGCTATTCTTTCATCTTTTGCTGATTTTTTCTTATTTTTGTCAGTTACATATCTGCGATATGGGACTTTAGACCGATTGTTAACAATTTTTTTTTCAATATGTCAAGATTTCTAGATCCACCGGCTCCAAAAGAGCCAATTGCTGCAGAAAAAGTAGACTCTACCTACAAAGCTATGCGTATCAAGGTGTTCCTGGGTGCTTTCCTTGGCTATGCCGGCTATTATCTCGTCCGCAAGAACCTCTCGCTTGCCGCTCCTGACATGATCAGTGACGGCATCCTCGACGCTGCCAAGGTCGGCCTCGCGATGTCCGCCGTTTCAATCGCCTATGCGTTCAGCAAGTTCATCATGGGTTCTGTTTCTGACCGTTCGGACTCCCGCAAGTTCCTTACCATCGGTCTCGTGCTTTCTGCTCTTACCATGATCGCTGTCGGTGTGCTTCCGTATGGTGCCAATACAGCCCTCAACACCACCATCATCTTCGCACTGATGCTTGTGGTCGGCTGGCTCAGCGGTTTCGGCTGGCCTCCATGCGGCCGAATCATGGCCCACTGGTTCTCCCAGAATGAGCGAAGCTTCAAGATGAGCGTTTGGAATGTGTCCCACACCGTGGGCAGCTTCTCCCTCGGTTTTCTCGCCATCGCAGGCGTAGGCCTCGCTGCCGACCTCGGTCTCGTACAGACCTGGAGGGGCAACTTCGTGTTCCCAGCCCTCATCGCCCTCGCTATAGCAGTGTTCTGCTGGATAGTGATCCGCGACACTCCCGAGTCCTGCGGACTTCCTTCAGTCCAGGACTGGCGCAACGACTACAGCGGCGTGAAGAGCAAGGGACATTCCGGCGAGAAGCTTCCTTTTAAAACCCTCTTTGTGGATTACGTCCTCAAGAACAAACTTCTCTGGGTGGTTGCACTCAGCAACGTGTTCGTCTACCTCGTACGCTACGGCGTCGGTGACTGGGCTCCGACCTTTCTCCAGGCAAAGGGCATCATGACCGCAGCCGAGAGCAAGGTGGCCTTCTCCGTTCACAACATCGTAGGTGCAGTCGGTACCATCCTCTGCGGCCTCGCCACTTCCAAGATCTTCAAGGGCCGCTGCGCTCCTATGAATGTGATCTGCATGCTCGCCTGCATGCTCGGCGTGGGCATCTACTGGGTGGTCGGCGCAGGCTACATCGACATGAGCCCTGCAATGCAGAAGGTGCTCGTATATGTGGCTCTCTGCCTCATCGGCTTCTTTATCTACGGCCCTGTTGCCCTCACCGGCGTGCAGGCCCTCAACCTCGTTCCTAAGAATGCTGCAGGTACAGCAGCCGGCTTCGTAGGCCTCTTCGGCTACTTCCTCGGCGATGCTGTCTGCTCCAAGATTTTTGTCGGCGGCGTCGTTACCGCAGCCGGCTGGGATGCCGCCAACCTCACCATCGTGATTGGCGCAGGCATCGGCGTGCTTCTCTGCGCAATGCTCATCCCAAGCGAGAAGAAGATTGCATAAACAATCTGTAAACGAATGAAAAGAATTTTCAGTTTAATAGCTCTTGTATCACTGGGCACCTTGCTTGCCCTTGCATGCAAGAAGGTCGGGCCGGAACCTACTCCAGGTCCGGATCCGTCGGAAAAGTTTATAATTACCGGCGTTACCATTCCCGAGTCTATCGTGGTCGTTGCGGAGGAGGATTACAGTTTCACATTCAATGGCAGGGGACCGGCCGTCGGTGACGAGATGGTGTTCACCAGCAAAACTGTTTCCGGCAAGGTGATTGTTATTCCAGTCAAGGCTGTGACCCCATTGTCATTTACCATTAACGTTCCTCTTGAACTTGACGACGATGTGTACACAATCAAGATCAGAAGGGGAGATAAGGCGTTTACGGTAAGTTCAGAGACAACCGTTTCGGTGACTGTCAAGATTGATGTAAATCCTGCATCCGGTTCGACCATTTACGGCGTTGTCCTCTGCGGCAAGCGTCCTGTGGCCGATGCCGTGATCTCGGATGGCTACGAGGTGGTAAAGACCGATGCAAAGGGTGTTTACCAGATGGCTTCCCAGAAAAAGAACGGTTATGTGTTCATAAGCGTTCCGAGCGGTTACCGTGTCGCAATGAACAGTGTAGTCCCTCAGATCTGGAAGAACACAGCAAAGCCGGAAACTGAGGTTGAGCGCATCGACTTCGCCCTATACGATGACGGAGATCAGACCAACCACACCATGCTCTTTTTCGGCGACATGCATCTCGCCAACAGGACCAGCGACAGAAGCCAGTTCCGCGTCTTTACCGATGAGATCCGCGCATACATGAATTCTCACAAGAACGAGAAGATATATGCGATGACACTCGGCGACATGACCTGGGATCTTTACTGGTACGACAACAAGTATTCATTCAACGAGTATCTGGCTGAAGTAAAGCCTCTCGAGGGACTCCCGATTTTCCACAGCATCGGTAACCATGATCACGATATGAAGGCGTCTGGCGACTGGACTACCCAGCTGCCTTTCAGGGCTGCTCTCGGTCCTAACTACTATTCCTTCAATATCGGCGGTATCCACTATGTATCTCTCGACGACATCGAGTGTACCAATACCAGCGGTGGAACCAGCAGCGACCGTCATTACAATGAGAAAATCATCTCCGACGACCTCAACTGGCTTGCACGTGACCTTCAGTTCGTGGATCCAGCCACCCCTGTCGTCGTGACCATGCATGCTCCAATGTACAACCAGTCAGGCTCCGCTGCACTTACCAATACCGCTACTGTGGAGACTTACTTCAGCGGCAGGAAGGTAACTTTCGTGACTGGACACTCCCACAAGAACTGGTACTCAAAGAAAAACAACATCGAAGAGTACAACTCCGGTGCTGTCTGCGCTTCATGGTGGTGGTGCGGTCATTACACATCCGGCCTCAACATTGCACAGGACGGTGCTCCTGGCGGATACAGGATCATGAGCGTGAAGGGCACATCCTACGACTCGTTCTACAAGGGAATCGGACGTCCGGACGACTATCAGTTCCGTACCTATGACAGGAACAGTATCAAGATCGATCCAGCGGAGGGTGGCTCACAGTCTGCCGCTTATGCGACTGCACTTGCGAAGTATGGTTCCTACAATATCGCAAGCTCTGCAAACTATGTCCTCATCAATGTCTGGGACTACAATCCTTCATGGAAGGTCGAGGTAAGCGAGGTCGAGACCGGAAAGACTCTTACCGTTACACGTCAGACAGTATATGATCCGCTCTATCTCCCGGCATACTGCGGCAAGCGTTTCAACGCTGGCGCATCGTCCCTGACCTTCGCTCCGTTCTCTACGAGCCATATGTTCAGGGTTACCGCGTCGTCGGCTACTTCTACTCTTTTGATCAAGGTAACCGATGACGAGGGACGTACATATACCGAGACCATGACAAGGCCAAAGACGTTCTCATTGCAGGCATACAAGTAAATTTTACATATTTCTTTTTATTAACAACAAACACAACATCCAAAGTTTATGAACATCAGAAAACTTTTGGCTACAGTGCTATGTCTGGCGGCAGGCCTCAGCCTGTTTGCTCAGAGTAGGACGGTTACCGGCAAGGTCCTGGATACAGCTGACCTTCCGGTTCCGGGTGTTGCCGTGGTTGTCGAAGGTACCACCAACGGTACCGTCTCCGACATTGACGGTAATTTCTCAATCCGCGTCGGCGAAGGCTCTGTCAATCTCGTCTTCACCTCTCTTGGCTATGAGACTACTACAGCCACTGTTCCTGCAGGCTCCACTGTCTGCAACGTTGTCCTCAAAGAGGACTCAATGTCAATCGAGGAGACCGTGGTCGTCGGTTACGGCGTCCAGAAGAAGGTCAACCTCACCGGCGCAATCACCCAGGTCGACAGCAAGAACCTGGAAGGACGAAGCGCACATAACCTTACCACGATGCTCCAGGGTTCGGTTCCTGGCCTCAACGTTTCCACCTCAAGTGGCAACCCTGGCTCTACCGGATCTCTCAACATCCGTGGTTATGCTTCCATCAACGGCGGTGATCCGCTCGTACTCATCGATGGTGTCGAGGGTGACCTCAACAGGATCAACCCTAATGACGTCGCTTCGATCTCTGTCATCAAGGATGCTTCCTCTGCAGCTGTCTACGGTGCGCGTGCAGCATTCGGTGTGATCCTCATCACCACCAAGCAGGGCTCTGAAGGCGATGCAAAGGCAACCGTCCGCTACAGCGGCCGCTGGGGCTTCGAGACTCCTACCACCTCGACCGACTTCGAGACCAGAGGTTATTGGTCTGTACTCACCCTCAACAAGTTCTGGTATGAGTCCAAGGGTTCTAACTACGTCGGCTACAACACTGAGGATATGATGGAACTCCTCGCCCGTGTGAACGATACGGTCGAGAATCCTGAGCGTCCTTGGGTGATGATCAAGGACGGCAAGTACAAGTACTATGCAAACACCGACTGGTGGCACGAGATGTACAACGACGTGCATCCAGTGATGAACCAGAGCATCAGTGTCAGCGGCGGAAACAAGGCTGTCCGCTACTATCTCGCAGGTCAGTATGACAGGCAGGAAGGTATGGTCAAGGCTCGTCCTGACGTATTCCAGAAGTACAACATCCGCGCTAAGATCGATGCACGCATCAACAAGTATGCACGCATCAGCAACAACACCAACTTCTACCAGTCAGTATATGACTACCCGGGTCTGAGCAACATTCAGGACTCATTCGCATACTCAAACCGTCATGCTCCTGCCTGCTTCCCACTCAAGAACCCTGATGGAACCTGGGTATACTTCGTGGACGCACTCGGCTACCGTGTTGCGAACGGACGTCACTGGGGTTATGCAAGCAACAACCTCAACCTCCAGAAGAGGACTGACTTTGCGAACACCACCGAACTCACCATCACTCCTGTGAAGCAGTTCACCCTCAAGGCAAACTACACCTACAGGATGTACAACAACCACAACACCTACCGCAGGAATACAATCGAGTACTCCCAGGTTCCGGGCGTTGTAGTTGACTACAACAATGCTGGTGCATTCGACAACTACATGCAGGAGTCCATTACCGAGAACCAGTTCCAGTCTGTGAATGTCTTCGGCACCTATGAAGACACCTTCGCGGAGGCACATCACCTGACCGTCATGCTCGGTACAAACTTCGACTACTTCCACCAGAAGGGTGTCAGTGCAAAGGGCTATGACCTCATTACCAAGGAACTTTCCGACCTTGATCTCATCTCAACCGATACCAGGGCTCCGGAAGTAGGTGGTGGTCAGAATGCATGGGCTAACCTCGGTTTCTTCGGCCGTATCAACTACGACTATATGGGCCGCTACCTCTTTGAGGTCTCAGGCCGTTACGACGGTTCTTCACGTTTCAGCACAGGTCACAAGTGGGGCTTCTTCCCATCTGCATCTGCAGGCTGGCGTATCAGCGAGGAGCCTTTCTTCGCTTCTGCAAAGAGGTTTGTGGACAACCTCAAGCTCCGCGCTTCCTATGGTACCCTCGGTAACCAGAAGACTTCTACCTATTTCCCTGACGCACGTCTCGTGAACTTCAAGACCTTCGCAGGCTACAACTTCGGTGGTGCTTCCATGGACCGTTACACCAACCTCGATGCCCCTAAGGCTTCCGACCTTACCTGGGAGGTTGCACACCAGGCAAACATCGGTCTCGACCTCGCAATGCTGGGCAACAGACTCGAGTTCACCGGCGAGGCATATGTGAGAAATACCGTGGGCATGCTTACCGCAGGTATGGACCTTCCTTCTGTATATGGTGCAAGCGAGCCTGAGATGAATGCGGCAGACCTCAGCACCAGAGGCTTCGAGCTCTCACTCTCATGGAGGGATTCATTCAAGATCGGCAGCCAGATGCTCTCCTATAGCATCAAGCCTACCCTCAGCTACTACACCACCTACATCACCAAGTTCAACAACGACACCAAGCTCCTTTCCAACTACTACACGGGAATGGAGGTAGGTGAAATCTGGGGCTTCAAGACAGATGGTCTTTTCCAGTCTACCGAGGAGGCTCTCGAGTACACTTCAAGGGTTGACCAGTCTTACTTCAACGCTAACCTCAACGGTGGCTGGAAGGCTGGTGATGTCAAGTATGTAGATATCGACGGCGACGGTATCATCGGTGTCGGTGAAAATACTCTGGAGAACCACGGTGACCAGATTTACCTCGGTAACTCCCTCCCTAAGCTCCACTACGGTGTGACTGCAGGTTTCGCAATCGCAGGTTTCGACGCAAGTGTCTTCTTCGAGGGTACAGGTAACCACTACTGGTATCCTGCACGTTACTCCTTCGATTTCTGGGGCCCTTACTCACTGGGTTATCCAACCTACATTTCCAAGGGCTTCCTGAATCAGTGCTGGTCAGAGGACAATCCTGACGCATACTTCCCAAGACCTCGTTCAAACGTCGCATCCAACGGCGGTGGCGAGCTCGGACGTGTCAACGACCGCTATATCCAGAATATCCGTTATCTCCGTCTCAAGAACGTGACCGTCGGATATGAACTTCCTAAGAAACTTCTGCAGCATGTCCATATCGAGAAGCTGAGATTCTACTTCTCAGGCGAGAACCTCGAGTATTGGACTCCTATGAAGAAGATCACCAATCACCTCGATCCAGAGAGTGCCTTCAACCGTACTTCAGCTACCGATGACCTTAACAACGGTGCTTATCCATGGCAGAAGACCTTCATGTTCGGTATCGACCTCACTTTCTAAAGATGATGATGGATATGAAAAAGACTATAATCACACTTGCTGCCGCCCTGCTCGCGTTTTCTGCATGCGATGGTCCGCTGACACTTCTTCCTGAGGATCAGCTGTCATCCGAGGCATATTTCAGAACAGAGGCTGACCTGCAGCTTTTCTCCAATACCTTTTATAATAATCTCCTTCCGAAGGACCCATGGAGTTATGAGAGTGACCTCTTTGTAACCCATCAGCCTAGCAACCTCATCCGCGGTGGAAACGACAGAACCGTTCCTTCAACAGGCGGTGGCTGGAGCTGGGGTGACCTTCGCAAGATGAACACCCTCCTGGGTAACCTCGACAAGTGCCAGGATGCTGCGGCTGTTACCAAATACTCCGCACTTACTAAATTCTGGAGAGCATATTTCTACTTTGACAAGCTTGCCAAGTTCGGTGACGTTCCATGGATTGACAAGGAACTCGGTTCCGCAGACGAAGCACTTTACGCTCCGCGCGACACCCGTGAGACCATCATGCAGCATATCATCGAGGATCTCGACGAGGCTATTGCAGGCCTTCCTGACAAGTATTCCGCTCCAGAGACTGCATACCGTGTTAACAAGTACACTGCTATGTTCCTCAAGGCACAGGTCTGCCTCTTCGAAGGTACTTTCAGAAGATATCACAGCCAGCCAGCTCCTTTTGATGAGTCCTATACTGCGGCTGATGGAAGCACTCATGACGCTGAGTACTATCTTACCCTCTCTGCAGAGGCTGCTGATCAGCTCATGTCTGCCAACAAGTACAAGCTCTTCACCACCGGCAAGCCTGCCCAGGACTATCTCACTCTCTTCAATGCAGATGACGCCAATACCGACGAGATCATCCTTGCTGTCAACTTCGACCGCAACCTCAAGATCAAGCATGACTGTGGACGTTTCATCACCAACCAGACTGCAAGCCGTCCTGGTATGACCAAGAAGATGGTGGACATGTATCTTATGGCAGATGGTTCCCGTTTCACCGACAAGGCTGGCTGGAATGTCATGCCTTTTGCTGAAGAGGTAGCTGGACGTGACCCTCGTCTCGCACAGACCATCCGTACTCCAGGTTACAGCTGGAGTGTGGCTAACTGCGGTCCTGAGTTCAAGTACTGTCAGACAGGTTACCAGACCATCAAGTATGTTCCTGCCTACGACACCAAGCCTTACTCTACCGACAACTGCTTCAACGACATGCCTGTATTCAGATATGCAGAGGCTCTTCTCATCTACGCAGAGGCAAAGGCCGAACTCGGTACTCTGACCCAGGCAGATCTCGACAAGTCTGTCAATCTGATCAGAAAGCGCGTGGGTATGCCTTCGCTCGACATGGCTGTTGCAAACGCCAATCCGGATCCTTACATGACCGACCCTAAGACCGGCTTCACCAATGTGGACGGTGGCAATAAGGGTGTTATCCTTGAAATCCGCCGTGAGAGGGCTATCGAGCTCTTCCAGGAAGGACTTGGTCGCTACATGGATCTCATGAGATGGAAGGCAGGCTACTGTATCAACCAGCCAATGCTCGGTATGTACATCCCTGGACCGGACGAGTACAATTTCGGTGACAATAGCAAGTACTGCTTCTTCGTGGACAACACCACCTCTTCTACTTCAGAAAAGTACCAGATCTACGAGCCTGGTGGAGTTGAGGTACAGGACATGGTTTATCTCGTGAACCCTGCTACCGACAAGTACGATACAAAGGGCTGCTGGGAGTGTCTTCACTCTATTTCCTGCAACTTCAATGAGGATAAGCATTACTTCTATCCGATTCCGGCTAATGAGCTCCTCCTCAACAAGAACCTCAAGCAGAACCCTAACTGGGTCAACTAAACTGACATAACAGCATTATGAAAAAATATTTCAGCACAATGTTAATGGTCCTCGCGGGAGTCATCGGACTTTCTCTGACTTCTTGCGTGAAGGACATCGACAACAGCGCACATGCCGTACTCGGTAAGGAAACAGTCCTTACTTTCGCTGCTGAGTCTCCTCAGGGACAGGTTGTGAAGGTTGTTTCTGATGCAGAGTGGCACGTGACTGCTCCGTCATGGATCACCGTCGATCCTGAAAGGGGATCCGGTACTACCGAGGTGACCGTCATCGCTGATGACAACACCGATGAGAAGGGTCTTTGCGAGCCACGTAGGGATACCCTCATCTTCTCCGGCAATACTCTCGCCAGCCGTTACATCATCATCGTTAAGCAGGATGGCGACAAGTATCGCAATGCAAATCATATCACTGTGACCGAGGCTGCTGCTCTCAACGATGGCGATTCATTCATCATCGACGAGGCCATCGTAGCTGGTCTTACCACCAAGGGCTTTGTCTTCACAGATGGAAGCTCCTTCATGTACAATCCTGTGGCTGCTGATGTCAAGATCGGCGACAAGATTACCATCAAGGGTCTGAAGGGATCTCTCAACGGTATGGCTGTGATCAACGAAGCTGAGGGCATCAGCGTCCTCTCTTCCGGCAATACCGTAACTCTCCCTGAACCTAAGGACATCACCGAGGGCATCGCAAGCTACAATGCCGAGGCAATCGAGTATGTCAAGGTTTCCGGTACAGAGGTCGGTGGCAATCTGATCGTTCTTGTAGGCGATGATTCATACAGTGTCAAGCTTGTCGATCCTATCGAGTCAGTGAAACTCGTTGCCGGTCACAAGGCCGTGGTTACCGGTTTCTTCCTGGGAATTCCTGCAGCAAAGACTGTCAATCTCGTTGCAGCTGATGTCGAGGACAAGGGCCCTGCCGTTGTTCCAAGACCTGACAAGTTCATCCACGTTCACTGGAGATTCACAACCAGCCTCCTCTCTGGCTACGCTGCCGACTTCGGTGGCACTGCAGGTCTCGTTGATCTTACCGAGGGCCTCGGTGGCCTCTTCGTGAAGGATAACGTTGCTGAGGGCAAGTCCGGTGAGGGCAAGATCGAGTACTACCAGGTTGACAAGACCGGTACAACTCCGACAAATGGCAACCCTAAGCGTATCATCGGCGGTACCGGCCATCCTTATGTAACTGGTGCATGGCCTGGTGACTACTGGCTGTTCTCCGCAACCGACAACTACGAGTATCCTGCTGGTACCAATGTGCACATCAAGTATCTCACCAGAATTTCTGCTACCGGTCAGAAGTACTGGATGCTCGAATACTTCGATGGTCAGGATTGGCAGCCTGCCGAGGAATATCCTGTTCAGAAGACCAGTGAGACCAACCTTGATCCTGTTGACTACAACTTCATCGAACCTACCAGCAATGTTGCTGTAGAATGCAATTTCAAGCTTGCTCATCCTTGCCGCGAACTTAAGTTCCGTATGCGTTGCGTTGCAAACTGGCAGTCAAACGGCAGCGGTGCACTTGCAAACCCTAACGGCGGTACCTGCCGTATCGCTGACAACGATGACGACGGTGAGGATCAGGGTCCTGTATTCGAGGTTCTCGATGCACCTGCAGACGGTGGTGGAAGCGGACTTCCTTCCGGCACTCCTGTCTTCACTGAGGATTTTGAGTGGCTTGAAGAGGCTTCCGTAGCTGCCGCTGCAGGCCAGACCGTGGAGAAGAACGACCCTAACCAGACTGCTCCGAACATCTACAGTACCGAGGCTCTCGCACCGGTTAGGGATGCTCTCGCAGCCAAGGGTTACAAGTTCATCAACTCTACCAGCCTTGAAGGCAAGGGTGCCGATCCTAATGTATGGGTTCCTATCGAGACCAAGAACTTTAATGTGGTTTACCTCCAGCGCAACTACCTCAAGTTCGGTAAGACTTCTTACAATGCAGGTATCATCCTCCCTGCACTTGCTGCACTTCCTTCTGCGACCGATGTCGTGATTGAGTTCAACTGGTGCTGGATGGTTACCGGTACTCCTAAGGCTGACCTCATGACCCTCCAGGTTCAGGCAGATAATGGCGGTACCTTCGAGACTTCTGGCTCTGCTGTCAGCGATGAGCTCACATCTACCCAGAACACCACTGATGGTGAGGCTAATCTCGCATGGCAGAAGGTAAGTCTGGTGCTCAAGGGCGCAACCCCTGAGACCGTGCTCACTTTCCGTCCTACCAATGCCAATCCGAAGATCAGCAACGACCGCGACCAGAACCGTTGGTTCATCGACAACATCGTCATCAAGACCAAGTAGTCCCTGACGATATTAATAATAAGGAGAGCAAGCCGTGTGTTTGCTCTCTTTTTTTGCTAACTTAGCACAAACAACTGAACTGATGAACCAAAAGAATCTTGCCCTTACCGGAGTTGGCGCGCTTGCTGCCCTTGCCGGCTGTACTCCTACTCAACAGAAACCGAATATAGTGTTTTTCCTCGCCGACGATATCGGTGTGGAAGCTTTCGGTTGCTACGGCGGTGCCGAGTACGAGACCCCTAACATCGATGCCCTTGCGACCCAGGGCATCCAGTACATGAATATGAACGCTCAGCCGCTGAGTTCTCCGAGCCGTGTGCAGATCCTGACCGGCCAGTACAACGATCGCAACTACAGCGCCTTCGGCTATATCAATGATGACGAACACAATATCGGCGAACTGGCTGCACTGGCCGGCTACAACAGCGCAATAGTGGGCAAGTGGCAGCTCGGCCGCGACCGTCAGATGATACACCGCATGGGCTTCAGCGAGTTCTATTGCAGCCAGGTAGAGCTCTACCGCGAGACACGCAGCGCCACCCAGACAGACCGCTATGCCAACTCTCTCTGGGATGTGGACGGCAAGTCCTACGACTTCGCTCTCTACGGTCCGGATTCAATGGAAGACCGGGCATTCGACTACATTGACCGCCAGGTCGAGGCTGGGCAGCCTTTCCTGCTCTATTACACCCAGCCACTCGTGCATACTCCGCACGTGACCACCCCTGACGACGATGAGTGGGATGTACGCTATGAGAGCCGTTTCACCGCGGCACAGGATACCTGCCACTTCCGCAGCATGGTCAAGTATATGGACAAGCAGGTGGGGGAGATGGTGCAGTATCTCAAGGATAAGGGTATATGGGACAATACCATATTTATATATGCAGCTGACAACGGTACTTCTACCCGCATCGTCAGCAAGCAGCAGGACGGCAGACGTCTGCGCGGCGGCAAGGGAGAGGCCAACTACATGGGTACGCATGTGCCTATGATCATCTGCTGGGGTGACAAGGTGGATCCGCGTCAGGTGGATCATCTGGTCGATTTCACCGATCTCCTGCCGACCTTCGCAGATGCGATGGGTGTGCAGGTGCCTCAGGATTGGAAACTTGATGGCGTGAGCCTCTATCCGGAGATATGCGGCAGGGAGGCTAATCAGAAGGATCTGGTACTGGTGCATTTCAATCCTCTCTGGCCTACTTCACCTTCGCCTAAGGCTTCCCGCTATGCCATGAATGATTCCCTGGCCTATTTCTGGGACGGACGCATCTATAATTACCGTGAGGATCCGGAGTTTACTTCTCCGGTGATGTATGACGAGGCTTCCGATGAGATGAAGTCTGCTGTGGCTGCCCTCAAGGAGCGTGTCGAGGCCGAGTATGATTATTCATATGGTGTGAACTTCACTCCTGATGCTCCTGGCGCTCCTCGCCGCGGCAACTACAAGACTTTCTACGATTGGGCTCCGCCACAGAATCCGTTCTAGCAGAACGGAGTCCAATGGTTGAATACAAAAAAGCCTGACTCGGTGAGAGTCAGGCTTTTTTAATTCTTGGATGAATTAAAATCTATCCTCTGAAGAAACGGTGAGTTTCTTGCGGCCGTGACGACGGCGAGCTGCGAGGACGCGACGTCCGTTAGGGGTAGACATGCGCTCGCGGAAGCCGTGCTTGTTACGGCGCTTGCGCTCAGATGGCTGGAATGTTCTTTTCATATCTATACTATTTTATATTATTCTACAGTTGGGAGTGCAAAGGTAGTATTTTTGCACAAACCGACAAAATTTTTCGCTTATTTTTCTATGCGTATCACGAATTTGCCGGCGAAATACTCGTCATTAAGCCACTGATCCACGGCCCAGACGCTCACAGAGCCTTTTTGCATCTTCCATCTGTTCATCGCCACCCCGATTTCCTCGGCAATGTCGCCGCCCTTGAGGTAGAGTATGCCCTTGCTGTATTTGCCTTTTACCCATGGGATGAAATTCTCCAGAGCGGTAACGGCACGAGACACCACCCAGTCGAAGGTCTGGGGAAGACTCTCGGCGCGGGCATTGACGCATTTCACATTCTTAAGGCCGAGAGCTGCTGCCACATTGCTTGCAACAGTGATCTTTTTCCCTATCGAGTCGCAGAGAGTGAACTCCACCTCGGGGAACATTATCGCCAGAGGAATTCCCGGGAAGCCGCCTCCTGTGCCCAGATCAAGCACCTTGGAACCTGGCTCCAGCACGCCCCCGCTGCGTGAAGCGTAGGATGCAATCGCCAGTGAGTGAAGCACATGATGGCGGTAAAGTTCGTCGATGTCTTTTCTGGAAATCACGTTTATCTTGCTGTTCCAATCGCGATAGAGGGCATCCAGAGCAGCAAACTGTTTCAATTGTTCTCCGCTGACAGACGGGAACTCAGCCAGCAGAATCTTTTCAAACTCCGTGTAGGTCATAACTCATCCTCCTCATCCTCTATCAGCATCTTCTGCAGTATCTCCTTCGAACGGCGAATCCTGGTCTTGATGGTGTTCAGAGGCATATCCAGTTTCTCGGCAATCTCGTTGTAGTCCATCTCCTCGACGAAGCGGAGCCTTGCGATCTCCCTGTAGAGTTCGCTCAGGCCGTTGATGTAGCCGATGATCTTGTCGTAATCCTCGCGTGTGCTGATCGTGTCCTCAGGTGAGGCTTCCCCGGTGGTGATACCGGCAGTTGTGCTGGCATCCGTGTCTATCGAGGTCGTCGGCATCTTGTCGTTCTCGCGGCGGATCTTGTCGCTGTGGTCCAGGGCAGTGTTCCAGCCGATGGTATATAGCCAGGTGCGGAATACTCCCTTGGTCTCGTCGAAACTCTCTATGTGCAGGAAGGCCTTCAGGAATGTCTGCATACAGATGTCTTCCACGTCGGCACTGGGCACAACCTTGTGAATATGCGCCTTCAGACCGCCTTTGTAGCGGTTGAAGATCTCCAGGAATGCGGTTTCGTTCTTCTTGCGGGCGAGGACGATAAGTTCCTCGTCGCTCATCGCATTAATGTGCTTCGAGCCAGTTCTTTCCATGGTTGCATTCAACGTTGAGTGAAACGCTCAGCTTCACGATGTTTTCCATTCCTTCCACAACTATCCTTTCCAGTGTCTCCAGTTCCTGCGGCAGTGCATCGAACACGAGTTCGTCGTGTATCTGCAGCACCATACGGCTCTTGAGGCCCGCCTCTGTCATCCGCCTGTCCACCTCGATCATCGCCTTCTTGATTATGTCCGCCGAGGTACCCTGTATAGGTGCATTCACGGCGTTCCTCTCGGCGAGGGCGCGTACTGTGCCATTCTGGGCATTGACGTCTGGGACATATCTGCGGCGTCCGTAGATTGTCTCCACATACCCATTCTCCCTGGCTGAAGCAAGTGTTCTGTCTATGAAGTCTCGTATGGTTGGGAAGGATGCGAAATAGTCGTCGATTATCTGCTTGGCCTCGCCGCGCGCGCAGCCGAGTCTCTGTGCCAGGCCGAAGGCGGAAATGCCGTACATGATTCCGAAGTTTGCGGTCTTTGCCACGCGTCGCTGGTCTGCCGTAACCTCGGACGGGTCTATCCTGAATATCTTGGCAGCCGTCGCCTTATGGACATCTATGCCCGAATTGAATGCCTCGAGCAGATGTCCGTCCTGGCTCAGGTGGGCCATGATGCGAAGCTCGATCTGAGAGTAGTCCGCGGACACGATTATGCCCTCAGGGGTGCTCGGAACGAAGGCCTTTCGTATTTCCTTGCCCCTTTCCGTCCTGATCGGGATGTTCTGGAGATTCGGCTTCGAGGAACTGAGGCGTCCTGTGGCTGTAAGGGCCTGGTTGAAGGTCGTATGGATCTTGCCATCCAGTCTGGATATATATTCCGGGAATGGCTCTATATAGGTGGACAACAGTTTCTTCGCTGCCCTGTATTCCAGAATCTCGCTGACTACCGGATGCCTGTCCGCGATGCTCAGAAGGGTTTCTTCATCGGTAGAATCGTTGCCTTTCTTCTTGCGCGGCAGCAGCTGCAGCTTGTCGTAGATGAGCCCTGCAATCTGCTTTGGAGAGGAAATGTTCAGCTGCGGATCGTCCGCCAGGGAACGAATGATGGTCTGGCGCGCTTCCACCTCGTGGCGGAGCTTGTCGGCGAATTCGCGCAGGCTGCCGAGGTCCATCTTTATGCCGTTCTGCTCCATTTTGCAGAGCACCTTGATGAGTGGGGCTTCGATTTCGAGATACACCGTCTCAAGTCCGGCATTGCCAAGATCCTTCAGGAGCCTCTGGCCCAGCTTCAGGATGGCAGCTGTCTCTAGCAGGCTCCCTGAGGTGTCTTCCTCCGGGATTTCGTCAAAGAGGGAGAGGGGAGCGGCTTCTTCCGCCTTGGTTTCCAGGGAAACGCCCAGAACACTCTTGCAGAGGCTGTCCAGCTTGTGGCTCTTCTCCGGGTTGATCACGTAGTCCATCAGAGCCACGTCCATCAGTGTGCCTTCAATATCAACGCTCTTGAGTCCTTCCTTGATCTCGCAGCAGTATTTCTTAATCCCGGCATCGCCCAGGCATTGCCTGAACATGCTGCTGTGTCCTTTGGCTGCTGCAATAACGCCATCGGCTTCGGCAGCAAGCGTCACTTCTCCTCCATTGATGCTGACTGCGCATTCACCCGACTTGGCTGCCATTGCGCAGACTGAAGCTGCATCCGTTTCCGTGAAGTTCAACTCCACTGCGGCTGATTCCGGCTCGGCAGGGGCGACAGAACCGTCATCTGCCGTGCAGCCTTTGAGATAGCGTTTAAGGGAACCCATCTCGTAGAAGTCGATGAGCTCGAATATCTTTGAACTGACGCGTCCGTCGAGTATCATGTCTTCGGTCTTCGCCTCCAGTTCTATGTCAGTCTTGATGGTCACAAGCACCTTGCTCAGGTCGATGTGGCCTCTTGCCGCCTCGAACATCGCTCCCTGCTTGGGACTCAGCTCGCCTATGTGGGCATATATGTTTTCCAGACTGCCGTATTTGGCTATGAGCTTGCTGGCGCCCACTTCGCCCACGCCCTTGACTCCGGGCACATTGTCGGATGCGTCGCCGCAGATGGCGAGCATGTCGATGACCTGCAGAGGACTGTCTATGCCGTATCTGGCGCAGACGGCCGCCTCGTCAACGAGTTCGCGTTCGGCGCCGCTCTTGCCAGGCTTATACTGGTGTATGTGCTTGGAAATCAGCTGGCCGTAGTCCTTGTCAGGGGTTACCATGTAGACCTCGAAGCCTTCTTTTTCGGCTCTTTTGGCCATGGAACCGATCACATCGTCTGCCTCGAAGCCCGGAATCATGAGCACCGGAATGCGCATGGCCTCGCAGAGCTCGGTCAGCGGCCCAAGTGCGTCTATGATGAGCTGCGGAGTGGCGTCGCGGTTAGCCTTGTACTCTGGATACAGCTGGTTGCGGAAGGTGCCTCCCGGAGGGTCGAATGACACAGCCAGGTGCGATGGCTTCTCCTTCTCGATGAGCTCGAGGATATATTTAGTGAATCCGTAGAGGATGGAGGTGTCGGTACCCTTGGAATTGACCATCGGGCGCCTCAGGAGTGCATAGTACATCCTGAACACCAGGGCGTGTCCGTCTATCAGATACAGTGTGTTGACTTTATTGGAATCCATAATTTTCAAAGATATGAAAAATTACCGATTTTCCCTCTTCACTGCCTTTGTGGAAACGTTTGTCGCTTCCTATTGCCCAGACTTCGTTGCAGACAGTCTGTGAATCGGCGAGGTCGTGGGAGGAGAATACGACTGTCTTGCTGCTGTCGGCGATGCTGCGAAGCGCTTTGAGCACCGATATCCGATTCTCCGGGTCGAGGAAGGCTGTTGGCTCGTCCAGCAGAAGCAGCCGGTGTCCGCTGGTGAGGGCCACTGCGATGCAGGCCTTCTGGAACTCTCCGTCGCTGAGTGTGGATATGTCCTGTGCAGCCTTGCCGTCTATGCCCATGAGCTTGAGAGCTTCTTCTATCCTGGCAGACAGTTCTTTGCCTATGCGCCCGTCCCAGTGGCTCTCGCGGTAGCATGCTGTTGCGACAAAGTCTCTGAGAGTGAATCCCTTGACCTTGGGGATCCCGGTCGGAATCATAGAGACATCGCCCTTGTTTTCATCTGCCAGGAGCCTCAGAAGTGTGGTCTTGCCGCTGCCGTTGGCTCCGCAGAGAAGTATGCATTTCCCTTCGGCTTCAGGTCCTATGCTGATGCCGCTGCAGAGCGTTCTGTCTGCACATTTCAGTTCTATGTCGTACAGAGGCTTCATTTCTTCATCAGTATATATAGGATTACAGGAATGCCGATGATGGCGAGAATGCTGCCGGCAGGGAGGGGTGTGGACCAGATTTGAGACAGCAGGTCTGCGCAGACTGCGAGGGCCGCGCCGGTGAGCAGGGTGCCCGGGATCAGGATGCGGTGGAGGGAAGTTCCGCTGAGTCCCCTGACTATATGTGGGGCTGCAATGCCGACGAAGCCGAGCGGACCGCAGAAGGCGGTTACCGTGCCGGCGATGAGGCTGCAGCTGGCCAGGGAAAGAAAGCGTATCAGCTGTACATTCGCTCCCGAAAGTCGGGTGTATTCGTCTCCGAAAAGTATAAGGTCGAGTCCTTTGCAGTTGAAAAGGCACAGCAGCAGTCCTGCGAAGGAGGCTGTTCCTATTGCGGCTGCTCCTTCCCATCCAGCGTTGCTGAAACTGCCTGCCGCCCAGCTGTAGTAGAGCTTGAGGCTCTCCGCGTTGCTGCCCCACTGGAGCAGGGCTACAGCTGCGCTGACTATGAATCCCAGCATCACTCCGAACAGCAGGAGGGTATAGGTGGAGGAGGTTCTGGAGGATACCAGGAGAATCAGTGCGCTGCAGGCCAGGGCACCGGCAAAGGCTGCGCTCACGATGCCTGCATTGGCGATCCCCGATGAGACCATTGCACCGCCTGCTGCAGCGCCCATGGTTGCGAGTGCGGCTCCCAGGCCGGCTCCTGCGCTCACACCCATTATATGCGGGTCGGCGAGGGGATTGCGGAAGATGCTCTGCATCTGCAGTCCGCCGATGGCCAGGCCTGCTCCCGCCAAAAGGGCGTTGAGCATGCGTGGGAGGCGTATCTTGCCGATTACGAGCGCACCTGCATCGGCAAATTGGCTGCCGCCCAGCAGCAGGTCCGCCGCGCAGAAGGCTGCGAGCAGAAGTCCTGTGACGAGCAGTGTCAATGTGCTTTTGCGGTTCATCTGTCAAGAATTTCAACAAAGATAACTATCTTTGACAAAACAAGCACGACTATGAAACGCAATCTTACAATACTCGCAGCGGTGGCTTTGATGCTGCCGTGCATCGCAAAGGCCCAGCCTAAGGCGGGCGCACCGGAAGGTGGAATCTCTGCTGAAATGCTCAGCGAAATCGCAACAGGCTATGCCGGCACCCCGTCCGACAAGGCCATCAAGAATGCCCTTGCCACCACTCCAATCAACACCCTCGCTCTCAACAGCGAGAATGCGGCCATGATCGACACCCATTTCTCCGACAGGGTGAAGACCAAGGGCATCACCGATCAGAAATCTTCCGGCCGCTGCTGGTTGTTCACTGGCCTGAATGTGCTCAGAGCCCGTATGATCGATAAATTCGACCTGCCTGAATTCCAGTTCAGCCAGTCGTACGTGTTCTTTTACGACCAGCTTGAAAAGGCGAATCTCTTCCTCCAGGGAGTGATTGACACCCGTGACCTGCCGTTCGAGGACCGCACCGTGGATTGGCTTTTCAGCAATCCTTTGAGCGACGGCGGACAGTTCACCGGTGTTTCCAACCTGGTGACCAAGTACGGACTGGTGCCTTCAGAGGCCATGCCTGAGATGAATTCCGCCAACAGTACCGCCCAGATGGCCATGCTTCTTAAGCTCAAGCTACGCGAGGATGGTCTGAGGCTCCGCGAGATGAATGACAAGGCTGACAAGAAGGCAAAGAAGAACATCGCAGCCTTGATGATGGGCAAGAAGGTGGAGATGCTCAAGGAAGTCTATCGCATGCTGGTTCTCTGCCTGGGCGTTCCTCCGACTGAGTTCGAGTGGACAAGGTGCAATTCCAAGGGCGAGATAGTCGGCACTGCCACCTACACTCCGAAATCCTTCTATGACGAGTTTGTCGGCGCTGACCTTGAGAACAATTACGTGATGGTGATGAACGATCCGTGCCGCGAGTACGGCAAGGTCTACGAAATTGATTATGACCGCCATGTCTACGACGGACAGAACTGGGTCTATGTGAATCTCCCTATCGAGAGAATCAAGGAGATGGCAATTGCTTCAATCAAAGACAACACCGCTATGTACTTCTCCTGCGATGTAGGCAAGTTCCGCAACATGACCAAGGGTACCCTCGACCTGGCTAACTTCGACTATGAGTCGCTCATGGGAGTAAGCTTCGGTATGAACAAGCAGGAGAGGGTGATGACCCACGCGAGCGGTTCGTCCCATGCGATGACTCTCATCGCCGTGGATCTCAAGGACGGACAGCCTGTGAAGTGGATGGTTGAGAACAGCTGGGGAGCAGCTTCCGGCTACAGGGGTAACCTCATAATGACGGACGAGTGGTTCAACGAGTACATGTTCCGTCTGGTTCTGGAGAAGAAATATGTTCCTGCAGATGTGATGAAGATGCTCGAGCAGGAACCGATCAAACTTCCGGCTTGGGATCCGATGTTCGCTCCGGAAGAGTAGCTAAGCTCTCTTTATCGTAGGGAGTACGGCGATGGCATAGCCGATTGTCGCCACTCCACATACCGTAAATATTATGTCCTTCAGACTGAGGACGATAGGATATGCCTGGATAACGAAATTTCCAGGCATTTTTATGAATCCGAACTGCTGCTGCAGGAGGGCGAAGCCTACCCCTATGACAAGGCCTGCAAGCATTCCAAGCAGGGATATGAGCCATCCTTCCAGCACGAAAATGCGACGTACCAGAGAGTCGTCAGCTCCCATGGCCCGCAGTGTCTGCACATCTCCTTTCTTTTCTATCAGCAGCATGGTGAGCGAGCCGAAGATGTTCAAGGCGATGATTATGACCACGAAAATCAGGATCAGGTAGATGCTGGCCTTTTCGTACTTCATCATCTTGTAGAGAGATTCGTTCTGCTGGTAGCGGTCGCAGACCCTGAATCCCTCTCCCAGACGCTCTTGGAGACCTTCGCGGACCCTCTGGAATTCTTTTTTCGGGGTGTCTTCGTTGAAACGGATCTCAACTGCGGAGACCTCATCCTCATATTCCAGCAGTTCCCTCATCTTGCTGATGTCCAGGAGGATGTAGCTGTTGTCGATCTCGCTGTTGACGGAGAAACAACCCGATGGCCATACCTTGATCTGCTGTATGGAGGCGGCAGGATTTGCCATGGAAATCTTCCTTGTGCGGGCCGGGAAGTAGATTTCTATAGGGCGGAGGAATCGGTGGCTGATTTCCATTTTGTTGGCGAGTCCCATGCCCACTATCGCTTCTGCGATCTGCCCTTTCCAGAATTCGTACTTTCCGTCACGCATCTGATAGCGGAGAGGGGAGTCCAGCTGGTAGTCTTCGTCGACACCCTTTGCGATTGCGACGCTCTGCGTCCCAGCGTAGCTTATGAAAACCTGCTCCTGCAGTACCCGGTTCACCTGTGAGACGGATTCCTGCTCCATTATCCAGTCGTATGCCTCTCCATCCGGTACGAATACCTTGCCTTCAGCGGGGGATATACGCAGATCCGGCTCGATAGTGCCCATCATAGAGTGGACTATCGAGTCGAAGCCGTTGTATATGGATAGTATTATTATCAGTGCGGCCGTTCCGATGGCCATTCCGATTGCGGAAATCGCAGATATGATGTTGATCACGTTGTGCGACTTCCTGGCGAAGAGGTATCTCCTGGCTATGAAGAGCGGGAGGTGCATCTGTTACTTCTTGAGGAGCTCCTCGATGTGCTCTACGTAGTCGAGAGAATCATCCACGAACCAGCTGAGGTCCGGGGTGATGCGGATCTGCTTGCCTATCTTTGCTCCGAGCTCTCCGCGGAAAGCCTTGCTGTTCTCGGCGATGATATCCATCACCTTGGCGGTCTTGTCGGAAGGGAAGATGCTTACATAAACCTTCGCGAGGGAGAAGTCAGGGCTGACCTTGACTCCGCTCACGCTGACCATGGCTCCCTCGAAGAAAGCCATGCCCTTGCTGCGGATGAGCTCTGCGAGGTCTTTCTGGATCTCACGGCCCACCTTGAGCTGCCTTGTGGATTCGGTCTGCTGTTCCTTCATATTACTTCACTATGATGATGTAGTAATCCTTCTTGCCCTTCTGCGCAAGGATGTACTTGCCGTCGATGATGTCGCTCTCGCCGAGAGTGCGGTTAGGGTCGGTCATCTTCTCCTTGTTGATGGAGAAACCGTTGCTCTGGATCATCTTGCGGGCCTCGCCCTTTGATGCGAATATCTGGCTTTCTACTGCGAGTATGTCGAGTATGCCGAGGGAGAAAAGCTTCTCCTTCTCGATCTCGAAGGTAGGAACTCCGTCGAATACAGCGAGGAAGGTCTTCTCGTCAAGGCTGCGCAGGTCATCTGCGGTTGCCTTGCCGAAGAGCATCTGGGATGCCTTCACTGCGTTCTCGTACTCCTTCTCGCCGTGTACCATGATGGTGATTTCCTTGGCGAGGAGCTTCTGGAGCTCGCGGCGCTCAGGACACTCCTGGTGTGCGGCGATTGCGCCCTCGATGGTCTCCTGGTCGAGCATGGTGAAGATCTTGATGTACTTCTCTGCGTCAGTGTCGCTCACATTGAGCCAGAACTGGTAGAACTGGTAAGGTGAGGTGCGATCCGGATCAAGCCAGATGTTGCCTTTCTCGGTCTTGCCGAACTTGCCACCGTCTGCCTTGGTGATGAGAGGGCAGGTGAGTGCGAATGCCTCGCCTCCGCAGGTGCGGCGGATAAGCTCGGTACCGGTGGTGATGTTGCCCCACTGGTCGGCGCCGCCGAGCTGGAGCTTCACATTCCTGTTCTGGTACAGGTAGAGGAAGTCGTAGCCCTGGAGAAGCTGGTAGGTGAACTCGGTGAAGGACATGCCCTCTGAAGAGTCGCGGCTGAGGCGCTTCTTCACGGAGTCCTTGCTCATCATGTAGTTCACGGTGATGAGCTTGCCGATGTCACGGGTGAAGTTGATGAAGGTGTAGTCCTTCATCCAGTCGTAGTTATTCACGAGTTCAGCCTTGTTCTCTGCGTCTGAATTGAAGTCCAGGAACTTGCCGAGCTGGGCCTTGATGCAGGCCACGTTGTGCTCGAGGGTAGCCTCGTCGAGGAGGTTCCTCTCCTGGCTCTTCATGGATGGGTCACCGATCATACCGGTAGCGCCTCCCACAAGGGCGAACGGCTTGTTGCCGCAGGCCTGGAAGTGCTTCAGGATCATTATGCTCACGAGGTGACCGATGTGGAGCGAGTCGCCGGTAGGATCGATTCCCACATAGGCCGACATCATGCCCTTCTTGAGTTCCTCTTCAGTTCCGGGGGTGATGTCGTGGATCATTCCTCTCCACTTGAGTTCTTCTACAAAATTCTTCATTTCTATATTTCTGTTTTATTATTTCTTCTTTTTCAGTTTCATCTTGACTTCAGCGCCGTAGGTGCCGTTGTTCCATGCGCCGTCGCCCTTCTTTATTACATCCGGGGATTCCAGATTGCTGATCTGTGCTGACTCGAATTCTCCTCCGTTCGCCTCTCCGTCCACGTCATCGAAATAGACGTTGAGGCGGGTATAGTCGTTGCCGAAACTGAATGCACGGGTGCTGAGCATGGCCTTGCCGGAAGCATCCGTGAAGGTGGTGTCGTTGTCGTATCCTCCTGCCTCGGTCTTCCAGTTGCCCTCATTGTCCTTGTACATAGGCTCCTGGACCACGCGTATGCCCTGGATAGGCTTGCCGTCCATATCGGTGACCTCGACTTCGGTCTCGAAGACTGCCATCGGCGTGCCGTACATGCAAACGGTGTAGCATGAGGATACACCGAAAAGGGCCAGTATGTAGTTGATAAGCTTCGCTTTCATTATAGCGCTTATTTTTACAAAAATAGGCAATATATCCCAAAAAGCAAAAAAGCCGACCATGAAGGCCGGCTTTCTGTGTAAAGCTGGTTGCAGCTCCTAATATTGTCTATTGATTCTCGAGGTAGTGATCATTTGCATTTGTGTTGTAAAAGTCGCGTATCCCATCAATAGTTGAATTTGAACTGGATAAGAGACTCTTAATTAGTTGTTCATCAGACACTTTTGTAATGTAATGATGCCCCTCGCCATTTTCTGAAGGGAGATCTAATTCAATCTTATCTTCCGTTATGGCTTTTATCTTAAATCTTAACGACTCGCCTCCAAAGATGATGTTTGTATCAAACAACCTGCCTTTTATGGCGTATTGCATGTTTGTGTCTTGGGAATCTATACTTGAAAAATATGCAACTCTTTTAGCTGTATTATATCTTTTTCCATCATCGGTCTTTATTGTACCCCCTGTAGAGGTAGGTATCCATATGGAATATGTAAGTTCGTAGTAGATAGATATGTCACTGCCATCAAAATAGACGTATTTTTGCATCATGTCTGTAACATCTCCACTACAGGATGGTGCATCGTATTTTGACTGCACATGAAACATTCCATTTAGAGAGTGATTTGAAGCCTCTTGTGATAATTCCGTGGTAAAATCCCCGGTATAGTCATCAGGAAACTCGTCAAGACCACAGGAGATCAACAGTAAGGGGAAAAGAATGCTTAAATAGATTTTTCGCATGATGTTGGTTATTTTAGGGTGTCTCACAAAGTAAAGCAATTTAAATGGAAAATCCAAGAACTATTATTGTAATATTTGATAACTAGACCTCCACAAAAAGCAAAAAAGCCGACCTTGAAGGCCGGCTTTTGCATGGTACCAGTGGTTCTGTCTATCTGGTCTGGTCGAAGGTGAAGTCCTCCCAAGGGAGTTCTGCATCCTTGCCGTTGTCGAGGACGTCGGCAGCATGCTTGAGCATTGGGAAGAGCGAGAGGTCGGTCTGGCCGAGCTCAGCCTTGCGTACGACAGCTTTGTAGACGCGGCGTGAAACCACGAGGCTCTCGAGGGTGACGCCTGCGAGAATGTCCATGGCTTCCTGGTAGGTCTTGCCCTCGCCCAGGAGGATGCCGACCTTGCGGGTACGGCCGCCATAGACGGTCACATAGAGGTCACCGATACCGATGTTCTCACAATCGCGGCTGGCCTTCTGGATCTCGAGGAGATATCTCATCTCCTTGACAGCCTGGTAGAAGGCCGCAGCCTGCGAATTGTAGTGGAGGCCGGCGTTAGCGCCCAGGTTGCGGTTCACCAGACCGATGGTCATGGCAACTGCGAGGGCATAGCCGTTCTTGAGTGCGACAGCGCTCTCAAGACCTTCCACGTCGTTGGTTATTGAAATGTGGTAGTATGAGGTCTGCATAGCAGCCTTCATCATCTTTATTACTTCTGTTTCATAGCCGCAGAAAGCGACTTCCGTCTGGTCGTGGAACACGAGCTCGTAGCTGGTGCAAGGGCCGCCGATGGCGCAGATCTCGCGATTGATGCCCTTGGCTGCGAGAGCCCTCTTCCAGTACTCAGGGTAGCTGATGAGTGTGCCGTCCTCGAGGTTGATGAGGCCCTTGGTCACGCTCAGTACAGGGGTCTTCGGGTCAAGTTCCATGAGGATGTTCTCAAGGAACCAGTCCACACCGAAGGAGCTGATGCCTCCGATTATAAAGTCAGCGCCCTTGACAACTTCCTTCCATTCTTCGATCTGGTGGTACTGGATGCCCACAGGGAAAGGAATTTCAAACTTAGGGTGCTGGTTGGTAGCCTTGCATGCGTCGATGATTTCACGATCGAGAGGAGAACCTACGAGATGTACCTCGTTGCCGTTCTCGAATGCGGGGAAGGCGAGGGCAGAACCCATCATGCCGCTACCGATGATTACGATTTTCTTGCTCATTTTATTATCTTTTTAAAACATTTATTTGCTTGTGAACGGTCCGAAGGTCCTGAGAACCTTCATCTTCATCTGCTGGTCGCTGGCATCCAGGTGATAGATGCTGTATTTGCGTCCTTCCGGATCCACACGTACCACGATATGACACTCTGTGCCCACGATGCGCTTGCCCTTGTCGCTGTATTCGGTGGACTTGTAGGCTTCGTTGATGTTGGTGGTGTGGATACGGCTCTTTCCTCCGTTTGTGCTGCTGGAGATCATTCTCTCGTAGGTGACGGCCCTAGGCTGGACAGCCTGCCATACGTTCACGATGATGTCAGACGGAGCGAGGGTGCTCAGAAGAGTCTGGCTGCAGCCGTCAGCTGAGCCGTGGTGGGTAGCCTTCATCACATCGACAGGGCCGACAATAGGGGCGACATTACCCTCTACGTCCTTCCATGCGAAGCTGGTGGCCCCGTTGAAGCCGGCGTCGCCGCCTCCGTAATAGTCGAAGTTGCCGTAGCTGATCTTGATTACGCAGCTGCAGCTGTTCTCACTTGGACTCTTCTCTTTTGCCGCGCCTGTACCGGACATCTCACTCTGAGGAGGGAAGAGTTCCCTGGTCTCGGTGCCCTTACCTGTCCAGATCGTGCCGTTCACGAAGATGTTCTGGACCTTGAAGGTAGGGTAGGAAGACGCCTTTTTTGCAGCCAGCTGGGTATTGGAGCCGGCGATGAAGCGCTCACGCTTGATGTCGCCCTGCTTCTCGTGGTAGTCGGCGCACTTGCGGTAGTTGTCGCAGTTGGTCTTTACCGTGCCTTCCTGGGCATAAGGATAGTCGTAGGAAGGGTAGCCGCGGTCAATCATCTTGCCGAATTTCAGATTGTCCAGCAGATAGGTGAAACCGGTCTGGTACCAATTGCCGAAAGGCGAGGTCGGAGGAGTGACTCCATAACCGGCGTAGCCCACGCCGAGATGGTCGCCGTCAAAATGGGTGTTCACGGCATAGTCTATGGTATTGTTACCTGTCCACGCCATGCACTTCTTTATATATTCGGTGTACCAGTAGCCTGCAACCTTGGAGTTGTCCGGCTTCGGGTAGATGCCCACCTGCGGATATCCGAGATTCTCTCCAGAGTCGAACTGCATTATGGATGCGCCGCAGTCTACCAGCAGCTGGGTGCCGTCAGGGTAGATGAAAAATGCGCATTCGCCGCGGCCGCTGTTGATGAAATGGATGTCCAGACAGCCTTCTGTCCATGGGGCGAGGCAACCGTCGTCTGTGACAGTGCCGCCTGCAGGGTTGTCATCGCCGGAGTCGGAACCACCTCCCGGCTGGTTGATTACAGGAGGGGCTATCGGTTTCTTTCCACAGGACTGTGCTCCCGTGAGGGTCATGGCCAGTAGGCCGAGTATTGCGAGTGTACGTTTCATTTATCTGCTCTTGTATGGGCCGCTGACTGACTTGACTGTCATCTTTCGGTCGGAATCACTGAGTACATAGACACTGTAGCTGTCACCGCCCTTGGCGACGCGGACCACGATGTGGCCGTCCTTTCCCTTGACCTTTACCCAATTCTTGTAGGAGGCCATGGAACTGCAGGTGTTGGTGATGAACACGTCGGTTGCTCCGAGGGTTCCTGTAAGGTCTTCGTAGGTGGCTGCGCGAGGGTGGCCGTCAGTCCATGAATTGACTACCCAGCACTGAGGCGAGAAGGTAGTCATGACCTGTACCTTGCTGTTGCAGCCGTTGGTGTTGGCTGTGCCGTGGTGGTCGGCCTTCATGACTTCCACGCGTCCGCAGACCTTGGCTGCAGGGGTCTCCACGTCCTTCCATGCGAAGGTGGATACTCCGTCGTACTGGGCGTCGCCGCCGGCGAAGAAATCAAACTTGCCGTAGCTGAACTTGGCCATGCAGCTGCAATGGTTCTCCTCAGGACATTTGTCTGAACTGAGCACGTCTTTGGTGTTGTCGACGCGGATTTCCTCCAGAGCCGGGAAGGTTTTCTTCGTGGCTGTGCCGGTGCCGGTCCAGAATTCTCCGTTCGCGGCAATGTTGCGTACTGAGAATCCTGCGCATGCAGCAGCGTCGCGTACAGGCACGATCTGGGTATTTGAACCCGGAGCGAACTGTTCAACCTTCAGGCTATTGTTTGCCACATGCCACTTGACAGCATTGATATAGTTCTTGCAGTTTGAGGCGTTGTCGGCAGCCGTGGCCATGTCGAACGGATAATTGTATTCCGGATAGCCGCGGTCCATGAGTTTGCCGATCTGGAAGTTATCCATGATGTAAGGCAGGCTCTGCTTGGTGTAGGTAGTCGACTTGTCTGAGGTGGGCAGACCGTTCGCACCGCCGAAATGGTCGTTGTGGAAGTGGGTGAGCAGGACATAGTCCAGCTTGCTGTTCCCGGTCCAGACCATCACCTTCTTGAGATACTGTGCAATGTATTCACCTGTAAGCCAGTTACCTTCCTTGGTAGGATCCCAGCGTCCGCGGATGCCTGTGTTTGTCGTCGATCCGACTGCTCCTGTACCTACCTGCGAACCTGCTGCGTCGATGAGCATCTGGGTGCCGTCAGGGAAGATCAGGAACATGCACTCTCCGGTGGTGGTGTTGATGAAATGTATGTCGAATTCGCCTTCAGTCCACGGGGTGATGACCTCGCCGACCTTGACATCGCCGGTTTCATCGCCGCCGACAACCGGACCTGGGCCCGGAGGCGTGATGATCACCGGTGGCTTTTTTTCGCAGGCTGCGGCACCTAGGATGAGTGCCGCAACCGCGAGTGTCTTGAAAAATCTATCCATTAATATCCAGGGTTCTGCTCGAGTTTGCCGTTGCTGGTGATGATTTCGATGTCCGGAATAGGGAAGAGTTCAACCTTAGGGTCGTACACGTGGAAGCCGTAGCGTTCGATCAGACCCTTGTTGTACATGGTCTCGAAGTCTGCGAAGCCGTCCTCGTCGAGCATAGGTGTCTCAGGCCAGAACCACTTTCCGTCATTCTCGTAAGCGGTGAGACCGGTCTTGTTGAGCAGACCGTAGTAGTGTACGCTGTAGCACTTCTCGAGAAGTCCCCATCTGCGGAGGTCGAAGAAACGTATGCCTTCCCATGCGAGCTCTACGCGGCGCTCTCTGCGGATAATCTTGCGGAGCTCTGCCTGGTCTGTGGTGGTGATGGCAGGATAACTGCCGGTGTCCTTGCGGCTCACACCATAGGCGCGGGCACGCACATCGTTGATGGCGTTGAGTACGCTGGCATCGATGTCATTGAGTTCCATCTTTGCCTCAGCATACATCAGGAGCACGTCTGCGTAGCGGCAGAGAACCACAGGGTTCTCGTTCTGCTGAGAGGTTCTCCATTCCGGCTGGGCGCCCTTGCGGATGCAGCACCCGTTGTATGGGGCATAGTTGTCGTTGACCTTGGAATCCTTGTTGGTAACCTCCTTGCCGTCGAGGAGGACCTTCTTGGCGAGGGTGGAAGGATTGAATTCACAGCCGTACACGGTGGTACCCGGCTTCACGAAGGTCATGCAGCAGCGAGGATCCCTGTTCTCATATGGATTGTGAGGATCGAAGAGAGGGGAGTCGTTGATTGTGAGACCGTCGGTGCACTCGTAGGCAGCGAGGAGGTCCCATGAAGGCTGTGCCACGGCGTTGCCGCCTGCGGTACGGAGTACCCAGCTCTTGATGGCCTCGGTGTTGTCAGGGTCGAGGGCGATGGAACGTCCGATGGCCCAGATGACCTCGCAGTTGATGGTCTTGTCACGGAAGAGCTCACCATAGCTGTCAGCTGGGTTCTCGGCGGAGTAATAGAGTTTGTAGGCGCCGAGGTCCATAAGTTCCTTGCAGCGTGCGGCGCACTCTTCGAAGTCGCGCATCTGGAGGGCGAACCTGGCCTTCATTGCGAGGGCGGTACCCTTGGTCACTCTCCATACGCCACCATTGGTGTTGTCCACAGGAAGTCCTTCGATGGCGGTGTCGAAATCCTTGTAAACCTGCTCTGCGATGATGTTCTTGTCAGTCCTGCCCATCTCATAGGCTTCTTCCTTTGTGATGGTTGTGGTGTAGAATGGAACATCTCCCCAGAGGTTTACGAACCTGCCGTAGAAATATGCCCTGAAGAAGCATGCCTCGGCCTTGAGGGCCTGGAGCTCTGAAGGGTCTCCGAGTCTTTCGATGGACTCGATTACACGGATTGCACGGCTGATGGCCTTGTAGGAATTGATCCAATAGGTCTCATAAGTGCCTGTGGCACTGGTGGTGGCACCGTTGCAGAGGTCGTAGACCTGGTCACGCTGTGCCCAGTCGTCGGTACGGCGGTCTGTCCAGTACTCGTTCTCTATGCCGTAAGGATAGGTCCTGTAGAGGTCGTTGAGGGAGAAGGTGATCTGCTCTGCATTCTGGTACCAGTTGGCGCTGGATGCCTCTGAGAGCGGCTTCACATTCAGGTCTGCGCAGGCGCTGGTCATCATGAGGGTCAGCGCTGCTGTAAGTATGATATTGATTCTTTTCATGGCTGCTTAGAATTTGAGGTCAACTCCGAAGGTAAAGGTACGTGCGATGTAGGTGTTCGTACCCTGCTCAGGATCCCAGCCCTTGAGGTAGTGGTCGAAGCAGAAAGGATCGTCGGCGTTGAAGTAGACCTTCAGACCCTGGATCTTTGCCTTGCTGAGGAACTTTGACGGAATGGTGTAGCTGAGGTTGATGTTCTTCACACGGAAGAAGGAACCGTCCATGAGCCAGTAGTCTGACATCATGTAGTTGTTCTTCTCTGCGGAAGTGTAGCTCAGACGTGGGAACTCAACCTTGGCATTCTGCTCTTCAGTGTTATAGAGAGAGTAGTAGTTGCGGCTGCCATCCTTGTTGAGGAGGTTTGCAGGAGCAGAGAGCCACTGGCTTGCGAACGGACGTACCATGTTGTCAGCCACCCTGTTGAGCTTCTTGCCCACGCCGTTGAACATGATGCCGAGGTTGAGACCCTTCCAGCCGGCGTTGATATAGCCACCGAAGATGTAGTGAGGCAGTGAACTGCCGAGCACTACGCGGTCGTAGTCGGCGCTGATCTTGCCGTCAGCCTCGCCGGCCTCACCGCTGAAGTCCATGTAACCGAGGTCGCCGGGAGCTATGGTAGCGATAAGCTGGGTAGGGGCCGCGGAAATCTCATCATAGCTCTGGAAGATACCGCTGCTCTTGTAGCCGTACCATGACTGGTATTCATCGCCCTCGCGGGTGATGACATTTGTGCCATATTCAATCTTTCCTGAGAGGTCTCCCATGATGGAGCGGCTGTCGGATACATTGAAGCCCACTCCGTAGGTGAAGTTGCCGATCTTGTCGTGCCAGTCGATCTTTGCCTCCCATCCGTTGGTGTGCATGGTACCAGCGTTGACGGTAGGGCTCTCGAAACCGGTGAATTCAGGAATCTGGAGTTCGAGAAGCATGTCGCGGGTCTGCTTGTAATAGTAATCGGCGCTGAGGCTGAGTCGGTTGTTGAGGAAGCTCATGTCGAAACCGACGTCGTAGGTCCAGGTGGTCTCCCAGGTGATGTTCTCAACTGCGAGGGCAACCTGTGCTGCGGTCATCTGTGAAGTCATATTATTGTCCTTGCCGAACATGACCGCATTGCCAAAGTTGATGTTGGTCTGGTAGAGGTAGTTGCCGATCCTCTCGTTACCGAGGGTACCGATGGAACCGCGGAGCTTGAGGTAGCTGATCGGAGTGACGTTCTTCATGAAGTCCTCATTGGAAACAACCCATCCGAGGGATACAGAAGGGAAGATGCCCCACTTGTAACCCTTTGCGAAACGGCTGGATCCGTCGGTACGGACATTTGCCTGCACATAGTAGCGGCTCTTGTAGTTGTACATGATTCGGCCGAATACTGAGCGGTATGCGTTCTCGTAGGCGCTGCCGGAAGCAAGAGTCTGATCCTTGTTGCCGAGGCTCAGGTAAGGGAAGTCGCTCAGGGACATGTTGCTGGTAGTGACGCTTGCACTCTCATGGAAGTAATGGTACTCCTCGTAGCCGAGCATGGCATTGAGGTTGTGAGCGTTGTTGAACTGCTTGTCGTAGTTCGCAACTACCTGGATCTCGTAGGTGTTTGCATCGGAGCGGCTCTCGGTAAGGTTGTTGTCCGCTGCGGTATGACCGGAGAGATAGCCGAGGATGATGTTGGTGTCGTAGGCGTCGCAGTAAGCCACTGCCTTGTTGAAGTCCTTGCCCTTGGTGAGGCTGAAGGTAGGGGTGTAGCTTGCGGTGATGTCGAGGCCTTCGACAGGCTTCACGGTGAGGGCTACCTTGCCGGTGATGTAGTCGTTGCGGGATGAGGTGTAGCCACCTTCCCTGATGATGCCGAGAGTGTTGGAACCGGACTTGCCAGGAGCCACGCGGCCGTCTGGATAGAGGCCGAGGTAGATGCTAGGATACATGTTCGCAGCCTGGAGCGGAACCGTCTGGGTGTTGGTCTTGACAGCGTGCTTGAATGAGAAGTCCACATCGGCGCTGAGCCACTTGTTGATCTTCAAGGTGTTCTTGATGCGGGCCATGGTTCTCTGGTAGTCGCTGCCCCTGTAGAGGGCGTCAGTGTCCTCGTAGCTTGCGGAAACGCGGGTCTTGACGACCTTGTTGCCGTATGCCACGTTGAGGCTGTGCTTGTGACGGCTTGCGAATTTCTTCACGATGTTGCCCTTCCAGTCGAAGTTAGGATACTCGATAGGGTCGTAAGCGTTGTTGGTGAAGTAATTCTCGATGTACTCCTTAGGATAGGTCTGGTAGTCACCGCCCACGCCGTTTCCGGCGTCGTTCCACTTGTACTCATTGAACATGGTCATGTAGTTGATAGGGTCGGTGAGATATGAAGCCCACTCAGTCGCACCTATCATCGAGTATTCTCCGTTGTAGCTGATGTGGAGGTCGCCTTCCTTTGCACCCTTGGTGGTGATGAGGATGACACCGGCAGCAGCACGTGCACCGTAGATTGATGCAGAAGCAGCGTCCTTGAGGACGGTGATCTGCTCTACGTCGTCAGTTGCGATGTTGTCGATGCTGCTCACAGCCATTCCGTCCACGAGGATGAGAGGATCTGATCCGTTCATTGAGGTCACACCGCGGATCTGGAGGGTTGCGCTGGCACCAGGCATGGAGCTGGAACGGGTCACAGAGAGACCTGGCATTGCACCCTGGAGGCTCTGGGACAGGTTGGTCACAGACTGCTGCTCGATCGAAGCCGCATTCACGACGCCAACAGCGCCGGTGAGGTCTTTCTTCTTGACTGAACCGTATCCGATGACCACGGTCTCTTCGAGTTCGAGGCTGTCGTCAGCGAGGGTGACGGTGAGTTTTGCTTCTCCGTTGAATACCACTGAAGTGGTGGTGTAGCCCATGCAGCTGACTTCGAGAGTGTTGCCCTTGGAAGCGCCGTCGATGGTGAAATTACCGTCGATGTCGGTAACGGCCCATTTGCCGTTGTCGGTATCGAGTACCATTGCGCCCGGGATGATTTCACCCTTTGCGTCCTGCACGGTACCCTTGATCACGTTCTGTGCGAACGCAGGGAGTGCGAAGAAGATGGCGCAGACTATACTTATTATATATTTCTTCATATTCGTTCCTCCTTATTCTTTGACGCAGCGGAGTGCACCGGCGTGGCCGCTTGTAGCCTCGTTGGTGAAGTTGCATGCAGATGTGTTGGCGTTCAGGTAGTATGACGATGCCGCCTTTGGTGACTTGCTGCTGGTCTCATACTTGGCGCAGGCGTTGACATCGGCGAGGACCGTGCCGTCATTGTAGGCGATGTAACCTGCGATAGGGAGACTCCATGCTGCGGTCTCGAAGACATGGTCAGCCTGCTTGAAGGCTGCCTTCGCATCAGCGTTTGCGCTATACTTGGTTGAACCGGTAGGAAGTCCGCCGGCTGCACCGAAGGCCTGCATCTGGGCAGAGGTAGGAACCTTGTAGCCCTGTGGACATGGGTCGAGTGCGGTCTTCTGGGTGTCATTCCAGCGGTCGAGGTGGTCTGCTGTGTAGATCCAGTCCTTAGGACCAGCTCCTCCAGGGAAGGTGTTGATGAATGCGCGAGGGTTCTGGATAGAAGCCATCAGCGTACCGGTTGTCTCGCTTACAGCGACCTCGATTTCGGTTCCTGCAGGTGCAGGGTAGGTTGCGATGAAATCACCGTCAGTGAAGGTCGAAGCACTGCGCATAGGGTCCTTTCTGCCCCACTGGTAGAGGAGACCGATTGAACCGGCATCACCCCTGGTTGCGTTGACTGCTCCAAGGTTGCGGTCCATCCACTTCGCACCTCCGATTTCGGAAGCGGTAGGAGTTTCTGTGAGCCAGATGTGCCATGTCCATATGATGGCGTTGGCTGCGTCGTATGCCGCGATGATCACATTGCCTGCGGCTAGGTTCACGAGGTCGGTGGTGTTGAATACGATGTAGTCGCCTTCAACTGCGACGCCGGTGATGATTGCATCGCTGCTTGCAGGGGCGGTTGCGGTGTTGTATGTGCTCCACAGGACGCTAGCCTTGGCAGGGGCGATGTTTGCGTTGAGTTCGGCTGCGCAGGATTCTGGGATGATGCCTGTGCCCCTGACATTAGCCTTGAACTTGTAGTAGCCGATCTTGTCCACAATGTAGCAGTTTGATGTGCCTGCAGCGCTGAGGTCGGTCCTTTCCTTGCTAGGAGCGCCGCCCTGGTTGATGGTCACGGTGTAGCTTTCGCCTGCAATCACTACGGTGATGACAGCGGTCCTGACAGAAGAAGCCTCGTTCTCAGGGAAGCTTACCACGATGTCGGTTTCGCCGTTTCCGGAGGTATAGTTGAGCTTGAAATCAGAGTTGTTGCAGCTTGCAGTCCATGGCTTGGTGCCGAGAATCGTGAATTCTGCCTTGGTTTCAGTGTAGCCGACATTTATCTCGGTCACGCTGACGCCCACAGGTGCCTTGCCGGCCTGGTTGACCTGCACGTAGAGCGGAGTTACGCCGTCGCCGATGAACCTTACCCTGCCGCTGCGGGCCTCAGGTGAGGCGTTGGCGCTGACGTCGAGCTTGAATTCGGTCTTGTCGCCTGTAGTGTTTGTTATCTCAAGCTGTGCCCAGTTCATGTCATTGTTGACACGGTAGTAGGTGTTGGCTGAAATTGAGAAAGTCAGCACCTCACCTTCTTCACCGACCGGGAAAATCTTGTCAGAAAGAGTCATGTACGGCTCCGGCTTCTGACAGGCTGCCAGTCCCGCTATTGTAAGCAGTATGGCAATCAGTGATCTGTGTTTCATTTGGTTATGCTAGATTGGTTATTATCCGAGGAATGCGTTCTGTGCGAGGAGTTCCTTGCGGACTTCCTGTGCGTCGACGGTGCGTGGGGTCTGTCCATTCTTAAGGCAGAGTGCTGCTGCGACGCCGGCGGCATGGCCCATGGCCATTGCTGGCGGCATCACACGTACAGCTCCTGCTGCAACAGAGGTTGCCGAGAGGCAGCGTCCTGCGAGAAGGAGGTTCTCCACCTTGAGAGGAACGAGACAGCGGTAAGGCACGCCGTACCACTTTTCGTTGATTACGGTATATACTGAAGTGTTGGCTGCAGCTCCGCCGCCGTGTACGTCGACAGAGTTGGATGCCACGAGTATGCTGTCTTCAGGTACGACACCGTTGATGAGGTCGTCCTCCTGCAGCACATGCTCGCCGATGACGTGGCGGGATTCGCGGATACCGAGGGTGTCGGCAGAGCACATAAGGGTTGCGTTTTCGCAGCCGGCCACGTACTTGTGGAAGAAGTTCATCAGCTCCTGAACCTGGCGGCGTCCCTCGATCTCACCGGATGTGAGGCTGTCGGACTCGGTAGGGTTGATGTTGCTGATGCGGGTGGAGTTGATTACCCACTCGTCGTCCTTCACTGACTTGAAGAGATTCACACTCTTGCGGGCGATATCCCATTCTCCGTTAGCCTCAGCCTGCGCCACATTCCAGTGGAGTGCGCGGTAGCTGACATGGTTGACGCGCCTGAACTCTGGGAGATGCTTGTAGACATCGGCCTCGAGCTTTGCGGAATCCACATTGTTGATGCGGAAGAAGAGGGAAGTCGGCTGGATCTTGCCCTCGCGGGTCTTGTCTCCAAGCTCGCAAGGTGCTCCTGCGCGGTATGCCACGTCACCGTCACCGGTAGCGTCGATCACAATCTTCGCAGAAATGTTCTGCATGCCTTCCTTTGCCACGATGGTCACACCCTTGATGGTGTTGCCCTTCATGATAGGCTTGAGGAACTGGGCGTGGTAGAGCACCTTGATGCCTGCCTCTGCAGTCATCACGTCCAGCACGTACTTGAGACCTTCGGACTCGAACGGAGTCACGTGGTCGTGTCCGGCCTTGATCCATGCTGTCCAAGGGCTTTCCCAACGTACCTTTTCAGGGTGGATTGCCCAGCCTTTCTCGACGAGGCGGTCTACGATCTCCTCGAATATGCCTTTGATGATCATCTGTTCACCGTAGCGGTCGTAGCAGGTCATGAACGGACCCACGAGGCCTCTGGTGGCCATACCGCCGAGGCAGTTTCCGCTCTCGATGATCATTGTCTTAACTCCCATCCTGGCAGCAGCGATTGCTGCGCATACGCCTGCAGGGCCGCCGCCCACTACGAGCAGTTCGGTTTCGGCTATCTGAGGAATGTCCTCAGCAGGGGAGCAGGAATTCAAGCTTGGAGCAACTGCAGCTGTAGCCGCGAGAAGCCCGGTGTTCTTGAGGAATTGTCTTCTGTCCATAATTATGTGTTAGTATGATTATTTTCTGTTGAGTTTCCAGCCTTCCGGCAGGGATACCTTATATATAACAGGGAGTTCTTTGGTCTTCTTCGGGTTGTTGTTGGTGTTCACATACATCCAGCCCTTCTTCACGCGGATGTCTTCGATTTCCCAGATTACCTGCTCCTGTATGTTGTAGCGTGCGGTGATTTCACGCTTGTCTGTGTCGTAAACGCGTATGGCTGACGGCCTACTATCATCCTGCTTGCCCACGCCATAGCCGTAGAATATCTTGCCGTCAACGACGCAGCCGGCCTGGGTGAACCAGATGTCGAATGGGAATATGACCTGGTCGAGTATGTCATCCACGGTCAGGTACACATCCTTGCCTTCTTTCAATGAAGGGATGCGGAACTTGGTTGCGATGTATTTGTTCTCGGATGGGTCAGTGGTCACTGACTTCACGGTTCTCTTGATTGCAGAGAAGACCCAGAGGAACTTTCTCTCCCTGTCCACGAGCCAGCTCGGAGCACCGAAAATGGCAGTGTAGCCTTTGGATTCCCAGTTGCTGCCGTCCATGTGTATGGTCTGGGCTATCTCTGAAGACCAGACATCTTTTTTCTTTGTGATGCTCTCCACATAGCAGAGCCACTCTATCTCGCTGCCGACCTTGCCGTTGGAGATGTATATGAGAGGGAAGGACGCGCCCTTTTTCTTCTCAATGCCGAATTCGGCGTTGTTGGCGTGGTTGTCAGGGCGTGAGGACGCGAGTTGGAAGCCGCCGATTACCTTTCCGTCGTGTTTTTTGAAATCGTAGATATTGACATGTCCGCCATCCTCCAGGGAGAAAAGATAGCGGCCGTGGATTTCCATTCCCTGCTGAGCCCTTCCGCGGCCTTCTTTCTGAATGAAGATTTCACATTTTACGTTTTCCTCGGGCTTTACGAGCTCCGGGAAATCGAGATATTGTGCGGAAAGTGCAGTTGTACAAAGTGCCATTACGAGGCAGACCAGCTGTCTTTTCATTGTTGGAAAATGCCGTTGGGACGGCGTTACTTTATGGTTAAACGTTTAACTATAACTCGCGTAATTAAAAATCAGCATTCCAAATGTAGGGAAAATTTTTGTCTTTACAAAGATTTCTTGATGGAGGAACCGCCCTTTATGAGCTGAGGCTTAAGCATTTCCAATCTGCCTGGAGCCTTGTTCTCAATCATGTCTACAAGCATATCGAAGGATCGTCCCGCGAGTTCCTTTGTGTCCTGGTAGATGTGACTGATGTAAGGGGTGTATACGTCGAAGAACTTATGCCTGTCGAAGCCCACGATGGCAATGTCGTCCGGGACATTCAGTCCAAGTTTCGCCAGGGCGGTGATAGTCTGGATGGTGAGTCTGTTGGTCGGGATGAAGAAGGCTTCCGTGCCTTCGGTTTTTGCCTGCGAGATCACTTCCATGAGTTCGGCCATGGTGACATTCTGGCTGACCTTTCTGGTCTTGGCCAGCGAAGATAGTCCCAGTTTCTCCATCTCGTGGAAATATCCCGATTCCTTTTCCTTGATTGTGGAGATATCCATATCGAAGCTGAGGTGCTCGATGCGTCTGTATCCTTCATCATATAATTCGTTCACGGCAAGGCGGCAGGCTTCGGCATTGTCCAGAAGCAGCCTGCTTGCACCCTGATAGTCGGGGATGTCCCTTTCCAGGAAAACAACAGGGATGTCTCTGTCTTCAAGAGCCTCGAGGGCAGATGCATCTGTGCTTGGCGGAACAATGATGAGCCCGTCTACACCGAGGCGTATCATGGAATAGATGACTTTCTCGAGCCTCTCCGGCTTTTCATCCGTGCTGGCGAAAAGAGTGTTGTAGCCGGCATCGAAGGCCATGTTCTCAATGTGCCGGCAGATGTCGGAAAAGAAGTTCGAGGATATGTCGGCGGTGATCACACCGATGTTGCCGCTTCGGCCGTTGCTGATCTGGGCAGCAGCTCCGCTGGGGATGTAATGAAGCCTGTCGATGGCCTCCAGTATCTTTGCGGCAGTCTCTTTTCCTATCCTGCAGTCCGGATTCCCGTCTTCGTCGAAACGGGCGTGAAGCACCAGCGAAACGGCGGCAGTTGATACTCCTGCCTCGTTGGCTACATCCTTTATGGTGACTCTTCTCTTCATCGCTCTCCAAATTTAGCCATTTATTCAAAAAAAACATTAAATTTGCGTCCGCAAATAGCAAATACATTTAACAAACATAAAGAAATGAGAAAAAACATTGTTGCAGGTAACTGGAAGATGAACACTACAGTTCCTGAGGGCGTTGAGCTCGCAAAGG
>JAKSJK010000020.1 GCA_024398095.1 Bacteroidales bacterium
GGCCGGTAGCCATGAAACGCTTGATGTTGCAGCTGTCACCGAGGAAGCCGTTGATGAGTTTGCCGACGGCATAGCACCAGTACAGGCAGGCGCCGATGAGACCCAGCTGGGCGGCGGAAAGCAGACCGGCATCGATCAGCGGCTGCTTCATAACGCCCATGGAGAGGCGGCATACATAGTAGAGAGCGTAGCCGAAGGTACCTGCGAGGAAAGACTCGAATCTCTTTCTCTTCCATACCTTGTCTACCTTCTCGGGCGCAACCTTCGCTGCTGAAGGCGCGCTCATCTTGTAGAAATTGAGTAAACTGCTCATTTGACTTATTTGATTTTATATTTCTTCAGAATCTTGAGGATAGGACCCTCGATGGACTGCTCCCAGAGGAAGTAGCCGTAGTTGTCAGGATGCACACCGTCCACAGAGAACTCATGGCTGCCGTTGCCGGCATCTGGGGTGATGAAGTAGACATCCTTATATTTCTTCTTTCCCTCCTTGGTGGCCTTGATCTCCTTGAATATCTGGGTCGCCATATCCATCTTGGCCTGCTCGCGCTGGTCGTAGCCGACGCTGAAATTGCGCGCCTCGCGGTAGATGGTCTGCTGGAAGATCAGAGGCTTGCCCGGGTGCGCTGCCACCATACGGTCGATGAAAGGCACGAGCCTCTCGCGGATCATGGCTGCGTCAGGGTTTGAGAATGAGTCGAATACATAGGCATCAGCCTCTACATTCTCAAGAACGGTGGCGAAGTAAGGCTGCATCTTGCAGTTGCCGCTCACTCCAAGGGAGAGGACCTGCATACCGGTACTGCGCATGAACTGCATAGGGTAGCTCATGCCCGGACGGGAGGTGCTCACACCGTGGGTATAGCTGGAACCGTGGAAAACAATGCGGTTGCGGAAAGGAGACTCGATGGCCTCGATAGTTGCGTCATCCTGGATGCCGATCTTGCAGGAATAGACCTCGCTGTAGTTTGGCATGTAGAGCATGCACTCGTGCTCGCTGCCGTCCATATCCTTGATCAGCACGAGGTTGTCCTTGCCTTTCTCCGGCTTGGTAGCGCCGGAAGCAGCCCAGAGCCACTTGCCGTCCTTCTTCATGTAAAGGTCGTAGCCCCTGTAGGCTATAGGCATTGTTGCTACCGAACTGTACTCCCATCCCCACTCGGTCTTGACCGAAATGACGGTGGAGTTGGTCTTGAACAGCACGGCGAGTCCGGTAGGACAGCGTACCTGGTTGTTCTCACTCTTGGTGAAGCCCTTGTAGATGAGGGTGTCCACGCGGTGATATGGGTTAGGTGTGCCGTCCATGATCTTGCCGATAAGATTGAGGTCCGAAGCCTCCGTGAACTTGTACTGGACATTCTTTGGAGTCTGTCCGAAAGCGGCGACGCAGATTGCTGCAGCCGCGAAAATGGTGATCAGGCGTCTCATTATGATAGTTTATCTAATTCCGTATTTTGCAAGGATCTTCACGACCTGCTTCTCGATGGACTTGGACCAGAGATAGTAGCCGTGGTCGTCGGGATGGGTGCCGTCGACCGAGGTGTCGTGCTCCGGGGTGGTGGCGCAGGTGGTGATGAGGTACACATCCTTGTATTTCTGCTTGCCCTCCTTGGTGGACTTCATCTGGGCGAAAAGCTTGCGGGCCATTACATTCTTGGCTCCCTCGAACTTCTCATTCTCAACATTGAAATTGCGCCTCTCACGGTAGATTGTCTCCTGGAAGATGAGCGGAGTGCCGGGATGAGCCTCGATGAGCCTGTCAATGAAGCCTACGAGACGCTCCTCGATTATCTCTGCGGAAGGATTCGAGAAAGCGTCGAAGATGAAGGCGTCTGCCTCTACGTCGCAGAGCACATCACAGAAGTAGGACTGCATCTTGCAGTTGCCGGCGCAGCCGAAATTGATCATCTGAAGTCCGGTGCGGCGTCCCAGCTGGGATGGGTAAGCCATTCCGGAGCGGGAGGTGCTCACACCCTGGGTGAAGCTCGAACCGTGCACCACGATGCGGTGGCGGAACGGATTCTCGAGGGCTTCGATCTTTGCGTCATCCTGGATGCCGACCTTGACTGAGTACACCTCGGCGTACTCCGGGAGGTACATCAGGCACTCGTGCTCGCTGCCGTCCATGTCCTTGATCAGCAGCACATTCTCGTTAGGCTTGGTGCGGCGCGCATTGCCGGAAGCTGCGTAGAGCCACTTGCCGTCCTTCTTTATGTAGAGGTCGTAGCCGCGGTATGAGGTGCAGGTGGTGGAACTGGTCTCGTACTTGTTGCCTTCCGGGGAATACTCGGTCAGCACCGTGATGACAGTGGAGTTGGTCTTGAAGGCCACTGCCATGCCGGCACCAAGGCGTACCTGGTAGTTTTCTCCCTGGGTGAAACCCTTGTATACGAGTGTGTCTACGCGTGAATAAGCGTTCGGAGTGCCAGGCATCAGTTTGCCGGTGAGAGTGAGATCTGAAGCTTCAGTGAAGCTGTACTTGACGTTCTTTGGCGTCTGGGCAGCCGCTCCGATGCAGAGCAGCAGGGTGGCTGAAAGTAAGGTTATGCGTTTCATTTTTTGTGTTTTGCATTGCATGCAACTGCGAATTTAGCAAATATCTGCGTGCTTGTCAAACTGAATTCATATCTTTGCCCCGTATATGGGCATATATTCGAAATACCGCATAAGCAAGCCATCGGCAGTCAAAGTGCCTTCCGACGAAGTAGATTCTGTCTACAGGCGCCTGCGCAGCCGCACCTTCTGGGGGGCAACAGCAGCCTATAGCATGTACTACGTCTGCCGTCTGGCTTTCAGTGTCGTGAAGCAGCCTCTCATCGATGGGGGCGTGCTGTCGGCGGAGAAACTGGGTGCCATCGGCTCGGCCTTCCTTATGGTATATGCCTTCGGAAAGTTCATCAACGGCTTCGTAGCCGACTACTGCAATGTCAGACGTTTTCTCGCCACCGGTCTTCTTGCTTCTTCGGCAGTTAACCTCATCCTCGGCCTTGTCGGCTATTCCAACCTGCCCGGTTTCGTAATAATGCTCTCATTTGCCGTGCTTTGGGGCTTCAACGGCCTGGTCCAGTCCATGGGCGCCGCTCCGGGAGTGATCAGTCTGAACCGCTGGTTCCCGCGCAGCAACAGAGGTACTTTCTACAGCATCTTCAGCGCTTCTCCGTACATTGGCGAAGCAATCGCCTTCGTTCTTCTGGGCTTCCTTGCGAAACATGTCGGCTGGCAGAGCTGCTTCATCGTGTCGGCCGTGTTCGGAATCATAGGCGGAGTCGTTGCACTGGTCTTCGTCACTGACACCCCGGAGAGCAAGGGACTGCCGCCGGTTTCTGTCTATGCCGGTGAAGAAGCCGTCGCTGACGGGAAGATGTCTACAGGTTCATTGCAGAGGCGCGTTTTCCGCAATACGGGTATATGGATCATCGCCCTTTCCAGCGGCTTTGTATATATCACCAAATACGCGATCAGCGGCTGGGGAGTGCTTTTCCTGCAGAAGGCGAAGGATTTCCCGCTCGAGGGTGCTAGTGCGATTACGGCTGCATATGCGGTGTCGGGTCTGGCTGGAACTGTCATCGCCGGCTGGCTCTCCGACAAGGTGTTCAAGGGCCGCAGGCTCGCCCCGGTTCTGCTCTCCGGCATCGTCGCCTTCCTGTCGCTGGCGGCCTTCCTGCTGCTCAAGGGCGGCTATATACTTAATATAATATATGTGTCGCTGTTCAGCCTAAGCGTTGGAGTCCTGTACTGCATAACAGCCGGCATCATCGCCCTGGACCTCGTGCCGCGCAGGGCGACGGGGGCTGCAATCGGTGTGATCGGCATTGTCTGCTATGTCTTCGCCTCTGTCCAGGACCTGCTCAGCGGTTACCTCATAGGCGACTTCGTCTCGGACGGGCAGTATAACTTCGTGCCTGTGAGCATTTTCTGGCTTGCTTCTGCGGCCCTCAGTTTCCTCATTCCATTGCTTCTTTACAATAAAACCAAATGATATGAAAAAACTTGTTCTTTCAATTTCCATGATGGCAGCACTCGTTCTGGCATCATCATGTACCGCCGACAAGGCTGTCAAGGCTGATTACACCTGGAAGATCCAGAGCATCCGCTACTATGACCCATCCTATCCTGAGAGCGTCAATACCCTTGTGCTTACCTATGACGAGCAGGGCCGTGTCACCAGGTACGCCGATTCTTACCGTGACGAGGACGGCATCGGCGAAAGCCAGAATGTAGGCAACTATGTATACCAGGATAATTCCAATTCCGTTCTTGCGATCTTTGATTACGGCAAGGAGACCTACCAGACTGAGAATGGACTTCTTTCCCGCATCGATTATGTCAATGAGGAGTACGACTTCGGCAGTGAGGAGCATTTCAATTACGAGAACGGCAAGATTACCGATTCCTGGTTCGAGGGTGGCGAGTCTTGCTCTTCTTCCGAGTATGTATGGGACGGAGACGACATCCAGAGCATTACCGGTTCTGCCGAGGGCTGCACAGAGAAGAGTGTCTTCACCTATACTGACAAGCCTAACTGCTATTCTTACGATCTCTCTCAGAGTTTCAATTTCAGGGAGTCGGCTTTCTCCGGTCTCAGCCTGGTCAAAGGTATGCGCAGCGCTCACCTGCCTTCAGAGGTTAAGCATTACGAGAGTTACTTCGATGAGAATGATGAGGAGGTTACCGAACTCTCTTCTACCGAGACTTTCAACTACGAGTCTGATGACGAGGGACGTGTAACCAAGGTCACCAAGATCATCTTCGGTTCCGACTGGTCATACACAACCGTCTACGAGATCAATTACTAGTTTTTTTGCTGCTTTTTGTCGTTTTGACAAGAAAATTGTAGTATTGTCGGTTGATTTTTATAAATATCTCCTATTTGCGGTGCGGAATTGCCAATTTCGCACCGTTTTTATTTTCTAACTGTATTGGCATATGTCAATTGCTAAACTGATCGGAAGGAAGATGGCCGTTTCCATCTTACCTTTCATTTTCCTTTTTCTTGTATCCGCAAAGGCGGATGCGCAGGTGATGGAGCTCGGCACCAACACTCTTGGCTGGGCTACCCTCACTCCTAATCTATCAATTGATTTCGGCTTCGCCAATCATTGGTCAGCCGGTGTATCGGGTGCAATCAATCCGTTCAGCTTCAAAGACGGCTACTCCACCAAGTTCTGGTCAGTGGATCCGGAATTCAAATGGTGGCCTCGTCATCAGTTCGTCGGACACGCTGTCGGAGTCCATGGCCTTTTCGGAGGCTATGACTTTGCCGTGACGAATTATCGCTACAAAGGCTACATGTATGGCTGCGGCGTCACCTACACCTACTCCTGGATGTTCCACAAGAGGTGGAATCTCGAAGGAGTCGTCGGTGTCGGTTATGCCCGTCTGGACCATGACAACGTGTACCTGCGTACTGACAAATACACCTGCTACGGCCCTAGGACCAAGGATCTGTTCGGTCCGACCAAGCTCGAAATCAAAGTGTCCTATCTACTGTTCTAAGTTCCTGCAGACATGAAAAAGTTATTTGCAGTATCTGCGATGGTGGCCATATTCGTGGCTGCCTCTTGTTCCTCGCTCAGGAAACTGAGTGAGTATCCTGATGTTACGGCTGAACTTACGGAAGAGCTCGCATTGCAGGACGACGGTACCGTGCCGATGTCATACGACGTGACCATCCCGGCCGAATATCGCAGTCTTCACACGGGCGTACTTATATATCCGTGCGTACAGTCTGCAGACAGTTCAGTCGTCGTCAAACTCGATTCTGTAGCAGTCGACGGAGTCTTCAACGAGACCTTCAACGACAGGATGGATGTTTATCAGGACAAGCTCTCTGACGGCATTTCAATCCGTTATGCCTATGCTCCGAAGGGTGAGCCTACCGTGGTGGCATTGTGCGACACTCTCGCATATGAGCCGTGGATGGCTGATGCGACCGTCGAGATCGACCTCTGGGCCGAGTCTTATGGCGAGCGCACTCCTATCGGTCATGTAAGCTTCCCGCTGAGCATCATTCTTCCTGAACCTGAAGTGGCGGAGCCGGAGCCTGTGTTCGAGGAATTTTCGGACACCACCGCCCTTGGCAAGTCCCGCTTCATGATCGGTTCTGCTGAGCTGGAAAGCCTTGACGAGGACTTCCGCAACGCAGTGAAGGCTGCTCTCTCACGTGAAAAGATCGTGAAGTACAGCATCGAGATCGAGGCATCATGCTCTCCTGAGGCCGGCGAAGAATTCAACAACTCCCTTGCTCAGGCCAGGGCCGACAGGCTCGCCGAACTTCTCGAGAATGAAGGCGTAGCACGCGGGAGCATGACTCTCGTGCCGGTCGGTATCAACTGGAACATGCTCTACTCATGGCTCGCCGCTAACGGTGAGGAGAAGCTCGTGGAGACTCTCAAGAGCGAAGAAGATGCCCTCCAGCGCTACCGCAACTTCCGTGACGGCAACTATCTGGTCTGGAAGCAGGCCCGTCAGGAACTCTTCCCTGACATGCGCTACTCACGCGCGATTATAAATGTGACAACTCTTAAACAAACAAACTGATATGAAAGCTAGATTCAGAAGTCTGATGTTCGCGCTCGTCGCCGGCATCGGAACCATGCTGACGGCCTGCGAGGAGGAGATTCCTTTCATCATCCTCGACCAGGAGGCTGTCATCGTGGGCAATGAGACCGAAAAGGTCAATGTTGACGTCAGGTCTAACATCCTGTGGCAGGCTACCACCGAAGCAGAGTGGTGCCATGTACTGGGTGATTCCGGCAACTACAAGGGATGCTTCGAGATCCTCGTAGATGCAAATGAGTCAGTCAACACTCGTGTGGCTACCGTCACCGTAGCAGGTGAGGGTGTCAAAGTTTCTCTCCTTATTACCCAGAGCGGCTCAGACCTGGCCATGACCATTCCTGTTCCTGAGTATTCCGTAAGCAATGAAGCTCAGCCGCTTGACATCAAGTACCTCGTGACCAGCAAGGAAGTCGAGGTCGATGCGATCAGCGAGGCCATGTGGGCAGAGGTTGTCAGCGTAAAGGACGGCACCTGCAAGATGAACATTGCTGAAAACAAGACCGGCAAAGACCGTGAGGCTGCCATCACCTTCGTGACCAGTTACGGCAACAAGCCTGCAATCCTCGGCAGCACTCTGATAAAGCAGAGCGCAAAGGGCGTGGTGCTCGTGATTCCTGTAGAGGAGTACGCTGTTACCAATGAGGCTCAGGCTCTCAAGGTTTCCTACAACGCAACCGACGAGTCTGCAGTCGTAGAAGGCTCTGTGAACTGCAACTGGGTTACCATCGCAGGTGTAAGGGGCGGCGTAGTCGATCTCACCATATCTGAAAATGTCAGCGGTGAGCCTCGTACTGCAGTCCTCACCCTCGTTACCCTTACCACCGCAGGCGAGGCTGTGACAGCTTCTACCAGCATCTGCCAGGCTGCGACCGAGAACGTCCTCGACGTGGTAGTCGACAGCGTTGCCTTCATTCCTGCAGGCGAGACCATCACCATCCCGGTTGTGACCAACTCACAGGTAAGCGCAAGCTGCACTTCTGACTGGTGCACCGCTTCCGTGAAGGGCTATGAGGTGGCTATCACCGCAGCTCCAAACAACACCAAGGCTGCACGTCTCGCATACGCTACCATCACCATCTCTTCAGGCAAGGGCAACACCCTTACCAAGAAGGTGAAACTCACCCAGGAGCCTATCGCTGAGGATGCCCTCACCCTTCCTGTAGTTGAACTCAACTTCGGTGGCGAGGCTGAATCAATCAAGGTTCCTTACGCATCGGATGCTGAGATTACCGTCAAGTCAAGCTCTGCATGGATGACCGCATCCGTAGAGAAGTCAGACGTGCTCGTAAGCGTTACCGAGAATGCTACCAGCAAGCTCCGTCAGGGCTATGTGACCGTTACCACCACCAACGGTACTACCGGTCTCATCACCGTTTACCAGGCTCCTACCGTAATCAATACCGAGGACCTCACCATTCTCATTCCTGAGTACAGGGTTCTCTCCGGCGCAGGTGAACATCTCATTCCGTTCTCTTCTACTTCTCCTGTAACTGCACGAAGCAACAAGGAGTGGTGTAAGGTTGCTGTAAGCGGAAGCGACATCGTTGCTACTGTCACTACCAATCAGGGCGACGAGCGTGAGGCATTCATCACCCTTACCACCAAGACCGGTGTTTCAGGCATCGTACATCTCTATCAGAACGAGCCTGACAGCGACGAAAAGACCGATGCAATCGATGTACTCGTCAGCGAGATCAGCTTCGAGGGCGACGGCGGCTCCATCAAGGTTCCGTTCACCGCTGAAACAACTGTTGCGGCTAGAACCAGCTCAGATTGGATCTCGGCTAAGATCATCGGCAGTGACGTCGAGGTAACTGTTCCTGAGAACTGGAGCGGCATTACCCGTCGCGGCTATGTGACCCTCCAGACTACAGATCTCTGCGCGGCGGTCATCACCGTCGTACAGGAAAGCAATATTCCTGAGATGAGCTTCGCAAACGAAGAGCTCGCAGTTGATTACATGGCAACTACCAACTATGTTCCTCTCACTTGCAGCGGTGCATGGAAACTCGACAACACTGCTGAGCAGATGCCTAACTGGATTACCGTTACTCCTACCAGCGGAGAGGGCAACACCGTGATCACGATTGCTACCAAGACCAACAAGTTCGCACGTTCACGTGCAGCTCAGCTCTCATTCACCAACACCGACAGCAGCCTGTCTACCATCCTTACCATCACTCAGGATGCAAATCCTAACGGTATCGTGGATTACAAGCACCTCGGCCGCGGATATGACTCTGCAGGCAAGTATGCTGAGGAAAGCGGCGTCAAGGCATCCGTCCTCGACTGCGACCTCCTTGCTGACGGCAACCACATCGCTGACATCCTCAACCCTAACTCTACCGAGGAGTCTATCTCAACCGGTAAGACCCGTTCAGAGTACGAGAACAGCTACTCTGCAAAAGTGGGTGTAAGCGCAAGCTACCAGATGTTCACCGCATCCGTCGAGGCGAACTTCTCTTACAAGGCCCTCGGCACCGAGGAGTACAGTTTCGCAACTCTCCGTTCGATGACCAAGAAGCAGATCCTCAAGATCTACGACAACGAGACTGCTGCTGACCTCAAGGGCTGCCGCAGCGAGGCATTCCTCAGCGACATCAAGAATCTTGACGCAGCATCACTCGTCAAGAAGTATGGTACCCACGTGATCACCGGCTTCTCACTCGGTGGCGTGCTCGAGTACTCTATGGCTGCTGATGCAAGCGAAAGCTCTTCTGAGATCAACTGGGGCACTGCAGTCAAGGCAGGCTTCGAGCAGGAAGGCGTCGGCGGCGCATCCGCTGAGGCAAGCTACGAACAGCTCAACAGCGTCAAGAACAGCGTAAGCGGCTTCGAGTCAACAATGAGCTGCCGCGGCGGTCAGAGCCAGTACACTTCAAATGCTACCAGCGCATCTGAGGCAGGCTTCACTGCATCCGAGTACTCATCATGGCTCTCAAGCCTCGAGGACAGCAACCTCTGGGTTATGGTCGACTACGAGGGCAGCAAGCTCATCCCGCTTTGGGAGTTCATCGACGATTCTGCTGTTGCAAGCAAGGTGAAGGACTACATCACCAAGCAGTATCTCGTGGGCGTTCAGGTCGAGCAGAGCAGCGACTACACCAGATTCAAGGTTTACTTTGTCAAGGCAGAAGTCAACTGTGGTGACCAGGCAGGCGGAACCGAGTGGAGACTCAAGGTAACCGCTGACGTGGACGGCAAGAATTCCAGCGAGATCGCAAACTTCATGAGCGGAGACCTCTTGGCATTTGATGAGGAACAGGACCAGAGGATCTTCATTGAAGGTGCCTACAAGTCAAAGACTTTCAGTGTCAAGAAGACCGCAAGCCATACCATGAAGCTCATTGTATCCGGTAATAATCTTACTGACGATTACTTTGAGGATGATCCGTCAGGCGATGACAAGTACCCTCCTGTAACCCTCGAACTTAACTGTACTGCCGGCACCGTCGATACTTGGAGATATATCGATTCTGCAAACAATGACCATGTCAGCGTAGTCAGCGATAACAAGTCCGGCCTGAATGTGGATGGCGCTATCAGAGTCGATTGCGCAGTCAAGGGTTCAGAGTACCTGTATCTCTACTTCAGGCTCGTCCAGGAGGACTAGCAGAGCTTCACACAACTAAACTTAACTATAAACGCGAGGGGCGGCCAGACGGTCGCCCCTCTTTAATTGTCTTAAGTTTTTTTTAGATGTTGTTCCTGAACTCAGAAGGTGTCAAGCCCGTGAATTGCTTGAAAGCCGTGTTGAAGGATTTCCTGTTGTTGAATCCGCTGGCGATGCAGATGTCTGCAAGAGGCACCCTCGGGCTCGCTGTCATAAGTCTGATGGCTTCCTTGACCCTGTATTCGTTCACAAAAGAATTATAGTTATCTGCGTTCTCGTTGATGGTCTTGGAAACATAGCTGCGGTTCGTTCCGACCGCGGTGGAGAGGTCTCCGATCTTGAATTCAGGATTGAGGTAACACTGGGTGGATTCGACGTATTCCTTGATGCTCGCAAAGAGGTCGCGTTCTTCTTCCGAGCCTTCTTCTGCCTTTTTAGCCCATTCCTTGGCCTTGCGTTCCAGATGGTTGTATGCCCGCAGCTTCGATATATACAGATATATGATAATGCAGAGAGCAACGAGAAGGAATACCATGAACTGGGTGAGACGGTGTATCTTCGTCCGCTTTGCGTTGTCTTCCTTTTCGATTACTTTGTGTAACTGGACCATTTCCTGGCGGAGCCGGTTACGCCAACCGTCAGGATACGGACATTCTGGGTGGTGTACTGCGCGTTTGTTGATGCTGAGCAGCCATTTCAGGGCATGGTCGAGTTCGCCTTTCTGCGCTTCCAAGTGGGAGAGCAGCACCCTGGATTCGAAGTCGAGGTCTGATCGTGTTTTTTCTCTGACGCAGACTTTTACGACCTGATGCAGCTGGTCTTTAGCATCCTCAAGGCGGTTTTCGTCATAAGAGGTAAGCGCTTCGTTGAAAAGTGAGTCTATGTTCACCTTCTTCAGATTCTCCGTTTCCTGTGCGGACATCACGAGGGCTGCGAACAGGCAGAGCAGGGAAGTCAGGGCTCGTTTCATACTATATAGAAAATTTCGTTTGCTACGTCTCGGGCACTGCGGCCGTCGGTCTCTATGATTGAGTCAGCTACCGCTTCGTAGACAGGCTCCCGTTTTGCCAACAGATCTTCGATGCCGTTGCCCAGTAGCATCGGACGTGATTTTGCGGCCTCCTCGAGGCTGCGGTTACCAATCAGATGTGCCCGCAGGGTCGCGGGGGAAGCCTTTAAGTAGAAGCAACGGGTGCTGGACTTCACCAGCTCGAAACAGCGCGGAGTCATGACTGCGCCGCCGCCCAGGGACAGGATAACGTCGCCGCCCCTTGAAATGATTTCTTCGAGGCAATCTGCCTCTATCTTGCGGAAAACGGCCTCGCCATCATCCGAGAAAATCTCAGGAATGGCGCGGCCGGTTTTTTCAGTTATGTACTTGTCCAGATCTATCAGCTCACAGCCGGGGAGGGCAGTGTGCAGCAACCTGCCGATTGTGGTCTTGCCACAGCCCATGAAGCCGGTGAGCGCGATGATCATAGCCTAGAACAGGGTAGGTTCGTCATCGAGGTTTAGATCGAGAGCTTCCTCTGCGGCAATGGCATCAGCCTGCGCCTCGTTCTCTACGGAAGCTTCTGTGCCTGCAATCTGAGGCTCATCGGCCTGCTGTTCCTCCTCGTCGTCCTCGGGCTTGTGGAGCGGCTCGGCGAACTCAACGGCCTTGAGGTCCATCGGACTTACCTTCTTGCCCTTGGCGGTGAGACCCTTCTTGGCGATGAATTCCTCTGCGTCTATCAGTTCCGGCCCGCGGTACTCCCACTTGCCTCCGAAGACAGCCTTGATCTGAGGGTGCCTGTCGTCGCAGAGGGCCACGAGATACGATCCCTTTGCAGGGTTGATGAAGCTGATAGGATTGTTGTCAGCCACATCGAAACTGAACCTCTTCACATAGAAGGCCTTGGCCTCGTTGTCCCAATAGAGTGCGGTGAAGGTCTTGCCCAGGTCGAACTTCTCGATGCGGAGCAGTTCTCCCTGGTACTTCACACTGAGGTCGAAGCCTGTGGTGTAGTAGGTGCCGTCCTTGAAGATGGCCAGTATGTGGTCGCCTTCGCTGAACTGACCCAGGTGGAGTCCGTGTCCGTCCTCGTTGAGCCTCTGGATGTCCTCGTCGAACCAGATGTCCTTGCCACCGATGGTGGACACACCCTTGCTCTTGAGCTGGATGCTCTGGATAGGGGTCTTGCTGACGAGATTTCCCCTTGATGCCTTGCCCTTGATGGCCAGCTGCGAGAAGTCATACTCGGCCACGAGTTTCTTGAGCTTGAGGCGCGGACGCAGGCGGATCCTGACAGTCTCTGCCTCGCCGTTGTGGTTTACCGTGAACCAGAGGATTGCTGATCCCGGAGTTCCGCAGGTGATGTCGTACTCCTTGTCGCGGGTGACCGAAGTCACAGCGAACCTCTTGGCGTAGTACATCGTAGGCTTGTCGCCCTTGCTGTCTGTCTTGCCGTCGCGGTATATGCAGTTGTAGATTGTCCTCTCGTCATTGCGGTCGAAGACTCCGACATAGAGGAGATCCTTGCCGTAGAATGCCTTGTCGGTGACCTTCGTGATCATATACTTGCCGTCCTTGCGGATGACGATGATTTCCGAGAGGTCGGAGCAGTCGCTGATGAACTCTCCGTTGTCGTCCTTCTTGAGGTTGATGCCGACGAAGCCTTCCTCCAGGTTGGCGTAAAGCTTGGCGTTGTTGCTGACAACCTTGGTGGCGGTGATGGCCTCGAAGGATGTGATCTCTGTGTGGCGCGGATAGGCCTCGCCGTATTTCTTCTTGAGGTTCTTGAACCAGGTGATGGTGAAGGCCACGATATGGTCTATGTTGTACTGCACCTGGGCCATCTCCTTCTCGAGGTTCTTGAGCTTTTCCTCGACAGCCTTGGCGTCGAACTTGGAGATCTTGCGCACCGGCTTTTCCACGAGCTTGAGGATGTCGTCCATCACGATCTCGCGGCGGAGCAGATTCTGGTACTCCTTCATCTTGTCGAAGACATCCTGCAGCTGCTCTTCCCAGGTGCGTGCGGAGTCGTTTTCGAGGAGCTTGTAGATGCGGTTCTCGAAGAAAATCTTCTCCAGGGAACTGTAGTGCCAGTCGTTGAGGAGTTCGTTCATCCTGATCTCGAGTTCCCACTTCAGAAGGTCTCTGGTGTGGAAGGTGGAGTAGCGGAGTATGTCGTCCACGCCGAGGAATTCAGGCTTGTGGTCCACAATCACGCAGGCATTCGGAGATATGGATACCTCGCAGTCGGTGAAGGCGTAGAGAGCGTCGATGGTCTTGTCCGGCGAAACATCGTTCGGCAGGTGTATGACTATCTTGGCGTCGCGGGTGGTGAGGTCGTCGATCTTGCGGATCTTGATCTTGCCCTTGTCCTTGGCCTTCATGATGCTCTCGCAGATCATTCCGGTGGTCTTGCTGTACGGGACCTCGGTGATCTCGAGTGTGTTCTTGTCTATCTTTTCGATCTTCGCACGCACCTTTACGACGCCGCCTCTCTGGCCGTTGTTGTACTTGCTGCAGTCAGCATAGCCGCCGGTAGGGAAGTCCGGGTAGAGCTCGAAAGGCTTGTCCTCGAGCAGAGCTACCGAAGCGTCGATGAGCTCGTTGAAGTTGTGAGGGAGAATCTTGGATGCGAGACCTACTGCAATGCCCTCAGCGCCCTGTGCGAGCAGGAGAGGGAACTTGACAGGCAGCTCGATCGGTTCGTCGAGCTTGCCGTCGTAGGTCTTCATGAAGTTGGTGGTCTTGGGGTTGAACACCACATCCTTGGCGAACTTGGACAGTCGGCACTCGATGTATCGTCCTGCCGCGTTAGGGTCGCCGGTGATTATGTTACCCCAGTTACCCTGGGTGTCGATGAGGAGTTCCTTCTGGCCAAGCTGCACGAGGGCGCCGAAGATGGACTGGTCACCATGAGGGTGGTATGCCATCACCTGACCGACCACCTTTGCAGCTTTGGTCAGGGTTCCGTCGTCGTTCACATGCATTGCCTGGAGCACCCTTCTCTGCACCGGTTTCAGGCCGTCCACAAGATGCGGCACGGCCCTCTGCAGGATTACATAGGAAGAATAGTCGAGGAACCACTCCTTGAACATTCCGCTGAGCTTGAACTTGCGGCTGTGCTCACCGAGCAGCTTGTTGAAGCGTCCTTCTTTCCCGCTGACTACTTCTGCGCTTTCCTCTTCTTCTGTCCCGATCGGGGTCTCGTCATCGTATTCACTCATATTACCACTCATATCCAAATTTACGTAACTCTCTCTTGTTCTCCCTCCAGTCTGCGTCCACCTTGACGTAGAGGCTGAGGAAGACCTTTGTCTGGAAGAACTCTTCCATGTCGATGCGGGCCTGGGTTCCGACCTTCTTCAGGGATGCGCCTCCCTTGCCGATGATGATGCCCTTCTGGGAGTCTCTCATCACATAGATGACGCCTCGGATGTCGTAGCGGTCCCTGCCCTCCTTGAATTCTTCGATCTCGACCTGGCAGCAGTACGGGATCTCCTGGTTGAAGTTCAGGAAGATCTTCTCGCGTATGATCTCGGATGCGAAGAACCTCATGTTCTTGTCAGTGAAGGTGTCCTTGTCGAACCATGCCGGAGCCTCGGGGAGGTTGGCCACGATTGCATCGAAGATGTTCTCGAGGTTGAATTTCTCCTGGGCTGAAGCCGGGAATATGATCGCCTTAGGGAGCTGTTCCTTCCACCACTGCATAAGCTCCAGCACCTTGTCCTGGCTGCTGATGTCGATCTTGTTGAGCACCAGTATCACAGGACAGTCGATGCGGCTGAGCTTTTCGATGTATTCGGCGTTCTTGTCCGCCTTTTCCACCGTGTCGGTGACGTAGAGTATGATGTCGGCATCGCCTATTGCGGTCTCCACGAAGTTCATCATGCTTTCCTGCAGACGGTAGTTCGGCTTCAGGATGCCTGGGGTGTCGGAATAGACGATCTGGTAGTCGTCTCCGTTCACTATTCCCATTATCCTGTGCCTGGTGGTCTGAGCCTTGGCAGTGACTATGGAGAGACGTTCGCCCACGAGGGCGTTCATCAGGGTTGATTTTCCTACGTTAGGGTTGCCGATGATGTTTACGAAACCGGCGCGGTGCTTGGTGGACTCTGACATGTTTCTGTATCCTATTTATAAGCTCCCATCTTGAGAACGTTGGCCTCGCCTGCGGTCAGGTAACGCCATTCGCCCCTCTTGAGGCCCTTCTTGGTCACGCCTGCGAAGTACACGCGGTCGAGGCCCTTCACTTCGTAGCCGAGGCTTTCGAAGATGCGGCGCACGATGCGGTTCTTGCCGGAATGGATCTCGATGCCGAGCTTGCGGTGATCGCCTTCGTCGATGTACTGGAGGTCGTCAGCCGCGATGTCACCGTCGGTGAGGGTGACGCCGGCCATGATCTGGTCGAAGTCGGTCTTTGTGAGGTCCTTGTTGAGGTTGACCTGGTAGATCTTCTTCTTGTCGTATGAAGGGTGGGTGAGCTTTTCTGCCATCTCGCCGTCGTTGGTGAACATGAGCACGCCGGTGGTGTTCTTGTCCAGGCGGCCGACAGGGAATACCCTGGCTTCGCAGCCCTTGAGGAGGTCCATGACCACCTTGTCTGCATGAGGATCGCTGGCGGTGGTGACATAGCCCTTAGGCTTGTTCATCACGATATATACCTTCTCCTCGCCGCGGAGTCTTTCTCCGTTGAAGCGGATGTCGTCGGTGCGTACGTTGACCTTGGTGCCGAGTTCGGTCACAACTTCGCCGTTGACGGTTACGACGCCGGCCTGGATGAAGTTGTCGGCCTCCCTGCGTGAGCAGATGCCGGAGTTGGAGATGAACTTGTTGAGACGGAGGATGTCCTTGGTAGGGATCATCACGAGGTCGTTGTCTGAATTGAGCTCGTCATCTACTACAGGACGGTCGCTGATCATCCTGTTGATTCCAGCTGCTGCAGCATCCTCTACAGCCCTCTTCGGACCGAAGTTCTTCTTCTTGTTGAAGCCTCCCTTGCCGCCGAAAGACGGCCTGCGGTCGCCGAATGAGCGCTGTGGACGGTCGCCTCCGAAGGATGGCCTGCGGTCGCCTCCGAAGGATGGCCTGCGGTCGCCGAATGAACGCTGTGGACGGTCACCGAAAGAGCGCTGTGGCCTCTCGCCATAGCTGCGTCCTTCCTGACCCTCGCCGAAGTTTCTCTGCGGACGGTCCCCGAAGCTTCTCTGCGGACGGTCTCCGAAAGAACGCTGAGGGCGGTCTCCATAGTTTCTCTGAGGTCTGTCTCCGTAGCTGCGCTGTGGACGGTCTCCGCCGAATGATCTGCGCTCGGAATTGTTTGAACGGCCTTCGCCGTAGCTTCTGTGTTCGCCGTTGCTGCGGTTCTCACCGAAGGCTCTCTCGCTGTGGCCTATCCTAGGCCTGCGTGGGCGATCTGAAAATTTGTTGTTGTTTTCCATTTTACTTTAATTTGAATACATATGTAATTGTGCCCTTCTGCAGGGCTGGTGCATCTGCTGATGTGTTGAAGTGTGCTTTGAGTGCTGCGCTCCTGGCAGCGGTCCAGACCGCCGCGTCGGTAAGTGTGGTTCCCTGTCCGCCTGCTACCGCCTTCTGTACGGTTCCGTACTGGTCTACCCAGATGTCGACGACGACAACGCCGTCTGCCTGGCCGGTATTGGTCGGACTTGGGAGTTCGCCGAGGACATCGCGTCCCTGGACTCTCGCGTTAGGCTCTCCGGTAGTCGTGCCCTTGCTGGTGTTTCCCTGGGCGTGACCTTCCTTCAGACCGTCGCTGACCTTGTCCGCAACCTGGGCGGCGAGGGTGTCCTTGTCGCTCTTGTTATTGGCCGCGCTGAAGAGGGCTCTCTTGTCTATCTCCTTCTCGCGAGGCGGTTCCTTGACCTCCACGTCACCCTTGTCGCCTACAGTGGCTTCCGGGGCCTTGTTGGTCTTGGTGCCTACATGCTGGGCCTCCGATTTCTGGACGAGGTTCAGCGGCTTCTCGGAATCCACCTTCTGCGCCTGTGGCTCCCTGCCGGTCTGGGCCCTGATAGGCTCGACCGTCTCCTTCTCGAATTCGATCAGGAAGGACTGCTCCTGTGGGGGAGGGTAGAGGTAGCTCATGGCTCCGAAGACCTTGAACCACGCAAGCACGAAAACAAGGACGTGGACACTGACCGTGGCCACGATACCAGTGATCTTGGAGATCCTGATTTCCTTTTCGCGTTCCTGCTTGTAGTATTCCATATATTATGCTTCTTTGCTGTGGCCTATTCCGGTGAGGTGGCCATAATGACCTTGTAGTGGTTTCTCTTGGCGATGTTCATCACTGCCACGACCTTGTCCACCGGGACGGTCCTGTCGGCATAGATGGAGAAGGTAGGGTCCTCCTCGCTCTGAAGCAGCTCAACGAGCCTGTCTTCGATGTTTGCGAAAAGGCAAGGCTCCTCCTCGCCGTTGATATGATAGGTGTAGAAGTTATCGTTCTCGATAGCGTACTCCTTGCCCTGGTCTCTCCAGTCCTTGATGCTCACACTCACGGTAGCCTTCGCGGAAACCTGTCCGGTGCTCTTCGGGAGGAGGAGCTTGAGGGCGTTAGGGTTTACGAGCGTAGAGGTCACCAGGAAGAAGATGAGCAGCAGGAACACGATGTCGGTCATAGAGGACATCGAGAAGCCTGAGTCAACTGAGGTTTTTCTCTTGATAGCCATTTTATTCGTTTTGTGCTGGTTCGTTGAGCAGGTCCATGAACTCGACGGTAGCGTTCTCCATCTTGAAGACTACGTCTGAGATCCTAGAGGTGAGGAAGTTGTAGCCGAAGTATGCGATGATACCTACGAACAGACCGCCGACGGTGGTCACCATTGCCTCGTAGATACCATTGGAAAGGAGGGCGATGTCGATGTTGTTGCCCGCGTTGGCCATGTTGAAGAAGGCGCGGATCATACCGGTAACGGTTCCGAGGAAGCCGATCATAGGTGCGCCGCCGGCGATGGTGGCAAGCATAGGGAGACCCTTCTCGAGGCGTGCAACCTCTACGTTGCCTGTGTTCTCGACTGCGGTCTGGATGTCGCCGAGAGGACGGCCGATGCGCTCGATGCCTTTCTCATAGAGGCGTGCGACAGGAGTATTCTTCTCCTGGCAGCGCTGGGTGGCCTGCTTGATCTTGCCGTCGTGGATGAGATCGCGGATCTCCTGGTTGAAGTGTGCATCGACCTTGGTCGCTTTTGACACCATCACGATCTTCTTGCTGAAGATGTAGACGGCGATGATTGAAAGTACGAGGAGGACGAGGATGATCCAACCGCCCTTCATTGCCATGTCGATGAGGGACATCTGCTGTTCTGTTACCTGAGGGGCAACCTGCTGTGCGACTTCTGCCGCAGCTTCGCTCTGCAATAATGAAAACATATCTAAGTGAATTTTAAAATTTTCTGTTATTCTGCCGGTTTTAAAACATTAGTTTTATACCGGCGGGCAAATATACCGAAAAAAACTCGGATTTCCATTGGGAAACCGAGAAATTGCATGCGAAAAGCATGCCTGCGGGGCCCGGGACCCCGTAAAGACTAATATTCTATTTCAGAAAGGAAGAGTGCATGGCCCGGAACGGACTCTCCGGCGGCGCATCTGTCCTTGCTGGAAATGAGCTCCGCAATCCACTCCGGGTCGTGTTTTCCTCGCCCGATTTCTACCATGGATCCGACTATTGCGCGGACCATGTTTCGGAGGAATCTGTTGGCTCTGACGGTGAAGACAATGTAGTCTTCCGGACCGCATTCCCAGCCCATCAGACGGGCATGGTCCGGGGTGTAGTTTTCCCACTTTGCCACGCTCAGTTCACAGATGCTCGTGGCGTTGTTTCCACCTGTTTTTTCAAAGCAGCTGAAGTCTTGAGTACCAATAAGATAGCGACAGGCTTCGTTCATTTTGGCAAGGTCCAGCGGCTGCTTGTTCCACCACGAATATTTTGCCGCAAAAGGGTCTTTCCGGAAGTGGATGAAATAGTGATATTCGCGGCTTTTCGCGCTGTATCTGGCATGCCATCCGAGCTCGTCGGAAACGGCTGTTTCCGGGGCCTCCGAGACCTCGTGCACGACGATGGATAAAGGCAGGATGGCATTTAATTTGTAGCGAAGCTGCGCGGCTTCCATAGGAAGGGGTTCGGAGTCGAAATGGAGGTAGTAGTTTATGGCGTTTACACCCGTGTCCGTGCGGCCTGCCCCGGTAACCTGAATGTCGGTTCCGAGCAGGGTGGAAAGTGCTTCCTGCACCCTGCCCTGGACAGTTGTGGCGTGCGGCTGAACCTGCCAGCCTGAAAATTCCGATCCGTCGTATGAGAGCCTTATTATATAACGCATTGAAAAATTTGTTAAATTTGTCGCACACAAAAATAAGCAAATGTTTGTAAAAATTTAGATATGGATTCAGTCAACATCAAAGAACTCAATGACCGCATCCAGCGCGAGAGTGCCTTCGTGGACATCCTCACGATGGAAATGAACAAGGTCATAGTGGGCCAGAAGCAGCTTGTGGAGAACCTCCTCATCGGCCTGCTTGCCAACGGACACATTCTCCTCGAAGGTGTCCCAGGCCTCGCCAAGACTCTGGCTATCAACACTCTGGCATCCGCTGTCGATGCCAAGTTCAGCCGTATCCAGTTCACCCCGGACCTCCTTCCTGCCGACCTCATCGGTACCATGATCTACTCGCAGAAGAGCGAGACCTTCCAGATCAAGAAAGGTCCGGTCTTCGCGAACTTCGTACTCGCCGACGAGATCAACCGTTCGCCTGCAAAGGTGCAGTCGGCTCTTCTCGAGGCCATGCAGGAGCGCCAGGTGACCATCGGCGACGAGACTTTCAAGCTTCCGGAGCCTTTCCTTGTGATGGCAACCCAGAACCCTATCGAGCAGGAGGGAACCTATCCGCTCCCTGAGGCCCAGATGGACCGTTTCATGCTCAAGGTGGTGGTTACCTATCCAAAGAAAGAGGAGGAGAAGCTCATCGTCAGGATGAACAATTCAGGAGTATTCCCAAAGGCGAATCCGGTTCTCAAACCGGAGGACATCGTGCGTGCCCGTGAGGTTGTGCGCGAAGTCTATATGGACGAGAAGATCGAACGCTACATCGTGGACATCGTCTTCGCGACCCGCGATCCTAAGGAATATGGCCTGGAGAAACTCTCAAGCCTGATTTCCTATGGTGCGTCGCCTCGTGCCAGCATATCCCTCTCGATGGCAGCCAAGGCATATGCCTTCATCCGCCGCAGGGGCTATGTGATCCCGGAAGACGTGCGCGCCGTCTGCAACGAGGTGCTCCGCCACCGTATCGGCCTGACCTACGAGGCCGAGGCTGAGAATGTGACCGCCGAGCAGATCATCGCAGAAATCATCAATGCCGTAGAAGTTCCATAGGCCGATAATCCGAAATGGCAGAAAAAACCACAAATGACCTCCTTAAAAAGGTCAGGAAGATAGAAATCAGGACCAGGGCTCTGTCCCACCAGATTTTCGCAGGCGAGTACCACTCGGCCTTCAAGGGCAAGGGTATGTCGTTCAGCGAGGTGAGGGAGTACCAGTACGGGGACGACGTGCGCAACATGGATTGGAATGTGACCGCGCGTCTTCACTCTCCGTATGTCAAGGTCTTCGAAGAGGAGAGGGAGATGACAGTGGTCCTGCTGGTCGACATAAGCCGTTCCAGGCTCTTCGGTACCGCTTCCATGAACAAGAGGGACCTGCTGGCGGAAATCGCCGCGGTGCTTTCGTTCTCGGCTATAATCAACAACGACAAGGTCGGCGCCCTGTTCTTCAGTGACAGGGTGGAGAAGTTCATACCTCCGAAAAAGGGCAGGAGCCACCTCCTGCACATCATCCGGGAGGTGATAGAACTGCAGCCGGAACACGACGGAACCGACATCGGGGAAGCCTTGCGCTACCTCACGAACGCGATGAAGAAGAAGTGCACCGCATTCGTGCTCTCCGACCTCCTCGATGTGGATGAGAATGGCAGTCCCCGTTACGAAGATGCTCTGAAGGTGGCCGTGAACCGTCACGACCTGTCCTTCATCGAGGTGCATGACCCGCGTGAGAGGGAACTCCCGGATGTGGGCCTTGTGAATGTGAAGGATTCCGAGACAGGCCAGACTGCCTGGGTGAACACCTCTTCGAAAAAGATGCGTCTGGCCTACGGGAAGTGGTTCGACGATGTGCAGAAGGCTACATCGAAGCTGTTCATGAAATACAGCATCGACAGCGTCAGCATCGCTACCGACCAGGACTACGTCAAGGCACTATTGACATTTTTCCAGAAACGATGACATTCAGAAGAATCATATTGCTTTGCACCCTCGTTCTCGCGTGTGCGTGTGCAAAGGAAAAGGTGGTGGAGGAGCAGGATGTGTTCCTTACACAGCTGCAGCCGAGGGACTCGATCCTGATCGGCGACCAGCTTGAGTATGGCCTGAAGCTCCGCAAACTGCCGGAGGGCACCCGGATCCAGCTGCCGGATGTGAAGGCGGAACTGGAGGAGGATCTCGAGCTCGTGCGCGACTGGAGACTGGACACACTTGCATCGAAGAAAGTGAAGGGACAGCCTTCGCTTGTCGATGTAAAGGCGTCGGTGGTACTCACCAGCTTCGAGGATGGACTCTACGAATTGCCGGATATGTATGTCGACATCGAGTATCCGGACGGCCAGACTGACATGAAACTGCTTGAGCGCAGATTCGTGGACATAAAGACCATGCCTGTGGATACGGCGACCTTCGTGGTACACGAGATAAAGGGCCAGATACAGTATCCGGTCACATTCAGGGAGGTGCTGCCTTGGCTGCTTGGCTCCCTTGGCATCGCGGGCCTCATCGCAGGCTTGATATTCCTGCTTTTCTGGTGGCTCAACAACTACCACGAGTCGGGGAGACGCAATTCCGAGCCTGCCCACATCGTGGCCCTGCGCAAGCTGGATGCCCTCCGTGGTGACAAGCTGTGGGCTCCGGAGAAACAGAAGCAGTTCTACTCCGGTGTCACCGATGTCCTCAGGGAGTACATGGATTCGCGCTACGGCTTCTCTGCAATGGAGATGACCACGGCCGAGATCATGGATAGTCTCAAGAACAGCGACCTCACCCCGGAACTCTATAACCAGCTGAAGGAACTTTTCGAGCGTGCGGATTTTGTGAAGTTCGCAAAGCATGCCGCCAGCGATGAAGAAAATGCCGCTGCGGTGCCTCTGGCTGTGCGTTTTGTCACCGATACCTATCAGAAGGAAATAGAAAACGATACTGAAAGCAAGTAATTATGTTTTTCCAATATCCGAAACTCCTTTGGCTGCTGGTCATCCCGGTACTGCTCCTTGCACTCTATGTGTACAGGGAGCTTTGCGGACGTCAGCCTCACCTGAGGGTTTCAACGCTGACCCCGTGGAAGAAGTCAGGCTTTTCCGTAATGGCGGTGCTGCGCCATCTGCCGTATGCCCTGAAGCTGGCTGCCCTTTCACTGATCATTGTCGCCATCGCCCGTCCTCGTTCGTCCGAGGAACTCGAGAGGATCGACACCGAGGGCATCGACATCGTGATGGCCATGGACGTGTCATCATCCATGCTTGCACGCGACTTCAAGCCTGACCGCCTCAGTGCGGCGAAAGACATAGCCATCGAATTCCTGGCCTCCCGTCCTGCCGACAGGATGGGCATAGTCGTGTTTGCCGGCGAGAGCTACACCCAATGCCCTCTGACCACAGACCGTTCCACCCTTATCAATATGATGAAGGAGGTTCAGACCGACCTCATCGAGGATGGTACGGCCATCGGAAACGGACTCGGCACCGCTGTGGCCAGGATGAAGGATTCCGATGCCAAGAGCAGGGTGGTGATCCTGCTTACCGACGGTGTGAACAACCGTGGTGAGATAACCCCTCAGATGGCCACCGAGATTGCGCAGACTTACGGGGTGCGCGTCTATACGATCGGTGTGGGTGCCAACGGAACCGCACCGTATCCGGTCATGACCCCGTGGGGCATGGATGTGCAGCAGATGGAAGTGGAGATAGACGAGGACCTGCTCAAGGACATTGCCGAGAAGACAGGCGGACGCTATTTCCGTGCAACCGACAATTCGAAGCTCGTGGAGATATACGAGGAGATCAACAAACTTGAGAAGGTGAAGACCACCGTGGACAGTTTCCCTGTCTACAAGGAACTGTTCCTCAAGTGGGGACTGTGGGCGCTTGCATGCCTGCTGCTCGGTCTGCTCCTCGACCTTTTCATTTTCCGCAGACTTCCATAGAACTTTTTGAAGATGATAATCTTTGCAAATTATAGATTCCTGCTGCTCCTGCTGCTGGTGCCGGTCTTTCCGATGCTTTACGGCGTCGCGATGTGGCTGCGCTCCCGCAGGCTGGCCAAACTCGGTGATCCGGATCTGGTGAAGGAGCTGATGCCTTCGGTCTCAAAGGCCAAGGGATGGGTCAGGATTGTGCTCTTCTCCCTCGCTTTCGCCTTCTTCGCCATAGGTCTTGCCCGTCCTCAGATCGGTGCCAAGATCAAGGAGCAGAAGATGAAGGGGGCGGAGATAATGATTGCTCTGGATGTGTCCAATTCCATGCTTGCCGAGGATTATTCCCCGAACAGGCTGGAGAGGGCTAAACTTGCCATGTCGCGCCTCGTGGACAAGCTCCACGGCGACAGGATAGGCCTCGTGGTGTTTGCGGGTGACGCCTTTGTGCAGCTGCCTGTAACCACCGACTATGTCTCGGCCAAGATGTTCGTCAACAGCATCTCAACCGAGTCAGTTGCCATCCAGGGTACTGCAATCGCTGAGGCTATCCAGTTGTCTATCAAGGGTTTCAGCACCCAGAGTGAGAACAGCCGCGCCATCATCGTGATCACCGACGGAGAGAACCACGAGGACGATCCCGTGGCCATGGCCCGCCAGGCTGCCGAGATGGGCATAAAGGTGTACACCATCGGCGTGGGTTCTCCGGAGGGCAAGCCTATCCCGATGAACGGAGGCCTGCTCAAGGACAAGGAAGGCAACACCGTTGTCACCCGTCTGGACGAGGAGACCCTCAGGAATGTGGCCATTGCCGGCGGCGGATCCTATGTCCGTGCCGGGAATACCGAGTTCGGCCTGAACCCGATAGTGGACAGCATCAAGAAGCTGGACGAGGAGGAATTCAGCAGCCAGGTTTTCGAGGAATATGACGAACAGTATATGTACTTCTTTGCAATTGCGCTCCTGCTCTTTGTGATTGAGACACTGATCGGCAGCAGGAAGAACCGCAGGCAACTCTTCATGGTTGCCGTGCTGCTATGCGTCGGTGTGAATGTGAACGCCCAGGTTGACAAGAGGCAGGTCCGTGCAGGTAACAGGGACTATGAGAAGGCTAAGTACCACGAAGCAGATGTGGACTACCGCAAGGCTCTGCTGAAGGATTCCACCTCCATTGCGGCCAACTACAACCTGGCCAACACCTGCTATCAGCTTTCAGGCGGTCAGAAGGCCGTGGGCAGCCAGGATGAGGCCAAGAAGTACTACGGAGCCATCGAGAAGACTGTACAGGGACATGCATCCGAGGCTGACTACTGGTTCAATGTCGGTGATCTCGCCCTTGCCGGGAAGGATTACAAGACTGCGGTTGAGGCTTTCAAGAAGTCTCTGCTGAAGAACCCTGGCGATCTGGATGCCAAGGAAAATTACGCCTACGCCAAGTTGAAGCTGGAGGAGCAGCAGAACCAGAACAACGACCAGAACCAGGATCAGAATCAGGACCAGGATCAGAATCAGGACCAGAATCAAAATCAGGACAACAAAGACCAGGATAAGGATAATCAGGATCAGAACCAGGATCAGGATAAAAATGATCAGAATCAGGATCAGAACCAGAATCAGGATCAGCAGCAACAGCCTCAGCAACCTCAGATGAGCCCGCAGGCGGCACAGCAACTGCTCCAGGCCCTCCAGGCCAAGGAGAGCGAGACCCAGGACAAGGTCAAGAAGGAGAAGGCCCTGATGCTGCAGTCTAAACAGAAGGACAAGAATTGGTAAAAGTATGAGAAAAAGCATAGCAATAGCGGCGCTTGCCCTGCTCAGCTGCCTCGGATTCGCCCAGACCATCAAGGTCCAGGCTCCGAACCTCGTGGCGGTGGGTGAGAATTTCAATGTGACCTTCGTAGTGGAAGGGGAGAGCAAGCCGAGCGATTTCCAATGGAGCCAGGGCAGCGATTTCCAGAAAGTCTGGGGACCGCAGCAGGGCAGTTCCACCAGCATTTCCATCGTAAACGGCAAGACTACCAAGTCGTGCACCTACACCTATACATACATTCTCATGGCGAACAGCGCGGGACGCTTCACCATCCCGTCGGCAAAGGCCACTGTACAGGGGAATGTGATCTCTTCTTCTGCCACTGTGGTGGAGGTCGTAAGCAATGGCCAGAGTCAGCAGGGAGGTTCCCAGAGCCAGTCCGGCACCCAGTCCCAGTCTCAGTCCCAGGGAGGCCAGACCGCAGTCCAGGGAGGCGACCAGGACATCTTCATGAAGCTCTACCTGAGCAAGACCCATGTAGTTGTGGGTGAGCCGATTACTGCTACCCTCAAGCTCTACCAGAGGGTGGATATTGCCGGTTTCGACGATGCCAAGTTCCCATCCTTCGACGGATTCTGGAGTCAGGACCTCACTCCTCAGGGCGATATACAGTTCGTGCGTGAAAACCTCAACGACCGCATCTACAACGCTGCCGTAATCAGGAAATATGTGCTTATCCCGCAGAAGGCCGGCCAGATCACCATAGATCCAGCCGAGCTCATGTGCCGTATCTACGTCAGGACCCAGTCCCGGGGTGGCAGCATCTTTGACTCCTTCTTCGATGACGGCTACACCACGGTCCGCAAGAGAGTCTCCACTCCAGCTGTGAAGGTGAATGTGTCAAATCTCCCTGCAGGCGCTCCGGCTTCGTTCAAGGGCGGTGTGGGCACCTTCAACATCAAGGCGTCAGTCAGCAAGGATTCCCTCCTCACCCACGAGGCAGCATCTCTCTATGTGACCATCAGCGGCAAGGGGAATGTATCCCTCCTGGACGCTCCGAGGGTGAGCTTTCCTGCCGATTTCGAGGTCTATGACCCTAAGACCAAGGAGTCTACCGACAAGTCTACAGGCGGAACCTCCGGAAGCAAGACCTACGAGTATGTCTTCATTCCGCGCAGTCACGGCGAGTTCAAGATCGATCCGATCGAATACTCATATTATGATATAAATACCAACCGCTATGTCCGCCTCCAGACCGACACCCTTACCGTCAAGGTGGGCAAGGGCCGTGAGAGCGATGCCGTGGTCAACCCGGGCGTGTCGCTCCCTACCGTGAACAAGAAGGGCGTGGCCAACCTCAACGAGGATGTGCGCTTCATCACCCTGAAGAAGCCGTCGCTCGAGTCCAAGGGGCATTTCTTCCTCGGTTCAGCTGCATTCTGGATTGTTTTCGCTCTCTTGTTCGTGCTTGCCGGAGCCCTTTACCTGGCGTTCAGGAAACTGGCGGCGAGGAAGGCCGATGTGGCCGGTGCCAAGAACAGGAAGGCCACCAAGATGGCCCTGCGCAGACTCCGTGTGGCTGAGGGCTATCTTAAGTCCAATGTTTATGGAGCCTTTTACGAGGAACTCCACAAGGCTCTCCTCGGATTTGTTTCAGACAAGCTCAACATGCCTGCAAGCGAGCTCTCCAAGGACAATATCGCCCGTTCCCTTGCCGAGGCCGGCGTGACGGAGGATCTTGTCTCCCAGCTTGTGGAAGTGATAGATGCATGTGAGTTTGCACGCTATGCCCCAGCCAGCGACAATGCGGCCATGAAGGCTCATTTCGACCAGGCTGCAAGTGTAATTTCTTTGATAGACCCAGCAATGAAAACAAAGAAGCATGCTCCTAAATCCGCTCTGGTGATCGCAGCTCTGCTGATGCTTTCTGCAACCGGGCTTCACGCGCAGGAGACCGATTATGTGGATACGCTCTGGAACAGGGCTACAGCAGCTTATACCGAGGGAAACTGGAGTGCTGCTGCAGACAGCTACATAGCCATCTCGGATCTCGGTCTCGAGGCTCCTGAACTTTACTGCAACATCGGTGACGCCTTCTTCAAGCAGGGCGAAACCGCCAAGGCCATCCTCTGGTACGAGAGAGCCCTGAAGCTCGATCCGTCCTTTGCGGATGCACGTCACAATCTCGAAGTCTGCTCCGCCTCTGTACAGGATGATATCGATTCCGTGCCAGAGTTCTTCCTCAAGACATGGATGAGGAAACTCTCTTTCAGACTGGACTCAAACGCATGGGCCTGGGCGTTCCTGTGTATGATTGCGCTTGCTCTGGGCATGCTGCTGCTCTTCCTCCTGGGCTTTTCCCGCACAGGCAGGATCGTGGGCTTCTTCGGGGGCATAGCAGCCTTGGTACTGTCTCTGTTCGCTCTTTCTTTCTCCATCCATCAGAAGACAGAGTATGTGAAGGCTGACAGCGCCATAGTGATGAGGCCGGTTGTGCCTGTGAAGTCTTCTCCGTCAAATGACGGTTCTGCAGACCTGTTCATCCTTCATGAGGGCACCAAGGTGGGAATAAAGGACAATGTTGCAGACTGGACCAATGTGGTGCTTTCCGACGGTCGCGAGGGCTGGCTCAGGAGTGACTCAATAGAAATTATTTAATCTTATATATAAATGAATACAAAGACTATCCTGCTCTGGAGTGTGGCAGCGCTGATGCTGGCCACCGTTCCTGCTGACGCTGCCGGAAAGAAGGCGGCATCAACGGAAGATGACTGGAAGAATGCGGCCGTTTTCGAGAGAAACCGCCTCCCGATGCGCGCCACTGCATCCTGCCCGGACTACCAGCTTAGCCTGAACGGCGTGTGGAACTTCAAATGGTATGAGAATCCTGATCTGCGTTCGAAGGACTTCTTCAAGGTCGGACTGGATGACTCGAACTGGGACAAGATGCCTGTCCCGGGAATGTGGGAGCTCAACGGCTTCGGCGACCCTCTTTACAAGAACATAGGCTACGCCTGGCACGGGAACTACAAGGACAACCCTCCTGTGCCTCCTACAGAGCGCAACTATGTGGGCCAGTACCGCAGAACCTTCATCTATGATCCTCTGTGGGCTGGCAAGGAGGTCTTCCTCTGCATCGGCAGCGCGACTTCTTCAGTACGCGTATGGATCAATGGAAAGGAGGTCGGCTACAGCCAGGACAGCAAGCTTGAGGCCCGCTTCAACATCACTCCTTATGTGACTCCGGGCGAGAATCTCATCGCTCTCGAAGTCTTCCGCTGGTGCGACGGCTCCTATCTTGAGGATCAGGATTTCTGGCGTTTCAGCGGACTTGCCCGTGACACCTATGTCTATGCCCGTCCGAAGGTCCGTGTCGAGGATCTGAACGTGAGGGCTGAGGCTGACGGTTCCATGACGCTGCTGGTAAAGACTACCGCAGGCGTGAAGAATTTCGATGTGCGTGTGCTCGATGCAGACGCAGCAATCGTTTGGACCGGCAGTGCTGCAGCTTCCACGGTCAAGAATGCGGAAGGCCTGTCCGAGACCGTCATCAAGGGCAATGTCTCCGGAGTTGAACTCTGGAGCGCAGAGACTCCAAACCTCTACACCTTCATGGTTTCCGCTACTGACGCCAAGGGCAACACACTCGACGAGATTGCTGTAAGGTCCGGTTTCCGCACTGTGGAGATCAAGGGCGGACAGCTTCTTGTGAACGGCAAGGCAATCCTCATCAAGGGTGCTGACCGTCACGAGCTTGATCCATACGGCGGCTACGTGGTCAGCGAGGCGGATATGATCCGTGACCTCAAGATCATGAAGCAGCTCAATATCAACGCCGTGCGTACCTGCCACTATCCGGACGATCCGAAGTGGCTCGAACTCTGCGACGAATATGGCTTCTATGTGGTTGACGAGGCGAATATCGAGTCTCACGGACGCGGCTACGGCGCTACCACCCTGGCGAAGGACCCTCAGTTCGCAGCTGCCCATCTCGCACGTTATCAGAGAATGGTATATCGCGACATAAACCATCCTTGCGTGATCGTATGGAGCCTTGGCAACGAGGCCGGATATGGCCCGAACTTCGAGGCATGCTACGATTGGGGCAAGGCCTATGACACCAGCCGTCCGGTACAGTACGAACGTGCCGTGCTGGAGCGCTGCACCGACATATTCTGTCCTATGTACGCCACCTATCAGCGTACAGAGAACTATGCCAAGTCCTACCCTGAACGTCCTATGATCCAGTGTGAGTATGCCCATGCGATGGGTAACTCCATGGGCGGCCTCAAAGAGTACTGGGACCTCTACCGCAAGTACCCTAACCTCCAGGGCGGCTTCATCTGGGACTTCCAGGACCAGGCGATCAAGTGGCCTGCAGATTTCGCCAAGACCGGTTCCGACCATTTCTGGGCCTTCGGCGGCGACTTCAACGACTATGACCCGTCCGACAACAGTTTCAACTGCAACGGTATCATCTGTGCCGACCGCAGCCTGCATCCACACGCATACGAGGTGGCCTACCAGTACCGTTCCATTCATACTTCGGCTACCTTGGAGCAGCTGCTTTCTGCTCAGGTGGAGATCTACAACGAGAATTTCTTCATAGACCTGAGCCGCTACGCCATGGATTGGACAGTCGAGGTTGATGGCGCAGCAGTCCTGACCGGAACCGTTTCCAATCTGGATGTGGCACCGGGACAGAGAAAGCTTGTGCCTATGGGTGTTACCGCCAAGGATATTGCCCAGGCTTACGCCGGCAAGAAGGGAGACCTCGAGGATCTGGAGAACCACGACGTATTCATCAATGTGTCGTATAGACTCAAGGTTGCTGACGGCCTGCTTCCTGCGGGCTCTGTAGTGGCATACGACCAGCTCGGATATCAGGGCGGCTCTGCTGCTGTTCCTGCACTTGCAGACGGTCTTGCACAGCGCAATGACGCCGATGGCTTGGTTGTTCTCACCGGCTCAACCACGTATAAGGGCACCAAGGCTGACCGCAGCACCGACTGGACTGTGGCCTTCAATCCTGAGACCGGCGCCCTCTGCAGCTATGTGCTCGGAGGACAGGAACTCCTCAAGGAGGAACTCATGCCTTGCTTCGGACGCGCTGTGACAGAGAACGACATCGGAGCCATGTCCCACAACGACCTGAAGGTGTGGTGCTGGCCAGAGATGAAACTTCAGAGTTTCGACGTGGCTGAGGCTATCGATGGCTGGAAGGTTACCTCTATATATAAGGTACGCTCGGCTACTGTGGAAATGGCCTATACCATCCATCCTGACGGAGTCATTGCACTCGATCAGGAAATGAAGGAGATAGACCCCAAGGAACCTTGCCTCTATCGCTTCGGTGTGGAACTGACCGCCACCGGCAAACTCAATACCGTGGATTTCTTCGGTATGGGCCCTCACGAGACCTATTGCGACCGCAAGAGCTCTGCTCTCATGGGACATTATGTGCAGTCAGTGACCGAGCAGTATCACTGGGGCTATGTCCGTCCTCAGGAGAGCGGCACCCACGTGGATCTGAAGTGGTTCAAGGTGCTCGATGACAACGGCTGGGGCCTCTGCTTCACCTCTCCGGCAGCCTTCTCCGCTTCCGCTCTGCCGCTGACCCGCAAGGATCTCGACCTCTACGGCAACGATGCCTGGGACCGCGCCGACCACACTCCTAAGTCCGGCACTCTCAAGCACAATCCAAAGTCGCAGAGACACTCTCTCGACCTCAAGGCTCTCGCTCACGAGAACGATCGCAGCAACGGCATCACCCACATCAACGTGGACCTCGTTCAGATGGGCCTCGGCTGCGTGGATTCATGGTTTGCAACCCCTCGCGACGAGTATATGGTCCAGCCATCCGGATACCGCTTCATGCTTGTCATCGCCCCTGTGGCCGACTAGCATAAGCATACTCAAAAATCTGGGCTACTCGCTCCTCTCGGAGGGTGAGTAGCCCAGTTTTCTTGTTATTCCGGGCTACTCGCCCCTTCGGGAGAGCGAGTAGCCCGGAAAATCTATCTGAGTACTGGTTCTGAGCCGCTGAGGTCCCACACGGTTTCGTCCCAGCCGAGGGTCTTGGCTACGGATGAGATGGTGGAGCCTGCAGGGGCTGCCTTGCCGAAGTAAGGGAAGT
>JAKSJK010000021.1 GCA_024398095.1 Bacteroidales bacterium
ACGACGCGAATATAGCAAGAAAAAACATAGATTTGCATCATGAATTGTATCTATGTGATGATTGGCGGCGCCCTGGGCGCACTTTGCCGCTACGGAGTGGCGCAGCTCTGCGCCGGAGTCCGTTTCCTTTCCATGCCGACCGGCACCTTTGCCGTGAATGTGGCAGGTTGCTTCGTGCTGGGGCTGCTTACCGGTCTGGGAGAGCGTCACACCGGCATTTCCCCGCAGATGATGCTGATGCTCACTACCGGATTCTGCGGTGCCTTCACCACTTTTTCAACCTTCTCGGCAGAAACAATAAAAGCCTGCGAAAGCGGTCACGCCCTCCAGGCTCTTATCTATGTAGTCGCCAGCATCACCATCGGCTTCCTGCTCTTCTGGCTCGGAAAACGCCTTGCCTGCTGATCCTATTTCAGTGACGGCATATCTTCGCGGCTGATGGTGTATTCGCTTGACATCACCTGCTTCCAGTAGTTCTGGGTGTTGAAACGGTAATTGGAAGTACCGCTCGACCACACCAGGAACCAATTCCACTTGTTTCCTGCATTGAAGCACTTGGCCGGATCCGGAATGTTGCCGCACTCGCTGACTGTCACTAGTTTCTTGCCCTTCGCCAGGTCGACTGCCGCCTGATACTGGAAGTTCTTGGCCTCAGTGTTGTCCTCGTATATATCCACGCCGATGATGTCGACATACTCGTCGCCCGGATACCAGTTCGCCCACTCTGCCTCTGCACCCTTGGTCGCATCCAAGGTCCACACCCAGATCAGGTTATGCAATCCGTACACATTCTCCAACTGGTCGCGCAGAAGACGGTACAGGCTCTTGCAGGCCTCGGCACCTCCCTTGCCCCACCAGAACCAGGCATTGTTCCTGATGCCGTAGAGATTATAGTTGCCGGCAGCCTCGTGCAGAGGTCTCCAGATCACAGGTACGCCGGCATCGCTGAGAATCTTCAGGTAGCCGGCCACCTTTGCGATGTCCTGCATGATGAAATCATGCTGCCAGGTACCTTCCTTGAGGGCTTCGGCGATGCTGAAGGAAATCTCACTGGTATAAAAGCCATAACCGTCAAAGTTGCCGGTCTTGCCCTTCTCCCATGCATCCTTAGAGTTAGGGACATTCCAGTGCCACATATAATTCACCAAACCACCCTCATTCCAGTGTCCGATAGGAGCGGACATATCCCCGTAGTTCACCTTCCAGGACCAATCGTCAGGAGTCGGAGAGAACTGGAGGAATATGAAGTCGTAGCCCGCGAGGGCCGGATGTTTGCCGGTCAGGGAATATACGGAATTGACATGGTCGTTGTTATTGGCTGTTCCCTCGCTCTGGACTCCTGTCAGCATGCGTTTTCCACTCTCCTGGAGCAGGAACTGATAGACTTTTTTCGTCTGTGAAGTAGCATTGACGTCACTCAGCGAGGTCACGGGATCCAGAGTGTAGTGGGTCTGAGGTCCTGGAGCCGGAGACGATTCGGCGACCGAGAATGACAGACTGACTGCCTTGGAAGGTTTCTGAACAGACTTGAACCCCTCCACAACCCCTTCCGGAACGGTGAGGACATAACTTTTGCCGCCCTCGAGGCCATCCAGGCTGATTGTCACATTCTCCATGTAGGCATTGACCTTTGTCACCGAGGCTCCCCCACTGACAGTTATCTGGGAATGTTTGGAACTGAGACACTTTACATTCTGGTCGTAGGAAAGCACAACATCCAGCTTCGGTCCTTGCAGCCCCTCCGCGCCGTCTGACGGGATGCATGAAACCAATTCAGGAGAAGCTACAGTGTCTTTTTCATTCTCCCCTGTGCATGAAGCAAAAAAAATCGGACAGGCTGCCAGTGCAATGGCCGCGTATCCGAGAATTCTATTTAACATTGTTTTTACGATTGACCCTCTTTGGATTGGCGGGAAACCAACCCTTCTTGACCCGCGCTTCCTGCTTGAACAACTCATGGATGGACCAGAAGCAACTGAAACCTGTCACCCCAAGTACAGAGGACAATACGATGCCCTTGACGAAGAGTGCCGCAACGCAGAAGGCGAGTCCGACAAGGGCGAAAACAGGCCAGCAACGCTTGCCGAAGTGATACTCAGCCTTTATGACGATTACATGGAAAATGCCTATAAGGAAGAACGCCGAAGCGCCAAGAATAATACCCGCGAAATTCATTGATATCCTGATCTTTTATACTTTTGTGCAAAGATACCAAAAAATTATTGTATATTTGTCGTATAAACAACCAAAAAACTGTATATAAAATGAAAAGGATTTTTGCTTTAGCCTCTATTGCGGCTCTATGCTTAGTGTTCCCTTCCTGCAACAAGGACAATGGCGGTTCCGACGACGGAAAAAACAAAGTAAAATTTGCCAAAATGGATGGATTCTTCGGGGAAGGAATTTCAGAAGATGGCTCCTACATGGCCGGTTCATACCAGTTTGAAACTGCCGCAATCTGGGACATTCAGAACGAAAAACTCATCATGGGGACAACCTCCGGCACACTCCACGCTGTCAACAAAAATGGTGTTGCAGCAGGTGCGAGCGATTCATATGCGATAATTTACGACAAGGATAAGAATGTCACCAACCTCTATACCAACACTGCCATAGAAAAGAGCAGCTACACCGATCCTTTTACAGGCGAGTTGGTCGAGACTGAAGCCCCTGCCGAAAGCGGTTCCGAGGCTTATGCAATCTCCGAAGATGGCAAGTTGGCTGCAGGATTCTTCTTTGACTCAAGCTGGAAAACCAGCGCATGCGTATGGAAGGCCCCATTCACAGGTGCAAATGACAGGGTGGTTCTCCCACTTCCTTCAGAAAACGAGATCGGCTGGATGATAAACGGATCCGAGGCAAGGTGGATTTCTTCCGACGGCAAGACCATCCTCGGCTGGATCATTGATGACATGGGAACAAACCCTGCTGCCATCTGGGAAGAGAAGAACGGTTCATTCGTGGTGAATCCGATCTGCAAGGCATTCTTCGATCCTGATGGTGCCAACGGCCTCAAGATGCTCTTCACTCCTACCGCCCTCAGCGCAGATGGCAACTGGATCGGTCTTCAGGTTCAGGACGCATATGACCCATTCGACTGGAGCGTCGAACCACCTGCCTACTATGGAGCAAGGCTCAACCGCAAGACAGGACAGTTCGAGATCATGGACGCACCGGCAGGCGTCTGCGCATCAATCTCCAACGACGGTACAGTTGCAGGCTATTTCGAAAAGGAAATGGGTGGCAACCGCGAGCCTTTCGTATGGCAGGCCGGAAGCAAGTCTGCTGTAACAATCGCAACACTCACTGACGCAGTCGTTCTCACCGACTACATCAGCCTGGGTCTTGACGGTATCGGCTCTGACAATTCTTTCATTGCCGGTGTTGCAAACGACAGTGACTTCAACACAATCTCACTCTTCATCAGACTCTAAATTGAAGAAGTTCATTACAATACTGACCGCATTGGCAATTGGCGCAGTGGCATTCGCACAGAAAGCCCTGCCGGAAGTCAGTGTGGTCACCGCAAAAGGAGATAAGGTGTCAATACAGAAGATAGTACCCCAGGGAAAGCCTGTGGTACTGTCTTTCTGGGACACTTCTTGCAAGCCATGCATACAGGAAATGGGCGCGCTGAGCGATGTCTATGACGACTGGATGGACGAATTCGACTTTGAAGTTGTGGCTGTCTCCACCGACGATGCCCGTTCAAGTTCGAAGGCTATCCCACTGGCTAAAGGCAGAGGCTGGCCGTTTGTAGTCGTACTTGACAGCAACAGCGATCTCAAGCGTGCGATGAATGTCCAGTCCAATCCGACAGTCTTCGTCCTTGACAAGCATGGCAAAGTGGTCTACTCCCACATAGGATACACTCCAGGAAGTGAACAGCAGATTCACGATGTCCTGAAATCTCTGAAATAATTGATGAAGCTGGCATATTTTTTATCTGCCTCCTTGCTTTTGTTCCCAGCATTGGCCCATGCCGGGAACATTGAGCGTGATGGTGAAACCCAGGATGAGGGCAAAAAAGTCACAAAGGGCTTTGTGACCGGAGGTCTCGAAACCAATACCATATACTATATCAATGACAGCCGCACCGGTGCAGAACGTCCGGACGGCAGTCTGGGCTCGAACAATTACCTCAAGGTGGACTTCGGCTACGGAATGTTCGAGGGAGGCCTGCAGGGAGAGGCCTATTTCCCTGCGATCCAGGGCTACCCTGAGCAGTACAAGGGATTTGTACTGGCATCCAAATATGCCCGCATACGCTACAAGGGCTTTACTGCTTCCCTGGGTGATTTCTACGACCAGTTCGGAAGCGGACTTCTTTTCAGGGCCTACGAGGACAGGGCCCTCGGCATGAATACAGCCGTGGAAGGCATACACCTGGGTTATAACTGGGACGACAAAATCAGGGTGAAAGGTTTCATCGGCAGGCCCAAACTGTACACATCCTATTCCAGTGTGAGCAGGGTCGCCGGCGCAGATGTCAGCCTTGACCTGATGTCCCTCTGCGGCTCCGACCTGTTCAACCTCAATCTCGAAGGAAGTTTCTTCAACAAACACCAGGCTCTGGAAAGTGACTGGATGGAAGGTATCGTATCGCCCGACATCAACGGAGTTTCCGCCCGCCTTGGCTTTGAATGGCAGAACCTCTCATTGAGAGGAGAATACGTCATCAGAACTGCGGATGCATCAGTATTCAACGGATACAACACAGACCGTTCAGACGCCATACTTGTAGAGGGCTCATATTCAATCGGAGGCTTTGGCGCAAATCTCACCTTCAGAAAGATACGCAATGCAGGCTTTCAATCCGATTACACCCAGAGCGGAATGTTCACCTGCCTGAACTACATTCCTTCCCTTACCCAGCAGCACACCTACAGCCTCGCATCCCTGAACCCCTACCAGGCTCAGAGCAATGGGGAGATCGGCGGTCAGGCGGATCTCTACTACTTCTTCCCGCGCCATAGTGTCATAGGAGGAGCAAAAGGCATGAGGGTGCACGCAAACTTCTCGACCTATTATGGTCCAAGGGCAAAGAAGGAATATACAGAAAAATACGGTCAGGAAATCTATTTCCGCGATCTGACCCTCGACATGGAAAGATGGTGGGGCAGACACATAAAGACAATACTGCTCTACACCTGGCAGACATACAACAACAGAATCGGCGTCCATCCTTCGATGGAACTGAGATACAGCCACACCATTGTTGCCGATGTCACCTGCAAAATCAACCCCAAGCACTCACTGCGCGGCGAGTACCAGCACCTCTGGACCATGCAGGACCAGGGAAACTGGTGCGCCGGTACCATCGAATATACCATCTCGCCGGGCTGGAGTTTCTCCGTGTCCGACATGTGGAACTACGGCTTCACCCGTACCCATTATTTCAACGGCGGGGTAAGTTACTCACATGGCCACACGCGCGTGGGACTCAATTTCGGACGCTTCCGCGAAGGTTATCAGTGCTCCGGTGGCGTATGCCGTCTGATCCCAGCCTATACCGGCGCCAATTTCACCCTCACAACCTCGTTCTGACATGAGAATACGGACCATACTGGCAGCTGCGGCCGCAATGCTGGCGCTGATAAGCTGCAAACCAAACATATTCATTGACGAATTCGCATCTGAGGGCGGCGAATTCACATTCCCGGAAGAGGGCGGAACCCAGACATGGAAATTCAGAGCCGTCAGCGAAGGCAGATGGAGCATAGTGAATTATGCTTCCGAATGGCTCTACATCACACCAACAGTGGGACTAGCCGGAGACATAGCTGTCACTGCAACCGCAGACCCGAACAACGGCACTGAAGACAGAAACGGATCAGTCTATGTCCTCGACGGTACCAGAACACTGGAATTCAAGGTCATCCAGCCTTGCAAGAGGATGATTATGCCTGAATCCTTTGAGTATTTCGTTTCTTCAGACGCCTGCTCTCTCAAGATTCACGTAGACTCGAAAGTCAGCTACGAAATCAGCTGCGATTCACCGTGGGTCAGCTGCCCGGATGTCAGCTTCAGCGAATCCGCCGATCTGCTCTTCCAGATCAAGGCAAACAACTCCGCAGACAGCCGTGAGGCCGTTGTCACCTTCACATCCAAGGGCGTCCCATCAGTCGGAGTTACTATTATGCAGAGCGGCAAGATCAATGTTAACTGGGACGCAGACTTCTACAGGTCCATACTCGGATACAGGTTTACCGGAGACTGGTGCGGATGGTGCCCGGGACTGGCTTACGACATAAACCAGTTCGTACAGAAGAATCCGGGAAGATTCAACTATATCTGCATATACGACCAGAACTCGGACGTGAAGCTCAAATATGACAAATGTGCAAAGTACCAGAACAGATTTGGAATCAACAGCTGGCCGAGCCTGGTGCTGGACCAGAGAGCCCTTGCGACAGGCATGACATCTCCAAAGTTCGAAACCGCAATCAAATCATTCTGTGACGAAGAAAAGGCCAATTTCAAGCCTGTCACCGCAATTTCCGCACAAGTGAGCGTGAGTGGCAGCCAGATTTCCGTCCACCCGACCGTCTTTGCGAAGGAGGCTGGCACATACCACCTTCATGTCGTCCTGCTCGAGAGCGGAGTCGTTGTAAAACAGTCCAACTACACCGAGCTCTACACAGAGACACAGGCTAACAATTGGAAGCACAACAATGTCGTCAGGGAGTTCCTGACACCGGTTCTCACCGGCGAAGAATTCACTGCCGCGGCAAAAAGCAGCAACATTTTCAACTACTCGTCCCAGTTGCCATACAACATTTACGACAAGAGCAAGCTGTCAGTCGCCATCTATGTGACCAGAGCCGTCCAGAACGGTCCAAGTTCTGTCTATGGACTCAGCTACTACAAGAGCATAAGCGACTTCGTTGACAACAGTGTGATGGTCAATGCTGGCGAATCAGTTGAACTCAAATACGAATAGGACATGAAAAGATACCTGATAAGCATAACAATTGCCGCACTTTCCCTGGTGCAGGTCCACGCCCAGACTGTAAAGTGGACAGTCTCGTCAGAACAAGCTGGAGAAGACCTTTTCAAAGTCATCGTGAAAGGCCAGGTGGCTGAAGGGATGCACATCTACGACAGTGCAGACTATCTGTTTGGCGCCACTCCGACAAGGATCACTGTGTCAGGCGAAAACATCGAGCCTGTGGGCGAACTGAGGATCGTTTCCAAAGTTGACAAGGCATATGACGACATCCTGGACACCGAGCTTGGCACGATGTCGGGCCTCGTGGTGTTCGAACAGGATGTGAAACTGAAGGAACGTCCTGCACAGGCCCATGTAGAAATCAGCTGGCTGGCCTGCACGGAAACCGATTGCTCAGGCATTGAAGATGCCGCATTCGACATCAGCATTGGAAGCCGTCTCATGTACTATCTGGGCTTAGCAGCCGGAATCGCAACGGCAATCGCAGGCATGCTGCTGGGATGGTATATATCTAAGAAAAGGAAAAAGTGATGAAGAAGGCATACATGTTTCTGCTGGCAGCTCTGGCAACTGCCGCCTGCAATGAAAGCATACTCATTCCAGAAGAGGAGAATCCCGCTCCGGAAGAGGTCACCATCGAGGCGGAAGTGACCAGTATCGGCCTGGACAGGATGACGGTGTCGGTGGAAGTGCCCGGCAATGCGACTTACTATATTGCCAGATACACAGATGAAGACTTCAAGTCCGTAAAGGTGGATGACATCGTGAAGGACCTGAACTCAAGAGTTGATGCAGGCGCGGCATGGTCAAGTTTCCTCAAGGTCGGCTCGCACTCCTTCAGCTTCAACGATCTCGTTGTCGACACTGATTACAAGGTTCTCATATTCGGTCTCAGGGCGGACGGCACAGTTTCGACAGATCCGCTTGTGCTTGATGCCAGGACAGAAAACATGGACTTCGAGATGAGCGTTATCGAGAACAAGCCGTTCAGCTATTCTATCGGAATAACCCCAAGCCGCAACGATGTCGGCTGGTTTGCTTTTACCTTCATCGGGAATTCGGAGAAAGTCGCTGACGACTATCTCATCGTGCTCATGAGCTATGTGGCAGGCCAGCTGCAGGCGCAGGGTGCGCTCTACGATGACCTGGTGCAGTTCGGCACCGGCACATATAGCGCAGAATGCCAGCCTGACGACAAACTGTTCTGCGCAGTAGTCGCTGTGGACGAAAAGTTCAGGATCATCTCAAGCGCGGCGACACGGCTTCCATTTCTCCCGGGCAACGAAGGGCTCCTGATCTGTGGAGACAGTACTACGGAGACTCTCCACACCCTGATATACGCCTATGAACACAAGGAAGTCGGCGTGATGATGAGGGTGCTGAAATACGATTCCGGCAATCCGGTCTTTCTGGAGAACATCATCGATTTCAACGGCCTGGCCAAACAGCAGATTGGGGTTGACATCAACAGTGTCACAGACAAAGAGGCCGCAGATGCTCTGGGGGCATACATGCACTACCAGCTGGTGGTCGCGTCGAATGACCCAAGATACACACCATACTTTGAGGCATGCAACACGCCTGACGAGGTAATGGCGCTGATGTGGTACAGTTCGGACAATTATTACGACGAGGGTTCGATGTGGACACCGTTCGATCCTGCCGAAATAGCAGCAAGCATAGGTGGCCCTATCGAGAACATGAATTTCCTCGTTGCAACATTCAAGGCAGACTATAACATCAACATTACAACAGTCGACCACAGCTGCAGCCGTGCCAATTTCAAGGAGTTGGGATACACATTCGACAGCGCATCTGCAGAGCCGGAAATCAAGGAATCAGCCCACAAGGTGGCACTTGAGATGATGAAGCCTGCACTTCTTCCAACAGATCCGCGCTTCGCCCATATCCATGTGCGAGGTGCAAAGAAGGCGGTAAGGCTTTAAGAAGTTTTGTACGTGATTGTTGACAGATTTCGAACCCTTTTTCGTGATCTGGAGGCTGTCAATCAGTGTTTTGAATAGATTTAATCTATAGTGTGACTGAATACCGAGGCGTCTTGTCGCTATATTGTATATGGATTTTATCGCCCACTTTAATATTCGGATTTATTGTTGTGTAATCTAACCCTACATAATTTAGCCCATGGACTTGATAGAGGTAATATACTTTCCAGGTAAAACCGGACTTGATCCTTTTGTTTACTGTAATATCAAAAACAACGGCAGTAGAATTACACATTACCGTTTTATCCACAGTCTTATCAACAAAACGATCCATTGCCACGATGCTAAATACAATAGACACAATGATCGGAAGAATGGCAACACACCTCACAACAGCTTTATTAGCAAGGAATAACAGTATTTTTGTTTTAAGACGAATGTTAGATTTCATATTTACTTGGTAGTCCAGGGCAGATTTTGATTTCTATGGATGATGGGGCGACAGTATCTGAATAGTAGTGCCCATGGTACAGTTCGCCTTCGTACTCATACTCAAATATTACGAGATATCTGTTTGAGCGATTCTCCACCTTGATTGATTTTGATGATGCGCTAATTTGCAATGAACAAGTATCTAGTGGTAATTGTTCTATGCACCTTAGCGAAAACATACCGACAAGTATACCGGACAAAACTACCAGGTAGAACAAGAGTAAGGGGCGGTACCTTTCTTTGAAAACAGTTTTTGCTGTTAAATAATGTCTCTCTTCGGATGTCATATCATAAAAGGACTTGTCGGACTTCATGATGGTCAGAGCGTTCTGTGAATCAACAGATTGTCTATAGAAACTTATGCTGTTTGCACAGGCTCATTCAAGTCTGGTGTTTTATAGCATCATTGCAGCACACGCTTGTCTGATGGACGCAAAACGATCAATGAGGGTCTTGTTTTTCTTGCGGTCTGGAGGCTGTCAATGACCTATTTTCCGAATAGTTCTGAGTGAGAGCCCAAACGCGTCAACCTGATGGTTTGATTCTCTTCATCAACCCATATCAGAAGAAAATCATTCTCTACATGGCACTCCATGCAGCCTTGATAGTCCCCCTTAAGCATGTGTGGATTATATTTCGCCTCGACCTTACCCTCTTCACGCAATTGTGAGAGTACATTCATGAGAGAAACGAGTTTCTTTTTGTTATGCTCGTACTTCTTGAAGTCTTTCTTGAATTGAGAGGTTTGTTTGAATTTCCACATACTACAGGGAGGCTACATATTTCTTGAATGCCTCAAAATCAAAATCATCAAGGTTCTTACCTTCCTTAGCCTCCTTGATCGCTGCCTTAGTGGTCTCGTTAGGTTCATCGTATGCCACAGCCATGAGAACATTCTCTACATAGTTATTGAGGCTGCGGTTATCCTTCTTTGCCAAAACTTTCAAGCGATTCACCAGATCAGTGCTGAGTCTGAAAGCTGTGGGCTTCTTTATGTCTGTTCTTACTGCTGTTTCCATAATACATTACAATTATATTGCAAATATATTATAAAGTGTAATACAAAGCAAATATATCTTATATCTTCAGTTCTGATATCGTTTTTAGTTTCTTAACTGGAAGAATAAACAATTCGGTAGGAGAAACAGTACCCTTTAATGTACGGGCGACTTGAGGAGCGCAGCGACGATGGCCGCATCAGCGGCCGTGGCGGAGCGTGAGCGAGACTTAAAAGAAGTCGAAGCAGCGGAGCCACCGCCCGAAAGCGTAGCGAAGGGCGTATGCCCCTGACTAGGGGCTGTCAGCGAGGCTGACTGGGGTTGAGAGGACGGAGTCCCTCCGCCGCACGATTGCCGCAGGCAACGAAAAAGCCCTCAGCATCGCTGAGAGCTTTTTCGAGTACGGGTGGTGGGACTCGAACCCACACGCACGGGGCACTAGATCCTAAGTCTAGCTTGGCTACCAATTACAACACACCCGCAGACTTTGCAAAGATAGTAATAATTTGCTTACTACCCAATTGAGATATGGTGGTGTTTCAGACGATTAACATCGGGAGAATTGCCGCAGGCAAGCTGCCACAGAAGGTAGGGCAGATCCAGACCGGCCGATAGAGAGGAACGTATACCCCCGCTGAATCGAGGATTGCACTCCAGGAAATATGCCTTGCCGGATTGTCTGCCGACCCTGAAATCCACTCCGCAGACTCCCCTGTAGTCTACGGCGTCCAGGAGCCTTTCAGCCTCTGCGACAATATCAGGACGGTCGGCGCCGATCCTTATATATGAAATACCCTTTCCGCGGGGCCATAGCACCCTGTAGGCGGAGGCGCTGCGGAATACGCTGCCGTCTGCCATAGGCCAGCGTATCAGATCCACTGAAAGATCGTATCCGTCGACAAAGTCCATGACCAGATGGGACTTCGGACTTGACTTCACAAGATTGTCCAGGGCTCTCCTGTCTTTAGGGAAATACACCGATGAGCCGCTGAGCCCGCCTGCACGCTTGAACACAACAGGCCAGTTGGAAATGCCGTCAAAGGAATCGTCGGCATACAGTTTCGGCTGGCTGATACCCAGCTCCGCAGCAAGGGTGCTGCAGCGCACCTTATCGTCAAGCATTTCCAGCACGGAAGCGTCGGCAAGCGGCACCAGGGCATCGAATTCATCCCTGTGGGCTGCAACCCATGCCGCCTTGAATATGGGCAGTATCATCCGCGGGGTGAACTGCATGACGCAACGTTTCAGATTGCGGATGTAACCAGGGTAGTCATTGAAGACAGGACCGTCGTCGAAGATCTCCACCGATAAACCATGACGGCGAAGCGATTCTGCAACCGCTCCGCCGATCTTTCCTCCCTTGTCAGCAATGAGAATGTCAATCCTCATCCTCGCTGTCACGCTTTTCAAGGAACTCCTTGGTGACGCCTATTTCCTTGAGTTTTGCAACCACCTCCGGATCCATCGTCTCCAGATCCGCTGCGGTGATTTCATCCAGGTCGAGACCGAGTTTCTCCACCTCTTCCTCCATACGTTCGATCCTCCTCAGTTCAGCTGCATCGCGTCCGGAGAGTGTATCCAGAGGCTGGTCCACCACTGCGACATAGTTCGTACTCTGTTTGAATTCCTGGATGGCCTTCTGAGCTTCGTTCTCGGCCACAGCCACATCCACTCCCTTTTCGAAGATTGTATGGATGGAATTCGTGAGGTTCACCGTGGTCTGGTCGATGACCTTGGTGAATACCGGCACCTTCTTGGCGCTGCGGTACTTAGCCTTTCCAAGCTTGAATTTCCACTTGTCGAAGTCGCCGAACAGATCCACTCCGAACTTGAACCAGATCGGAGACTTGATCACGGACACATGGTAGCGGAAGGACATATCCAGATTCTGGATGCCGCTCAGGGCCACCTTGTAACGGTCCACATTCAGCATGAACGGGAAGACCTCCAGCTTGCTGTTTTCCAGAAGTCCCTCCACGGACATCTTGTCCACATGAATGGTCTTCTTGTTTCGGAACATAAGGATCTTTGCGATCTTGCTGATGTCCTTGTCGTCGTAGATCTCGAGATTCTTGCCGGTAATCCTGGTCACACCGTTTACACTCGGCATGATCACATTCATATTCTCATCCAATCCCGCCGTTGCCGCCAGAGTGCAGTCCAGGAGGCCGGAGAAGGATTTGAGCATAGGGATAATGGTATCTACCTGAGGCACGAGTTCGATAACCTTCTCGGCCGTGATATCCACGAGGTTCAGGAAGAAACCAGTCTTGACATTCTTCTTTGTCTTGGTAGAATAGAAGCCCTCGAAGTAGATATCTCCCATGTTCGAGGTAGCGACGGTGTTGGAAATCTGCACACATCTTTCCTTCATGGCCAGTTCTGCCTCCATCCAGTCGATTTCCAGCGTCGAGTAGGAAATCCTGTTTGCCTCGAGATTGATGTTAGCCTTGACATTTCCCGGCACAACCAGAAGGGTGTTCTCAACCTGCGCATCGGCAACATCCTGGACGCAGGCCTTCTGATAGGCATCGTCGTCCATCTGGGAAAGGCGCGCCAGATCGTCCTCATCAACCTTTCTGCCGGCATCATAAGCTCCGAGGAGCTCGTTTACCTGCAGCACATCCGAAGTGATATTCAGGTCGAGATTGATTATACCGTTACCCAGTACAGCACGGCGCAGGCCGTAGACGGCACCGGTCGCAGAAATGTCTGACTGACCGCTTTTCAGGACGAAGGAATCGAGGTCTATACGGTCGTTGGTGAAGCGGCCGCGCATGTTTTCCACGCTGTTCTTGAGAGGGAAATACGGAGTTGAGAGCATTGCCCGTCCCAGATTCAGCTGGCCGCTGAGGTCCCAGTCGCGGAAGTATTTCTTCATACTCTCGCTCAGGCTGATGTTGATGTCACCCTTCTTAAGATCCTCATCCTTCATCCAGTCCGGAGTCTCGGAAGCCATCTTCCTGCCGAAGTGGTAACGGAGAACCGAATCGCGCGGGATGTCAGGATACACCTTCGCCAGGGAATCCACCAGAGGCTTCATGCGGAGTCGGCGTTCCAGGGATGTCATGACAGCCGTTGCATTGACACCGAAGTCCTTGGCTGCCACACGGTTGGAGTAGCTCTTGAGGAAGAGTCCGCCGTTGCTGCTGGTCAGCTTGAGCACCGGAACGGATGCATTTTCTTTCTTCGGCGAGATCCTGAATTCGTTCTTGCTGTCACGAAGTACGACTACGAGGGAGTCGCTGTCGCGCATGAAGACCTTGCCGACGCTCAACTCGCCGCAGAAAGGATAGAAAGAAGACTTCTTCTTTGAGTCGAGTATGTCTGCCGAGTTCTGGGCCTTGAGGTGGAACTTATCCGCATACGCGGTCAGGCTGTTCTTGTAATTCGCCGAGAGGGAATCTATATCAAAGAGGAGAGCGAGCATCCTGGCTCCCTTCTCCACACTGTCGTCAATTTTGTTGCCGCACGCAGCCAGCTCGATATTGAGAGAGTTGAGTTCGGCGCTGAGAGTGTCGCTGTCAGAGGAGAAACTGATTCCGTCGCTGACAAGCAGTCCGGTGAGGTTGGCCCTCGCCGCCTTTTCCATATTCAACTGAGATTGGCGGATCTTGCCGATGAGGCAGGCCTCCAGCTCGCCGGATGCGTGATAGCCCTTGTCTGCCGGGATGAAGCGCATAAGGCTGTCAAGTTCGGCTACGGCATCCACATCCACATCGAAGACAGGGTCGCGTCCAAGCAGGTCCAGGGCCTTGCCTTCTCCGTCCACCGCCAGACCTGGGATCTCGGCGATAAGTTTTCGCACATACACATTTACAGGCTGGCCAGCTTCCGCCTCCGCCTCAACTTTGAGGGCTATTTTCCCGTCCACCCCATAACCGCTGTGGCTAACCTTGGATTCCGGTATGATGACCTCTGCCAGCAGATCCGGCATCAGTCCCAGATCCGAAGAGAAGAAGCCGTCCACCATTGCGGTAACGGTAAGTGTCGCGTCAGTGCTGACCTCCCTTGCCTGCTCCACAATACCGTCCACATAGTTCCTGAGAACATTGTTGAGCCTGCATCTGTCCACTGCAGCCTCGCCGCAGATATACGTTTTGTCCGAGAGGAAACGGACATCGCCGATCGCCTTGAAAGGAATGCCGGCGACAATGGCGTCAAGATTGTCCAGACGGACAGCAAGTACGCTGTCCTCCGGGAAAGATGCCTCCGCATCCAGGCGGAACGGGACTTTAAGACGGCCGTATGAGCCGGTACGCAGATATGCATCCGCGCTGGCCTTCAGATCCGCCTTCCTGTCGTGTTCCTTCAATGTGAGATAGTCCAGGGCAAAAAGCACTGTATCCCTTTTAAGGCGGCCTGCGACGAAGAGGCTGTCAATATGGAACCTGCCCTCGCTCCCGGCTATATTCTCCGTATCGATGTTGCCGTTGAGCATCATCTCCTTCAGGCGGAGATTGGCGAAGAGGGTGTCCTGCAGGTCGCAGAAGACAATGTCCGGATGGCCTGTCAGTTCAACCTTCCTTACACGGATAGGAGGAAGAGGTGTGGAAGTGGTATCTTCTTCATCCGAGCCTCCCAGACGGAACATATCCCAGTTGGCCTTGCCTGTCTGATAATACTTCGCAAATGCCCTTGGACGGTCCAGGATCGCCTTCTTGATGTCAATCTTGCCCGATGCGACATACGGAATGACATTCACCGCTACAGTAAGTTCGCGGAAGGAAGCGAGGGTGTCCTCCACTTCGCCGCGGCCCCTGCGCAGCAGATATGCCTTCTGTGACTGTTCCTCTTTCTCGAAACGATCGTGAGGATAGGTAAGGAACGCATCCTCCAGGGATACGCTCACTGCGGGGAATCTATTGAATACATTGACAGACACCTTGCCGAAGCTGAGTTTTCCGTCCACATAATCAGCCGCGAACTTGTTTACCAGATTGGTAGCCAGACCTGTGGAAAGCACGATCTGGAACACGGTCAAAAGGCCGGCAAGGACTCCGGCGGTTATGCCGAAGCCCTTGAGCGTGCCTTTGAGAATAGATTTCCCGTTCATTTCAATTGATTAAAGCTGCTTGAAGAAGTCGTTGCCCTTGTCATCCACGAGGATGAATGCAGGGAAGTCCTCGACCTGGATCTTCCAGATAGCCTCCATGCCGAGCTCAGGGTACTCGACGCACTCGATGCTCTTTATGTTGTTCTGGGCAAGGATCGCAGCTGGGCCGCCGATAGATCCGAGGTAGAATCCGCCGTGCTTCTTGCATGCGTCGGTCACAGCCTGGCTGCGGTTACCCTTTGCGAGCATGATCATAGAGCCGCCGTTGTCCTGGAACTCGTCCACGTATGGATCCATACGGCCTGCAGTGGTAGGGCCCATAGAGCCGCAAGGCATGCCTGCAGGAGTCTTGGCAGGACCCGCATAGTAGATAGGATGATCCTTGAGGTACTGAGGCATACCCTCACCTGCATCGAGGCGCGCCTTGATCTTCGCATGAGCGATGTCGCGGCCTACGATGATGGTGCCGTTGAGGCTCAGACGGGTGCTGACAGGATACTTGGTGAGTTCCTTGAGCACCTCGCTCATAGGCTGGTCGAGGTTGATCTTCACTGCCTCGCCCTCGCCTGCATTGCGGAGCTCTTCAGGGATGAGTTCGTATGGCTTGTCGTCCATCTTCTCGATCCAAATACCGTTCTCGTTGATCTTAGCCTTGATGTTGCGGTCTGCAGAGCAGCTTACGCCCAGGCCGATAGGGCAGCTTGCGCCGTGGCGTGGAAGACGGACAACGCGTACGTCATGAGCCATGTACTTGCCGCCGAACTGTGCGCCGAGGCCGATCTTGTGGGTCTCCTCGAGGAGCTGCTTCTCGAGCTCGACGTCGCGGAATGCGCGTCCGGTCTCATCGCCTGTGGTAGGAAGGCTGTCATAGTAATGGGTGGAAGCGAGCTTCACGGTGAGGAGGTTCTTCTCAGCAGAAGTACCGCCCACAACGATTGCGATGTGATAAGGAGGGCAGGCTGCAGTGCCGAGGCTCTTCATCTTTTCCACGAGGAAAGGAACGAGGGTGCCAGGGTTCTGGATGCGGGCCTTGGTCTCCTGGTAGAGATAGGTCTTGTTTGCGGATCCGCCGCCCTTGGTAACCATCAGGAAGCGGTACTCAGCGCCCTGGGTTGCCTCGATGTCGATCTGGGCCGGGAGGTTGCACTTGGTGTTGACCTCATTGTACATGTCCAGAGGAGCGTTCTGGGAGTAGCGGAGGTTCTCCTGGGTGTAGGTCTTGTAGACGCCCTCTGCGATAGCCTCTTCATCCTCGAAGCCGGTCCATACCTGCTGGCCCTTCTCACCGTGTACGATTGCGGTACCTGTATCCTGGCAGAGAGGGAGCTTGCCCTTTGCGGCCACCTCTGCATTGCGGAGGAAGGTCAGGGCAACATACTTGTCGTTTGCGCTTGCCTCAGGATCGCTGAGGATCTTTGCAACCTGCTCGTTGTGGGAGCGGCGCAGGAGGAAGCTGACATCCCTGAATGCGGTGTTGGTCATGAGGGTAAGGGCCTCAGGAGAAACCTTGAGGATCTTCTGGCCCTCGAATTCGCCTGTAGAGACGAGCTTCTCTGAATCTGGAATCTTGTAGTACTCGGTTGTATCCTCACCGAGCTGGAACATTGGAGCGTACTTGAATTCTGCCATTTTATCTTTGATTATTGATTAATTATTCATCAGGAAGGTTTTCATGAACTCATTGAGATCGCCGTCCAGGACGCCCTGGGTGTCGGAAGTCTCGTAGTTCGTGCGGAGGTCCTTGACCATCTTGTACGGGTGCAGCACATATGAACGTATCTGGCTGCCCCATTCTATCTTTCTCTTCTGGCCCTCGAGCTCGGCCTGCTTCTCCTGGCGCTTCTTCAGTTCCAGGTCGTAGAGGCGGGATTTGAGGATGCGGAGGGCGTTGTTGCGGTTATCCAGCTGGCTTCTGGTCTCTGTGTTCTCGACCACAATGCCTGTCGGGATATGGCGTACACGCACACCGGTCTCGACCTTGTTGACATTCTGTCCGCCGGCACCCGAACTGCGGTAGGTGTCCCACTCGAGGTCGCCCGGATTGATTTCTATTTCGATGGTGTCGTCGACAAGAGGATAGACGAAAACGGAAGAGAAGGTGGTCTGGCGCTTGCCCTGGGCATTGAATGGAGAGATTCTCACAAGCCTGTGCACACCGCTCTCAGCCTTGAGGTAGCCGAATGCGAAGTCGCCCTCGACCTCGATGCTGACGGACTTGATGCCGACCTCGTCGCCCTCGGTCTGTTCGGTGATGGTGGTCTTGTAGCCATTTCTCTCCGCCCAGCGCAGGTACATGCGCATAAGCATCGCGGACCAGTCGTTGGCCTCGGTACCGCCCGCTCCGGAATTGATCGTGAGGATAGCGCCGAGATTGTCGCCCTCTTCGCCAAGCATGTTGCGCAGTTCCAGAGCCTCAACCTCTGCAGTCGCAGCCTTGAAGGCCTCTGCAAGCTCCAGAGACTCGTCGGTCTCATTTTCCTCGGATGCGCCGCTGTCCTTTGCAAAGTCGTAAAGCACATCCAGATCGGCAACGGCCGACGCGGCCTTATCGAAGCCGGTCACCCAGAACTTCACACCTGCGGTTTCCTTGAGAAAGGCTTCAGCAGCCTTGGCGTCATTCCAGAAATCCGCAGCAAGGGTCTTCTCCGTCCTGGCCGCCACATCCGCCCTCTTCGCCTCGATGCCGAGACACCTCTCAAGCGTCGCCACTCTCTGCTGAAGGTCCTTTATCTGTTCCGAATTTATCATATCGCCGGCTATTGTATTATAACTTTACAAAAATACACAATCTTTAATAGATTTTTATAAATTTGCGTAAAACTAACCAACAAAAAAATATGAAAAGAAAACTTCTTTTGATTTTTGTGCTTCTCGGCGCTGTATCATACGCCGCAAACGCACAGTTGACAACCGGAACACCTTCCGCAAAGAAAATCGTGATCGGAAACCGTCCGCAGGCTGGAGATTTCGGAGTCTACACCGGCATTTCGAGCACTGACATCGTCTCACTCGTCGGAGGTACAGCCACCCCTCTGCCTATGGTCAATGTCAAGTATTACGTCACCGACAGGCTCGAGGCGCGTGTAGGCATTGATGTCGCAGCAGCAAGGAAATGGGATAACGGCATCGAGAACTCCTCAAATGCAAAACTCTCAGAGAGAGCAGCAGAATCATGGGCATACATCGCCCCTGGCATTGCATACCATTTCACTAAGCACAACATTATCGATGTATATGCCGGCGCCGAAATTCCTCTCGGTTACTATGGCGTCAGGGAATCTGAGTACGACGGATCTTCTGATGTAAAGGCCATAAGCAGCAGTATCAATCCCAACATCGGGCTCAGGCCATTCATCGGCCTTCAGGCATTCATCGCCGACCTTCCTATCGCAATCGGTCTTGAATATGGCTGGACCGGCAGTCTGTCTTTCGGAGAAAAGGTAAAGAATACTCTCATAAGCGGAGGTAGCAAGCAGGTAACCTACACACCTTTGGACACCAGCTTTACTTTCAACAAGCTCCGCGCCGGCAGCACCCTCCTCGGCAACGAGATCAGACTTACAGTCGCATACTACTTCAAATAGGCTGCAGAGATGAAAAGAATAATCAGTTTGATAACCATACTCGCAACTGCACTGACCCTTGCTTCATGCAGCATTGTCAGCCGGAGCACTTTCGGTGCAGACACGACCCAGCTCAACCTCAGGATGGATGACCTCCAGCTCCTCGGGGAGACCCAGATCAGCGTCGAGTACAACACCTACCTTGGAATTTTCACCAGGGTAGACAAAGTCAACGGAGAAGTTTACGACAGAAAGGTGCACAATTTCACCTATCTGCACACCAACACCATCCTTGCCAGGAAGCTCAACATCGCCGCCCACAAGGCAATTGAAGACTTCCCGGAAGCGAACTACTTCATCGTGACAAACCAGCGCACGACCAAGGATGTCCTCTTCCTCGGTTCGGCAAAGACCGTATGTGCAACAGTTAAGGCTTACAAGATAAAATAATGTCCTGCAGGCAAAAGCATAGCATTTCAGGATGGGCACTGGCAACAGTGTCCATCTTGTTCCTTTTTTCCGCCGCAGTCAGCTCTTGCGGCAACAGGGACGAATCGCCGATCTGGCTGTATGCACAGCCCGGCAACCTTGACCGCGACACTCTGAGAGTATCTCCGGACAAGACGGGACATGTCCTATACCTCGTCGACTCCTGGACCTCCACCGGCGCCAGCCTCACCAGCATATCGCTGACCGAAATGAGTGATGAGAATGGCCTCAGAGCCGTGGAAACCAAGAATGTCAACGCTCCCAAAGTTCACGAGATCTTCGACTACGAGACTTCCGTCACGTCAAAAGACACGTCCTCGTTCACAATGATCTTCCACGCCGAGGACAACGCCGGCAACACCCAGGACTTCCACAGGAGGCTGACAATAGTGAAAGTCAAATGATAGGAATTTTCGACTCCGGTGCCGGTGGGCTGTCAGTATACAGGGAGATAGTGAAACTGCTTCCCGCGCAGAGTTATGTCTACTACTCTGACAATGCCCACTGTCCATACGGAGAGAAAAGTCCCGAATACATAATCGAGCGGGCCAGATGGATCACCGGGCACCTTCTCTCAAAGGGGTGCGAGGTGATAGTTGTGGCCTGCAACACAGCCACGGCCGCAGCGATAGCGACACTCCGCAAGGAGTATCCGGCCATACCGTTCATAGGCATGGAGCCGGCCGTCAAGCCGGCAGCCCTCAACACCCGCAGCAAGGTCATCGGCGTCCTTGCCACTGCAGGCACGCTCCGTGCCAGCAAGTATCTTGACACCAGAGACCGGTTCACAGACGGAATCAAGGTCGTGGAACATGTCGGAGCCGGCTTCGTCGAACTGGTTGAATCCGGCTGCACCCGCGGGCCGTACGCCGAGCACATTGTCAGCGAGAGTGTCACTCCCCTGCTCGAAGCCGGTGCAGACATGATAGTCCTGGGCTGCACCCACTATCCTTTCCTGAGACCGGTGATAGAAAAGATATGCGGCCCGGATGTTCAGATCATAGATCCTGCACCCGCAGCCGCACGACATCTTGTCAGTATAATGCAAGAGAGGGGGATTCCCCTAGCCTCTCCAGGCGGTTTCCGCATCGTGCTGGAAGCTTCCGGTGACGGAAGCACCCTGCACGGCATCTTCTCGCGTCTCTAGCCTTCGATCTGGCCTACGACCTCGAAGTAGGCGGTACCGTCAAGGGTAGTCACCTTATAGATAGTTCCATCAACCTCGTAATACTCCTCGCCTGCGAGGGTTACGGTGGTGTAGTCCTCCGGGAGGCACTCCACGAGAGCACCTGCAGGAGGGATGATAACCTTGTACTGGTTGTCCTCGATCACATAGAACACGCCATCCTGGTAGTAGTAATCCACACCCGCAGCGGCGTAGTTCTGAACCAGGCCGGCAGCTTCTGCAGTCTCGAATGCGCGAGATGCAAGATAGCGGTTGTCCTGGGTTGTGCCCGCTTTCTGAGGGATGGTGCTAAGGTGAGAGTTCTGCATGGCAATCTTTGCCTCGTTCTCAGCAATGATCCTCTGCTGCTCGGCAATGATCGCATTGTTCTTCGCGATGGTCGCATTCTGCTCGGTGATGTACCTGTTGTTGTCGTTGATAGCCTTGTACTGGCGGTTCACCTCCTGATAGTAGCGGATGCGGACATTCATAAGCTGAAGCTGGCGCATCTTCTCGTAGGCGAGGACAGTCGAGTAAGGCGGACGGCAGACACGGTAGTGGCCGAGAGAATGGTAACGGTAGTATATGCCGTTGTAGCAATAGTACTTGTGATGGTGATGGGTGATGCAGTATGCATGCCTTGGCAGGCTCTTCACACGATAGCCGAAGTAGTGGAAGCCTGGTGAGAAATAGTGGCATACATAAGTATACTTGACATACGGCTTGTCCCAAGGGCAGATACGGACCTCGTAATGAGGCCTCAACGGAGCCGCAAAGTACTGACCGGCAGAAGGCTTATACATGTCTGGACGCATCTGGTTCGGGGTCACCTGCACCGGAGCGGTAGACTGGGCGGCGGAAGAGCTGGTAGGGGTCTTGTCTGCACTGGTGGTACTCTGGCGATAGGTAGAAGTGGTCGCATTCACGCCGGAGGCGCTGCCTGCCGCAGGAGTCTCGGCACGGCTTGACTCACCGCGGGAAGAACCGGTTGTCGCGCTCACGCCGCCGGTAGATGTCGCACCGCTGCGGCTAGGGGCTGCAGCGGCCTGGCTGCGGCCTGCTCCCACAGGAGAAGTGGTCGCGCTGGAGCGGCTGACGGTAGCAGTGCTGCGGCTAGGAGTGGTGGTCGCAGTCGCAGTTGTACGGCTAGGTGTAGTCGTCGTGGTTGCGGTGCTGCGGCTTGGAGTCGTGGTCGTAGTCGCAGTAGTACGGCTCGGAGTCGTGGTAGTGGTCGCGGTGCTGCGGCTCGGAGTCGTGGTAGTGGTCGCGGTGCTGCGGCTCGGAGTGGTCGCGGTCTTGGCTGTGGTGGCAGTACTGCGGCTGCTTGTCGAGCTGCTGCTCACAGAAGACCTGGTGATAGAATTGGAGCCGGTCGATGCAGAACCTGCAGTTGCTGTACTGCTGCTTCTGGAAGGCGTCTGCGTCGATTCTGTCGAGCGGCTGGCAGTCGAAGAGGTCGAAGAAGACGACCTTGTAGCGGAAGCCGCCGTCGACCTGGACTGAGCCGAAGCCGGCACTGTCAACGCAAGCGCGAGGACAAAAGCGAAAGCTGATCTTGCTATTCTCTTCATAATTTTTCAGTTAATTTCCGTAAAGATAATATTTCTTTGACAATTTCTTGAAGTCCTCGGCGTCTTTCATCCAGAAAGACCTCATATCGTCTACTTTCATCGATGGGGCAAACAGCGTACGTACCTGGCTGGTTCCGCACACTTTGTCAAACATATTGTTGCGCGAGGCATCCTTGAATGGATTCCTGTCCGGATAAAGTTCCTTGACCGCCTGCATCACATAGAAGTTGGTCAGGGTCAGGCAGGCCTTGTCGTAATCAGTGTAGAAATACTGCACTCCCTTGCACAGTTCCCCTGAAGCACCGCCGGAAAAAGGCTTGAAGTAGATTACCCGGAACTCCACGCCTGGGATTTCATAACTGTCCAGCTTAGCCTTGAGGGCCTCGGCATCCATCCAGGTCGCCCCGAAGACTTCGAACGGGATGGTATAACCCACTCCGATCTGGAGATAGCCGCTGAACTCGCCCACCAGCCCTGCAGACGGGTAGCAGATGGCAGAGCGCGAAGAAGGGATGTTCGGGGACGGCAGCACCCAAGGCAGCTTTGTATCCTCATATATCATGCTGCGCTTCCAGCCCTCCATCGGAATGACAGAAAGCTTGCAGCTGAGGTGCTCCTGATCTCCCTTCTGTCCAAGATTCAATCCCTCCTCGTTGATCAGCATGGCAAACTCGCCGACAGTGAGTCCGTACACATAAGGAATCTTGAACTGGCTGACAAATGAGAAGTATCCCGGCTCCACATAATTGCCTTCTACCTTGTTGCCGCTCAAAGGATTGGGTCTGTCAAGCACCATCACTTCGATCCCTTTCTCCGCAGCAGCCCTCATTACCAGTCCCAGGGTGCTGATGAAGGTGTATGAACGGGTTCCCACATCCTGGATGTCATATACGATCACATCCAGGCCGTCCAGCATCTCAGGGGTGGGACTGCGGTGTGCGCCATAGAGTGAATAGACCTGCAGGCCCGTTGCCTTGTCGACATAGTCCACAACCTTGCCACCTGCCCATACATCGCCACGTACGCCATGTTCCGGCCCGAAAAGCGTCACGAGATTGACCTCCGGAGCTGAATTGAGTATGTCGATGGTGCTTCGGAGTTCCCTGTCCACGCCGCTGGGATTGGTCACCAGTCCGACGCGTTTGCCTTTAAGGCCTTCGAAGCCGCGGTCCCGAAGCACCTCTATGCCCGGTTTCACCTGGGCTGAAGCACATATGGCAGCCAAAGACAGCAGCAGGGATGCAAAGATTCTCTTATTTCTTTCCATAATCAGGATCAATTCTGTTTCTAATCATCAATGTGACCGCGAGGGTCACCAGGCAGCAGGCCATCACCATCCAGAAGAAGGAAGTGTAGCCTATGGCCATCTGTATCTTGCCCGCAACAAGTCCCGGAAGCATCATCGAAAAGGTCATCAGGACTGTGCAGAACGCATAATGCGAAGTCTGGAAGGCTCCGCGCGAGAAATACAGCATGTACAGGGTATATGCAGTAAAGCCAAAACCGTACCCGAACTGGTCCACTGCAATGCAGACATAGGCCGGAATCACGCTCACAGGCTGTGCAAGTGCCAGATAGAGATAGACGCAGCAAGGCAGAGCTAGACTCATGGACATGGGAAGAAGGCACTTTTTCAAGCCCCATCTTCCTCCTGCGATGCCGCCCAGGATACCTCCCAGCAGCAGAGCAATCACGCCTATGGTGCCGTTTGCAATGCCGACCTGGTCATCGCCCATCGCAAGGCCCCCGACTTCGCGCGCATCCTTGAGGAAAGGAATCAGCATCTTCATCGAAAAGGCCTCCGGAAGACGGTACAGGAGCAGGAACACCAGGGTGATCAGAAACTCTTTTTTCTGTACGAAGGTCACCAGCAGCCTGCCTAGTTCCTTCATAATGCCGACGAAGCCGACACTCTCGCGTGCGGAATCGGACTGGGGATGCGGCATTGCTGCCATATCCCACACAGCCACTGCAGCCATTACGGCGGAGCAGCCGATAAGCGTCCATGACCATGCTCCGACGGCATCCATTCCCCTATTCTGCATGACACCGGCAATGATAGCCAGCAATCCCTGGCCGCAGAGCAGGGCAAGTCGGAAGAAAGTATTTCTTACGCCCACAAAAAGGGACTGGGTGTGGTCGTCCAGGCCCAGCATATAGAATCCGTCTGCGGCTATGTCGTGTATGGACGAGGCAAAAGCCGTGACGGTGAACAGTATCATTATCCAGCTGAGCGGGCAGGAAGGCAGCATCAGACCCAGCGCACAGGTGGACGCAGCCATCATCAGCTGCATGACAGACGTCCAGATGCGTTTGGTGCCTAGGGTATCGACAAAAGGACTCAGCACAATCTTCAGAATCCACGGGAAGGAAAGCAGCGAGGTATAAAGCGTAAGTTTGTCGTTGGGCATGCCCATATTCTTGAATACGATGAGGGAAACAGTGTTCACTATCGCATTCGGCAGCCCCTCGAAAATATATACGGTCGGCACCCAGCCCCATGGGCCTATCTTGATCCTTCCTTTCATTTCAGATCCTTGCTTATTTCTGCGCCCGGATAGTAGTGGGCGAGTATTTCCTTATATCCATATCCCTTCGAAGCCATCACTGCGGCACCAACCTGGCAGAGACCGACGCCGTGTCCCCAACCATTGCCGGTCAGCACTACATTCCCATCTGTGAACTCTGCCGAAAAATCGGAGCTCTTCAGATGAGACCTCGAAAGTATCTTTCTGATTTCCAATTCCTTGCCAACTGTAAAACTGCCTTCTGTACCAGCCACGAGAAGACTCTTGATTCTGCCCGACGGTCCTTTTGCCAAAGGTGTCAGTCCCTTAAGCTGTCCGATGTGGCGGCCCGACTTGGACTCAATCAGAGAAGTCAGTTCCCCAACTGTATAGCTTTCCTGCCAAGCGTACACCTTGTAGTTTTCAAGGTCGTACGAATTGAGCAGCTGGCTGAGCACCTTCCTGTCTTCGGCGGCACAGAACGGTTCTGCAGACGGATTGTGGTCCGGAGTGTCGGGCAAAGCCTGCAGATAAGGCTTGTCCTCATCACCCCAGCAGGTGCTGAAAACTTCCATCACGCCTCCGCAGCACTTGGAGAAGCGCGCATCGCAGATCTCCCCATCATAGGAAAGAACCTGTCCCCAGGTTTCATCGATGACCTTGCGCACAGTCGAGCCGACAGCCCTGGTCAGTCCCTGATACCTCTGGCAGTGGTCGTCCGCACACACATCGAACATACGGTGTTCATCGTGGTCATACCACTTGACATAATCCGTCGATTCCATTTCCTGTGCCTTTCCCCGGCATTCCAGCCACGTCACCACCTCCTTGGTGGAATTCACTCCTTCAGGCACGGTTGAGGAATTGCGTCTGAGCTGTCTGTTGCGTATCTGGGCCATCACCCAGGAACGGGATATCACAGCATGGGCCTTGAGGAACTCCGCACCTGCAGAAGATTTCATCTCCGAGGAAATCACGCTGAGCATATAGTCCTCCACTCCTATCAGGTTCACAGCCACAAGGTGGTTGTTTTCAACGATTATCTTGAGGGATCCTGCAAACTTCTGAGTTTCCGTCCTCTCCCAGTGGAAGCCCTTGCCGATAACAACATCGTAGAGCACGAAAGTAGGCTCTGCCAGCATTGTACTCGGGGTCTGGGCATCGAAATACAATTCGTCATAGAGAGCGCCGTTATAGTCTATCTTGCCTTCACGGTAGCTGGCTTTCTGACGGCCGGCGCCATCCGAGATCATTTCGAATTCTATGGTCTTGGACGAAAGTATTCCCACATTCAGCAAGGGCTGGGTGCGGGTCAGTTTCCAGATTATTTCCTTCTCCGCATCCTCGCTGATGGTGACCTCATCCATCATTTCCTGAAGCAGCCCGGCTGTGATTTTGTCAAAGTCCCCAGGTACCGGCACCACGAAAAGTCCGGCCACATCCGCGCAGCCCGGGCTCATCGTGAGATGATCACCCCCTTCACTGTAGTAGTGGTGGGAGCGATGGGCGGAGCGGAACACCACTACCGAACGGTATTCACCGCCCTTGTACCATGTCAGGAGGTTGAAAGGAGGTTCCTGCTGCCCCTGGGGTATCTCCGAGCAGTCCAGCAGACGGTAGAAAAGCTTCGCCATGGACTTGGCAGTACGCGCCCTGAGGGCGAAAATGCCTCTGGCGAAGCGGTTATAGTAATATAAGTGTGCGTCCTGTACCGAGCACAGATACTCGAGAGTATCGTTCTGAGGATAGATGGCAGCCAGGGACAGAAGTTTGTCTATGTCCGTCTCTAGCGGCATCTGCCCGGCAGAAGCCGCCTGGAAATGGAGGTGGTCCGGCGCCGAGGCCCCGCAGGTCGGTCCGTTGTAGAAAAAAGTGAAGCCCTGATAATTCTTCGCGAGGTCCAGCATGTCCACATAACGCTTCCAGATGGCCTGGTCACAGTGCTGGGACGAGGCTATCACCAGATGATGGTTGAAGATAGGGAAAGGATTGACCAGTATCTCGTATTTCTTGCCCTTGCGGCCCTCGAAAGGCAGGAAGGTCTGGACCGTCGGTCTGTTGTCCCGGCAGAGGAAACACGGCCGCTTGCTAAGCGAAGCCTTGTCCACCTTTGCAGCGGAAGAAACTATCCTGGCAGGGTTATGCTGAGCTTTCACCTGAAGGCCACGGAGGGAGAACTCCTTGACCTGCACACTTTTCAAAGCCCTGTTGTTGTCACAGGCCTGCGGCCAGCGGGAGAGCTGGTCCCGGAAGAACTTGTCTATCTCAGCCTTGCCCATCACCTGTTCATAGCAATCCTGGCCTGGAGTTCCCAGGTGCGGATGCGGTCCTTGTATAGATTGTTCCTGTTGACTTTCTCTATGCTGAGAGCGGCGTCCGAATTGCCGTCCCACCGGCGGCAGTTGTATAGCACATCCCAGATGCGTCCGATGCGGTACTCACGGCATATCCTCAATCCAACCGCATAGTCCTCGCCGTAACTTGTGTTAGGGAAGCCGATGGTCCTGAGCACCGGTACATAAAAGGCCCTCGGTGCGCCGAGGCCGTTGACCCGCAGGGCGTTGTTCCGGCCGTTCTCATCCGTCCACTCCCTGTGGTCGATCACTCCAGGAGGGATTGGCTGCATATTCACATCAGTCATCTGATAGGATCCGATGACCATTGCACATTTCTGTTCGCGGAAGCAGGCCACTACCTTGGAAAGGGTGTCCGGGCCGCTGTACACGTCGTCGCTGTCCAGCTGCACCGCATACAGTCCGCATGAAGGATGATTCACGGCTTCGTTCCAGCAGCCGCCAATTCCCAGGTCGGTCCTCTGGGGAACCACATGTATCAGACGTTCATCTTCGCTGGCAATCGCATCCAGCAGGCCGGTGGTGCCGTCTGTTGAATGGTTGTCCACGACAATCACATTGAAAGGAAAATCCGTTTCCTGAGCCAGGGCGCTCCTGACCGCATCACAGACGGTCCTGGCCCTATTGAAAACCGGGATCACGACCGTCGCCGTCACAGGGAAGTCAGTCTCTGCGGCGCTGAAGTCCGGCTCCTTGAACTCCGGCGCAAGATAAGCCCCTATATGCTTCAGATGCTCTGTGCAGACTTCTTCCATCTCCACCTGGACGGCCCTGTTGCGCGGGTCTACATAGTCGAACTGCTTTTCTCCGGATTTGCGGGTGTCCAATTCGCGGGCCGTGTAGAGAGGTTCGTTTATATGCACTATGACGCCCATGGCAAGGCGGAGTTCGTATAACGCGGCCCACTGACGGGCTGCTGTCATCCTGTCCACAGCGTCCTTGAGAGCCGCTGTTCTGAAGAGTATGGCCTGTCCGAAGTCGAAATCGTCCCTGAGGGCACCAGCCTGGCACTCGATGAGGGGGTGTCCGAAAGCATCGGCATAGACCATGTCAGCGCCGCTGTCCCTTGCAACCTGTGCGAATCTGTCCAAAGCGCCGGCGCCGAACACGATATCGACCGCCGCACTGCAGATCATCACATACTCCCCTTCCGCCGCAGATACTATCTCCCTGAGTCTGTCCGTCGACATGAGCCTGAGGCTCTCCGTCTTTATAACCTGTAGATCTGACATATCTATAACAATGCGTAAAGTGTCTTTCTGATAGCCTGGAACTCGGATTCAAAATTTGGAGTGAAAGTCTTTCCATCACCCAGATGGGCATCGATCTCCTCCTCTGTCCAAAAACGGCCTTCAGTAATCTCATCTCCATCCGGCTTGAGCACAAAACTGCTTCCCACAGCCGCGAAGACGGACACAAGTTCTTTCTCTATCGGTGACTCGAACACATAGGCGCACACACCGACAGGATTGTATTCCGTGAAACCGAGTTCTTCGGAAGATTCCCTGAAAAGAGCCTCGTCTATGCTCTCTCCATAGCTGACATGGCCTCCGACTGCCGTATCCCACTTATCCGGCTGGATATCCTTCGATGGGGACCGGTGCTGCAGATAGAGACGTCCCATACGGTCGAGGATGTGCAGGTGCACCACGGGATGGAGCGGCTTGGCACCACTGTGGCAATATGACCTGGAGGACATTCCTATCACCACCCCGTTAGGATCGATGACAGGGAACACCTCTTCCTTCCTCACAGCCTCCTTCTCATTCTGAATCATGGCATCCCTGTCCGCCATCGTCATGGACGGAATCTTCGGGGCATAGCCCTCTACCGGGTATACGAGTTCGATCATAAGCTAGAACTGAATGCGGCAGATGAATGACTGCTGGCCTTCCACCAGACCCTCGACATACCAGCTTGTGACCCCGTTCTCATCGGTAACACAACCCTTTCTGAGATCCACAGTCTCGTTCGGGCGGGCCTCCCTTATGAAATTGATCTCGAAACTGCGTATCGGATTCTCCGTGACGAGCTGACGGTCGAGACAGTCAATGGCCCATACGGTGTAGCGCACATTGTTGGTATGTTCATTCTTGTCTATGTCGGAGTAGCTGACCACACGCTGGCCGCACTCCTCCATCTCGATTTCACGAGGCAGCCTCAGACGTGACGCAACCGGCTCGAGAGCGATATCGTGGCAGATGCCCTCCTCCTCGGTAGCAATGGCCGAACGGATCATCCTTCTCTCGTCGATATTGAGCAGCACCCACGAAGTCGTGATGGCTCCGATGACAGTACCCTTGCTGTCCCTGACCTGGTAATCCCTGATGTAGAATGGGCCGTCCAGGCCCCTGTGCCAGGTGGTTATCTCTATTTCATCCCTCCAGTGAGGGTATTCGTCCATGTGTACCTTGATGCGTGAAAGCACCCAGGCTATATGCTGGGGAGCCAGCACTTCATCGCCGAAACCGAGTATATCGGCATGGTCACCGGCCATATCCTGGGCAAAGTCCAGAAGTGCGGCAAGTTTCATTCTTGAAAGCTGGTCGGTGTTGTAGCAGGCCACATGATGCTTGCGGGTGAGTTTGGTTTCCATCTTATCCGTCAAGTTCTAATTCTTGTAATGGTTTATTATTTCAAGTTCCTGTGGGGAATAGAGAATTCTGTCGATGAGGTCCGGGTTGGTATGGACAAGCAGCATGAAGATTCCATAGGCTATCGCTGCCAAAGCCACAATTCCGACGATGACCATCAGGGTGATGAACCACCAGCGTTTCCATATGCTGACGCCGCCCACAGATTCTTCATCGTCAACGGCAATACCGAAATACTGTTCATGGGCTTGGAGCATCTGCGCGGCATCTTCCGGCTCCGTGGCGGCTTCTGCTGCCTCCGGTTCCTCGTTGCAGACACCATCAGCCGGCAGGCTCTCGGAAATGGCCGGTTCTGGCTCCGGTTCTATCTCCGGGGCAGGTGCCGGGTCGGGAGCAGACGCGGGCTCGGGCTCCGGTGCAGGCGCAGGAGCGGTAATGGCAGCGTCAAGTTCGGTAAAATCGAAGGATGTCGGCTTGGAATGGGACTTCAGGGAAATAGCCTCGAGGCCGAAACCCTCGGGGAATATGTCGAGATTTTCGTCAGGAATGAAGAAGATATTGTTCTCACGCGTGGCACGCAGGCGGCCGAGTTCCGGGAATACGATGGTCTTGCGGGACTTGAGTTCCACGACCAGGCCATCGACAAACTCATTGATCACCATTTCTGCGATCGACGCGTCCACCTTGTTGGCTGAAGCATACAGGTCGACAAGCAAGTTGTCTGTATCCTGCGACTTCCCCTGGCGGAAAGCGAGCCTGCGATATGGCGGATTGATGGTATATCCCCTATCGGAGAATGAAGATGGCACCATTTCAGCCACAAATGCACCCACACCCGGCAGACTGACCCGGTCATTGTCCAGAATCAGTTCCTTCACCATTTTCGACAGAAGTTCGATATCCATAGGATTTTTCAATTATATCAACCTACAAAAATAGCAAAAAAGCTGGAAACTTGCCAATCGTAAAAAAAGAGCAAAAAAAGTTTGAAAAAATTTGCAGAACCAAAAATATGTAGTACATTTGCAATCCCAAACGAAAGCAAGGGTACATTCCTGAATAGCTCAGTTGGTTAGAGCATCTGACTGTTAATCAGAGGGTCCCAGGTTCAAGTCCTGGTTCAGGAGCACAAAAAGTCGAGACGAGAGTCCCGACTTTTTTGTTTGCAGAGCAGGACGGACGTCGCACAAAGACGTCCGTTTTTTTGTATCTTTACACCGCAAACATGAACCACACCATGAAAC
>JAKSJK010000022.1 GCA_024398095.1 Bacteroidales bacterium
AAGAAAAGTTTAACTTTGTAAAGTTATAGCCTGTCCGAAAAACGGGAAGTTTACAGATCCTCTTGATGTATGGCAATAAGTTGTATTACAGCATGTTGAGTGATATTGAAGCTATCTGCGAACCGAAGTCCCTACACTGGCATTTGCCAAGCTTGAGCAGGGACTTTCCTTCGTGAAAGACGACTTCAATAGCCCAACTTTTTCAATGATTTTCGACCTAGCTTTTTTTGTTAATATCTACTTGCGAAACTTAAATTTGTACTTTCAATAGTTATATATCATATTTGTATAAAAATCATTTAACCAATAAAACTAACCAATGAATCGTTTATCAAAACTTTTAATTGTTGTTATCCTTCTTGTTGGATGTGGTAAATCAGAAATGGTGTCCACACAGAAGTTTATATCAGCAAATGAAAAAAATGTTTCTAGTTCTGAAGCAATTGATGTTTATTCGAAAATTTTCGGAATAAGAACAAAGTCAACTATTGATGATGTAGAGATTTCTCTTATCGATTGTGTGGACGGTACCCCAGGAATATATATAATAAACGGTGATTCTGGCTCTGCGTTAATATCCGCCTCGAGAGCATTTTATCCGGTGCTGGCAGTAATACCAGATGCCCATTGTCCTTCGGTCATTACAAATAATAACCCTATGTCTGTTCTTGTGGAAGGGTATTTGAATGCTATTTCACATTCTGATTCTACTAATATCAAGAAATTTTCGGACGATTGGAGTGAGTATTTAGGTCAGCAACTCGTTAATCGTCAGAAGTTTCCCCCAAGGTACCTTTCTAGAGTTGATTATGGTGACTATAATGATGCTTTGGTGGAGTTGATAGATAGGCTTGAACTCGATGGATATGAGTGGTGTTTTTTGAGTGAGCAGCCGGTAGGTTTGCCGGATGATGTTTATGAGTCCTTTTGTTCACTTGCTCGTGAGAATGAGGATTATCGATATGATATGTATCATTCAGTGATTGCTTATAGGGATAATTCCTCATTCAATTCGACCCAACCTCTATTATCTACTCTATGGCATCAGGGTGATCCGTATGACAGTGCTTTGACTAATGGAGCAACTATGGGCTGTGTGACAATTGCGGTTGCTCAGATAATGAAATATCACGAATATCCGATAGATATCAATTGGTCTGATATGCCAAATGCAACTTCAACTAATACATTGGCATCATTTCTTGCGGATCTGCGGCGTAGATTATTGATAACTCATTCTGGTGGTGGTAATTACATAATGGCAAATCAAGTGTTTAATAATTTTGGCTATAATACGACTGTTGAAGGACATATTCCATCCCATGTTATCAACTCGCTTAAAAGTCCAAACAATAATCCAGTTTTTATGCGAGGAAAGAATTCTCATAATGACGGACATGCCTGGGTGTGTGATGGCTACAGATTATTCTCCTCTGTAATGGAATATGAACTATATATTGTTTCCCCAGAATCCGAGCCTCTATATTTTGAGTTTATGGACCGCTATTATGGGGCTCCGGAGCAAATACTTTCTTTTCATATGAACTGGGGATGGGAGAGTTTGGCGCCTGGTTGGTTTCTAGATGCTAGTTTTCCTCAAAGTTCTATTGAGGACCTAACATTTTCTGATAATCGAAAAAATATCATAGTGTCCAGGCCATGAAACGTGTTGCTTTTATAGTTATAGCTTTTCTTGTTTCGTTAATTCTATTTAACTCATGTGTAGAAGGAAGAGCTGAAAAAATCAGATTTGATTCTGATGAGTTAGTTTTTACTCGATCAGGTGGGCAACAGGCAATTGCTCCGACTAATTGTGAGCATATCTATCTTGATAAAATATTTAATTCGTCCGGTAAATCATCTGGGATTCTTGAAGGCGTGATGTTCTATGACGGCCTGAGTGTATACTTAGATCGCAATGTGTTGATAGTTACATGTGAATCTTCCTCCGAATCAAAGGAATGGACTGTTATGGTGTCAAATGGATTGAATTCTTTCGGTTCATTCAAGGTGTTTCAGAAATGATGCGTCTAGTTCTTCCTTTTGCGGTCAGATTTTTTTCAGAGTAGTTATTTCAGTCGATATCCTAGTTTCCATCTGATTTCATTGCCTGGTTCTGCGACCAGATGGATGTACGGCTCAGGACAGGCAACTCTACGGCAGGCCCACATCACCATATGGTCGAGTGGCCTGTCGCTTTTTATTTCGACTGAGCGTTCTCCTTCCCTCAGCACCATGCTGAAGTTTTCAGGCTGTGGGTTAAGGCGCAGGTTTCCGATATAGGCAGTCTCTCCTTGCTGTAGTTCTGCGTCAAAGTGCAGTGAAGTTCCTTCCAGATAGCCGTGGAGCGAGTTCTCTCTCCAGTTTCCGTACGGTGTGGCGGGAAAATCCATCTGTCTCTCCCTGGCTGTCGGCTTGCCTTCGAAGGTGAAGAAGTTATGGCAGTAGCTGTTGATTTCCAGTTTGTCTTGCCTGCAATTCGTCAGGCTGTGACGTATTACGAAACTGCTGCCGTCGAGCAGTTCTATTTCTTTTATATATCTGTACTGCCCGTCGAGTGTGTGGCGGTATATGGCTTTGACCCCGTCTGTTTCGACTTCGATCCGCCCGCCGTCTGCGATTTCGTATCGATGGAACCAGTCGTAGGGCGCGTCCGTTTCTTTTCGCAGCATGCCGACGCCGATTTTAAGGAAGCTGCCGCCTGTTGCCGCTTCGTCATATCCGTAGGTGCCGTAGAATTCTTCCGAGCATCCGCATACATTGTCGTGACGCAGTGGATCGGGCGAGTCAAACCATTCATCTGCAAACACATAGCCGTCTTTGCTGATACGGCGGAAAATCCCGTTTGCGTCGAAGCGGGTGCCTTTGTAATATGTGCGTGGCTCGGCCAGTTCAATGACGAGACCGTCTTTTGTCAAGGTTATCATGCTATTACAAATTTAGCAATTTTTCGGCTTGGCGTGGCTCTTCTGCTTGCAAAAGTTGCAAAGGCGGGGTGGTTTGCAACTCATGCGGGGTCTGAGGCTACGGGCAGTTGCAAAAGCGGGGCGTTTTGCAACTCAGACGGGGTCCGAAGCTCTCCAAAGTTGCAAATACGGGGTGGTTTGCAACTCTGGGCCTCCTTCGCGGCTGCCCGAAAGGCGCAGATGCCTCGGAGCCGGAAAGCAGCCTCGCAGCCGATCGCAGATTCGGTGTGTTTTGCAACTCATGCGGGGTCTAGTAATTATTTCTCTAACAAAGTCTGGTCCGTTTGCCATCCTATCTGCCTTTCGGAAAGAGGCTGGTCACTACATTGATATCTAACTTCAGCATACGCGAAATCTGTTTGCATGTTGCATTGTACTCATAGTGAATGGATTTTGCAAGGTCGATTTTTGCCTCTCTCGAGAGTAACTTCAGTTGGGTGGAATACTTGCGCGCAGCCATGGCAGTGAGCAGAGCGAACAATTCGTCATCCGTGTAATAGACTCTTTCGCCTATCTCGCTGGCAATCTGTTTGTTAGCTTCAATATTCTTCGATAGACAGAAGAAATAATGTGCAGCACCTCTGAACAATTGTTCAGCTTCGCGTATATAGCAGAAACACCATGGGCTGACAACTTCATTGACGGACATGACATGCTTGAGGGGATCCACGTCGTGGGTGTGTGCGATTGCCAGACGCTGTCTCCAGGTCAATATTTCCTTGCTCGTCTCATAGATTTGAAATGACGAATTGTTGTAAAAGCATGAGTTCGCGCCCCACGGATATGTTATTGGTGAGTGATCCGGTCTCGCAACATAACCGTTTCTATTTATATATACAATGGTGTTCCTGCAGTCTGACAATGATTCGATCATACGGAGATGGCAGTTAAAGTTTTTCAGGCTCAGTAACCTGCCTTCACTGTTGAGTACCGCTTTAATCATCGATACGATTTTTTCAAATAGCGCAAGAACTTCTTCTCTTTTTCCGGCGAGTGCCATATGAAGATGGTTGCTCATGATTTCAAATGTCAAGACTTTTAAATTTGGGAATAGCATTGACGCCATGGCAATTATAGCCATAGCCATCTTGTAGTCATCCTCATTCCTGAATATGATCTCATGGTCTTCATCTGTCCACAAGTGCCAGCATTGACCTAGTTTGTCAAAACAGTCCTGGCACAATCCTTCGGTGTCGTAAAATGCGTCCATGCCATAATTTTTGACGCAATGTACGTTCTCTTTTGTTCAAAAATCACAATTTTGCAAAAATCACTGTTTTATTTGTGAAAATCTATGTTGTATTCAACTCCGTCGTTGGCGTGTCCGAGGCTACGGGCAGTTGCAGAGATGGGGTGTTTTGCAACTCCGGGCGCGTCCGAAGCCATCAAAAGTTGCAGAGATGGGGTAGTTTGCAACTCCGGCCGCGTCCGAAGCTACGGGTAGTTGCAGAGATGGGGTGGTTTGCAACTCCGGGCCTCCTTCGCGGCTGCCCAAAAGGCGCAGAGACATCTGATTTTCAGACCCATAGCCACCCTCGGCTATGTAAGAGGGAGGGACCTACAAGCGAGCATAGCGAGCGCAGTGGGAGGGGTCGAGCGTAGCGAGACGGTCTGAAAATCAGATGCCTCGGAGCCGAAAAGCAGCCGAAACAAACTTCGCCGCCGAAACCAGCCTCGCAAAGCAAAGTCTAGAACGTGTTTCGCTTGTTCATCCCGAAAGGGCAGTGGGTCTTCCACATCTTGCGGTCGTTGATCATGCGTGCCGCCTCGCGTCCCATTTCCGCGAAATCTGTAGAGATGGTGGTAAGTCCGTTGAGGACTATGGCATCGATCTGGGTTTCGTTGTAGGAGATTATGCAATAGTCCTCTCCAACCTTGAGACCGCAGGCGTTGGCATTCTCCCAGAGTGCAATGAGCCCTGAGTCAAGCTGGGAGTTGAGCATCAGGAAGGCATCTCCCTTGTGAATGTCCTTAGGTGCTTCGGAAAGGAAATTAACCTTGATCCCGTTTTCCTTGCAGAAGGTCGCTATTTTTTTGCAGATCACGGGACCGTAGAGGGAAGATGGCAGTGTTATGACATTGAGCTTGCCCAGCGCCTTGAGCTTGCCGAGCCCTTCGAGGAGACCGTTTGCCGCGTCGTTTTCGAAATCCTGGTAGACTGCCCCGTAATTGCCTGGAACTTCAGGAATCCATTTGTCGATCATTATCAGCTTGTGGTTCGGGATGCGGCGCAGAATCTTCGCCGCCCTCTTCTGGGAGGCCTCGTCGAGATGGAAGTGCGGGGAGATTATGTAGTAGTCGAAGCGTCCGAGATTCTCGTTGATGAAGTACTCGAAGAGGTCCAGATCCTGGTTGAATACCAGCATGGTTTCCTCCGTCTTGTCCTTAATCTCCTGGTGGAATCCGTGCACGACTTCCTGCTTGTAGGTGCTGAGTTTGTCGAAGATGAAGAGTACCGAGATGCTGTCCTTCTTGCTGTCGTCCGCGACATAGAAACCCTTGCCCTGCTGGGCTTCCAGAATCCCTTTTTCGCGGAGCAGGCCATAGGCTCGCTTTACGGTTTCCTTCGAGATTCCAAGTTCTTCGGAGAGTTCGTTCATGGATGGGACGATGTCTCCGCTCTTGAGCCTGCCGTCTAGGATGGCAGAGGTGATTTCGGACATCAGCTGCTTGTAGACAGCTATCTTGCTTTCAAGGTCTATGTTCAGTGCGATCATATCTGACTTATGTGTCTTTTGCTGGTGTGTGGTACGCTTAGGTGAGGTGTGGTACAAAGATACATAAATTCAGCTTAGATTCTACAAGAACTGTAAAATTGTTGTAACCCTGTTGGAACCGATTGTCGAAGCCACGCAGATGTACATTTTCTTGTCCCTGATACGTATGCCTTCCGACTCCAGGTATTCCTTGGTGGTCAGACCATTCTCTATTAGCTTGCTTATGTCGTCGTCAAATCCGAAGCCTTCAGACGGAATTATGGCATTTCCCTGTCCGTCATAGACCGTGATCCGGGTGTTGACAGGAGTGGAAGCGCCGGCAAGGTGGTATGACCTGTGATCGCTGCCATAGACACAATAGCCCTGGGTACCTCCGCTGACCGTCATCTTGAATTTGGCAACCGGGGTGAGGTTTCTGCAGTCGTGCGCTTTGATGCTGACGGAGACCGTGCCTTCGGTGGCATACTTGGATGGAGATTCAGCTTCTCCTCCCCAGACCATGCCTCCGATTTCCATCTCTTTAACCGGCGCGGCCAGCACATCTTCCAGACGGAACATGGTCACTGTGGCCTTGCTGCTGATCCAGATAGCCAGAATGCCGCTTTCAAAATCGATGCATGGGAGCATCTGTATGTATTCCTCTCCAAAGTAGAAATGCTCGTCTGCTTCCTGAGGGAGTATCCTCTTGCCCGGCACATAAAGAGTTCTGGAGAGTATCTTGGGCTTGAGATAGGATCCGTCAGCCTGCTTGGTTCCGAAGTTGGCGAACCAGAAGTGCTGGTTCTTGGCATCTGTACCCGGTTCCACACAGAGACATGTTCCGTGTCCGGCGTAGAAGATTTCCATTCCGGCGTCGGCAGCGCAGCCGTTCAGGGCTCCGGTAGCGGGATCGACCTTCCCGGCCTGGGAGAATCTGATTACATGCACAAAGGGCTTTCTCGCTCCTTCCAACCATATCTTGCCGTTGCTGTCAATGTCGAATGACTGCGGGTTGAGGCTCTGATTTGCGGAGTTCTTCATTGCGAACTGCCCAAAAATCATGGACGGGGTGAATGGGGCGTGGATGTCCGGGAGGTGGTAGCCCTTGGCGCTCACGGAAACTTTAGTCTTGGCGCTGAGCCCGCTTCCGCTTGCAGTCAGTGTAGCTTCCCCTGCAGAAACTGCCGTTATAACGCACTGGGGCGAGACCGTGAAGATGCTTTCGTCTGATGATGTGAATACAAGCCCCTTTGGATTGGCTGCCGGATTGTATGGATTATACTTGCTGTTCTCCACCAGTCTTATCTCCGGGACAATTTCGTCTCCTTCTTCCAAGGAGTATGTTCCCTGGGTGAACAGAAGTTTGGTCAGGCCGTTGCCTTCTTTCTGGACGCAGGCCGCTGCCAGCATACAGACAGCCAGAATGAATATCAGTCTTGTGTTGCGCATCTTATGTAATTACAATGAGTTCCTGAGTTTTATCGAGAATGGATTGTGCACCTTGCTTACGGCGCCTGTGCTGATCATTTCGCCCGCCAGGCAGCCCATCTTGTAGAAATCTGAGGTCAGGCAGCTGATGCCTCCGCAGATGAATTCGTTGGTGGCCTCGTCGTTGTAGGTTACGAGACCAATGGCGACTCCCAGTTTCAGCCCCATCCTGTCGCAGTCGCGCAGAATGCTGAACGGAATCTCGCCGCTGGTACGGCCGAGAACTATGAAGACGACCCCCAGTCCCATCATAGAAGAGTCGTACCTGACAGCTGTCTGTACCGTCATACCCATCTGGTCGAACATCTGCACCAGGCCTTCGCGGATTTCCTTGCAGTAGAGACCTCCGGCAGGGGAGAGTATGATCGCCCTTGAGTAGTGGGTGAGACGGTTTCTCATTTCCGCCAGTGTCTTGGCAGCGTCGTTGCTGAAGTCCTGCACGATCTCCCCATAGTTGCCTTTCAGGTCCGAAATCTTCCTGTCTATAATAATAAGTCTGCCGGCTGGGATTCTGGAAAGGGCGCTGATGAGTTTTGCAGTCTTGTTCCTATCCAGAGAGAAATGGGGTGCCACAATGTACCAGTCATACGAGCCGAGGGTTGCATCGAGGATGTCTACAAATGCGTCCACATCCTGGTTGTGCAGGCGGATGGTGATATCCCCTTCCTTCTGTATGGTGTCGGATAATCCTCTCTGTATCTGCGCCTTGTACGAATCCAGACGGTCTATTATCATCAGTATCCTGCTTTTTGACCGGGTGGCTCCGCTGATGAAGTATCCGACTCCCTGCTTCGCATAGACCTTGCCTTTGCTTTTGAGCAGGGCATAGGATTTCTTGATGGTTTCGGGCGATACGTCGAGCTGTTCAGACAGTTCGGCGAGGGAGGGCAGCTGGGTATCTGCCGGCAGCTTCCCGGAAGCGGCCAGATATTCTATTCTGGATACTATCTGCTTGTAGGGCGGCTCGGGATTGTTGTGTCTGATTTCAATGTCCATATTGCAAATGTAGCAATAATTTTCCTTTGGTGCTCTTGGGTGCAAAAATATTTCAAAAATGCTTGTGGTATTGCAAAAAATCATTAATATTGCTTACACTATACCACACCAAAGTAACCACACCAAAGCACCTATATGAAGAGAATTTTTGTCTTTATCCTGCTGCTTTCAGCAATAAGTTCATCGTTCCTTTCCACTGCAGCTTCCAAGAAGCAGCAGCCTCTCAAACTTTCCAAGGAAAGCGGTTTTGAGGCTGGTGCGCTGTTTGGAACGCAATTTACCGAAACAGACGGGGCCTATGATATCATAGCGAAGGCATCCAACTCGGGCATCAAGTTCGACGGCGATTTCGATCTGAGCACCTATGTTTCCCTCAACTTTACTTTCCAGAACAAAGATGCAGTGCATCCCATGTTCATATGCTGCGACATGCTGGATTCCCGTGCTGACAAGAAAGAATATACCGGCAGAACCAACCGGGCCAAGACCGGTGTGTTCGAGTTTGTATATGCCGTTCAGCCGGGAGAAAAAGTGGATATCGTGATGAACCTGCCTCCTGACATGCCTCATCCTGAGGTGAATGCGAAATTCTCGCTGATGAGGGGAACTCCGTATTCTCATGCCCTCAACCTCTTTTCCTATGATCTGGATGTGAAAGATGTGCATCAGATCGCCCTCTCGGTGGTCAAAGGCTATCCGGGTATCAAGTATACCATCTCCAACATACGCCTCGTGCCGGGAAAGCGCGTGGCTCCATCTGTCATGAAGATGACCGAGGCCCAGATGTTCCCGTTCGTGGACAGGTACGGCCAGTACAGGCACGCCGACTGGAAGGGCAAGATCCACTCGGACAAGGATCTGGCAAAGGCAAAGGCTGCTGAGGAGAAGGACCTGGCCAGGTATCAGGGCCCGGAGGATTGGAATCAGTGGGGCGGTTGGAAAAACGGTCCTCGTTTTGAGGCAACCGGCCAGTTCCGCGTGCAGAAGGTGGACGGAAAGTGGTGGATGATAGATCCAGACGGCTATCTCTTCTGGTCTCACGGCGTCGTACGCGTCACTCCGTCATGCTGCGTTACTCCTCTTGACGACAGAAAATTCTATTTCGAGGGCCTCCCGACCGATGAGAACGATCCGTTCTATGCATTTTATTCTACTCACGATGCGCTTCTGTGGCCATATTACGTTGCCCGCAACATCAAGGAGACCTACGACTACTCTTCAGCAAATGCATACCGCAAATATGGAGAGAATTACATGGAGATATGGTCTGATCTCGCTCACCGCCGCTGCCGCAGCTGGGGAATAAACACCATGGCCAATTCCTCAGATCCTGCTATCTGTGCGATGGACAGGACTGTCTACAACGAGCGTGTGGATCTCGGTGCACCGGTTGAAGGCTATCCTGTATGGCCGGTTCTCGAAGGCTCCCGCGGATGGTGGCCATTCATCGATCCATTCGATAATTCTTTCCCTCTCTGCGTGAGAGCCCATCTCGAGGCAAAGATCGATCAGTTGAATGATCCTTGGTGCCTGGGATTCTATGTTGACAATGAGATCGCTTGGGGCAGCCAGGCAAATTTCGCCTCTCTCGCACTCTGCGCTTCTCCTTCCCAGGCCAGCAAGATGGTGCTGATCGATGCGCTGGTAAAGAAATACAAGACAATTGACAAGCTGAACGCTGCCTGGGGTACAAAGCTCAAGAGCTGGAATGCGCTCCTCCAGAACCGCAAGCATCTGCCCAAAAATGCCAATGCGGACCTTGAGGAACTGACTCTTCTGATTGTGGACAAGTACTTCTCTGTCGTGAGGGATGTCTTCAAGCAGGTAGCTCCGAACAAACTGTATATGGGTTGCCGATTCTCATCATCTCCAGAATTCGTAGTCAGAATCGCTGCTAAATACGTTGACGTGATGAGTTACAACAACTACACCTTCGACCGTGCAGACTTCAAGCTGCCTGAGGGCATCGATCTGCCGGTTGTACTTGGCGAGTTCCATTTCGGAGCGATGGACAGGGGAATGTTCCACCCGGGCCAGGTGACTACCAACAACCAGGAGGGCAAGGGCGCAGCCTACGAATACTACCTGCTGTCCTGCCTGAAGAATCCTTGCCTGATCGGTACCAACTGGCACCAGTTCTCGGATCAGCCTTGCACCGGCCGTTTCGACGGAGAGAATTTCCAGGTCGGCTTTACTGATTGCTGCGACACTCCTTATCCGGAGACCGTCAAGCATGTCCGGAATATAGGTTACAATATGTACCACATAAGATTTGACAACTAAATTTTCCATTAATTATATGAATAGACTGAAAAGCATTCTGTCTGCTGCGGCCTCCGCAGTCCTGCTCCTTGCCATGGCTGTCTCCCAGACGGCCCATGCCCAGGGCAGGATTGTTGTCAAGGGTACCGTGGTGGATGAAGATGGTCTTCCCGCCATTGGCGCGGCTGTCCTGGTGAAAGGGCGGCCTTCGGAAGGCGCAGCCACAGATGACAAGGGATCCTTCCAGATCTCTGTAACCTCCGGTTCGGTCCTGCAGGTGTCCTGTGTGGGCTATCAGACCCAGGAGAAGCAGTTCGACAAGTCCGGCGACTGGTTCGTTACGCTCGAACCGGACAGTGAAATGCTGGATGATGTTGTTGTGGTGGGATACGGCACCCAGGAAAAGCAGAGTGTCGTTGGTGCCATTTCAACCGTATCGTCGGAAAGAATCAGCAACACGGGAACCAACTCGCTGATGAGTGCGCTCACAGGCAAGGTGGCCGGCCTCATGACCTCCACCACCAATGGTGCACCAGGTCAGGATGAGACCACCCTTATGCTCCGTGGCCTCTCCAGCTGGAACGGCAATGCGCCTCTGGTGCTCGTGGATGGCATCGAAAGAAGGATGTCAGATGTCAACCCGTCAGAGGTAAAGAGCATCAGCGTGCTCAAGGATGCCTCCGCTACGGCAGTCTTCGGTGCGAAGGGTGCAAACGGTGTGATTCTCGTAACCACCAAGACCGGACAGGCTGGAAAGCCTAAGATCCATATCAATGTGGAGAGCGGTATGAAGAGCCCGCTCAGGCTCCAGGAGCATGTCGGTTCCGCAGTGACTGCCGAGATGGCAAATGTGGCCATGAAGAACGATCGCTCATTCGGTTCTCTCTATAGCGATGCGGTAATCAGGAAATACCGCGACCAGTCGGATCCGTACCGCTATCCGGACGTGGACTGGTACAGTGAGGTTTTCAATCCGCTGGCACCGACCGTCAACGCATCCTTGGATGTCTCCGGCGGCAATGACAGGGTGAAGTACTATTCCGGCGTTACCTATTATAATGAAGGATCCATTCTGAAGAATCTTTCCGGCATCACCAAGTCGAACTATTCTTCGGACCGTATCAACTACCGTCTCAACCTGGATGTGAACATCACCAAGACCACCAACCTGGCCTTCAAGCTCGGTGGTGTCATCACCATCAACAAGGCTCCGACAGTAAGTGGTACCACCGTCAACACCGGCCAGATATTCAATACGGTATATATGGCAACCGGAGCTATCTATCCGGCTTATTTCCCATCTGATGTATTCTCCCTGTATCCTGATCCTAACTATCCGGATGCATCAGAGAACAGACTGGCTTCAAGTGCCGGTTCCAACTTTGAGAATCCTATGGTCTACCTCATGACCCCTAGCTGGCTCCAGACCACCAGCAACAGGCTCGTGACCGACCTCACACTCAACCAGAAACTGGATTTCATCACCAAGGGACTCTCTGCGAAGGCGACCGCATCCCTGAGTTCCGTCTACTCCCGAAACTCCCAGTACAGTTCCACTACCATTCCGTCCTGGAGCATTGACTGGAAGCGCTATGATCTCGGTGAGAAGGACATATGGAACACCTCCTCGGCTGATGCTTCGAGCGTATATGTCCAGAATCCGCAGTCTGAAGCCCAGTCCACCGGAGCAAGCGGCGTAGCCTTCATCTTCTATCTTGAAGGAGCACTCAACTACAAGCGCAATTTCGGCAAGCACGCTGTAACTGCAACCGCTCTTTACAACCAGCGCCAGTACAACTCCGGAGCTGCTTCCCCTAAGCGAAACCAGTCGGCCGTTGGTCGTGTGACCTACGGATATGACAAGAAGTATCTCCTCGAGATCAACGCCGGCGTGACCGGTTCCGAGCAGTTTGCGCCTAAGAACCGCTACGGCTTTTTCCCATCCATGGCAGTTGGCTACGTGCCTTCACGTGAGAAGTTCTGGAAGAGCGCCATGCCTTGGTGGAGCACCATGAAGGTCCGTTTCTCATGGGGCCTTGTCGGAAGCGATTCCGCAGCTGCGAACTTCCTCTATTACAGTGCATACACCTATGAAAAGTATACCGATGCGGACAAGATCGACAGATGGCACTACATAGAAGGAGCTGCCGCAAATGACGGTGCACGCTGGGAGACAGCGGACAAGAAGGACCTGGGCTTTGAACTCGGTTTCTTCAAGGATGCCCTCACCATCAATGTCGACCTTTTCGACGAGTTCCGTTACGATATGCTCCTCACTCCGGTGACCACTCCGCTCCTCGGTGTGAAGTTCAAGGATACCAACTCCGGCAGCATGAAGAAGCATGGCATCGACATCGAGATCAACTGGAGAAAGATCTACGCAAGTTCATTCTCTTACGAGATCGGTGCGATGGCTTCTCTCAATGAAAACAGGATTGTAGCCTATGCAGATATCCCGTACAACCCGGAATACAAGAAGGTTGCGGGCACCGCATACGGATCGCAGCGTACCGGTTCGACCCTCGTTGACGACAGGTATTTCCAGTCAATCGACGAAATCCACGGTTATCCGACCTATACCTCGTCATGGAACAATATCGTCCCTGGCGTCTACAAGTTCCTCGACTACTACTGCGACGGCGCCATAACCGACAAGGACCTCCATACCATTCTCGGATGCGCCTACCCTCCATGCACCTATTCCATCAACCTTGGAATCGGATACAAAGGACTGACTGCAAGAGCCGTATTCGCCGGCACCATCGGCAAATATGTCGAGTACAAGCGCGCCTACATGGTTCCGTTCCTTTCGGGTGACCTCACCGTGCACAAGGCACAGCTTGACTACTGGAGCCCTGTGAACAGGAACGCATCCGCCCCAGTTCTCTCCTACAATGACCAGATGTATTCGTGGGCTGGCGGTACCAGCACCTATCCGGGCTATGACCTCGCACTCGATGGATATACCTGGCGCAAATCGGATTACTTCGACATGAAGGAACTCTATGTGGGATATTCCTTCAGCAGCCGCAGGCTTCAGGAGAGGGCCGGAATCGACAACCTCACGATCAACCTGACCTGCAACAACCTCTTCACCATTTCAGGACTTCTCGAGGGCAATCCTCAGCAGACTAATACCGCATCTTCATACTATCCTCTCATGAGGACTGTGAAGCTGGGGCTCAACATTAATTTCAGATAGAGATGAAAGCGAGAAATATCATAATATCAGGGCTTCTGGCCCTCTCCCTCACAGGATGCGACTATCTGAACGTCGATCCTGAGCTCGGCATTACCGAGGAGGACGTTTTCAGTACCTATACCAGTGCATATTCCTTCCTGAATGTCGTATACGACGCCAACAACGGAAAGAACAAGACTACCATAAACCTGTGCTATCCTTTTTATATGGATATGCTGCAGACCTATTATTTTGCGTGGGTTGCTACTACCGATGCAGCTGACTGCGGCCGTCTCGGTTTTGCCCAGCGCAACTTCAAGCAGGGCTATCTCAGCCAGGACATCATCAATCAGTTCACCTTCTCGACTGCAACAGCAGATAAGCCTGTTGCGGATGCGATGTTCAAGATGATCCGCATCGCGAACAAGAGCATTGCCAATTTCCCGATGTTGCAGAACGGTACTGAAAAGGAGCGCAACCAGCTTCTCGGTGAAGCCTACTTCATCAGAGGTCTTGCCCATTTTACCCTCTGTCGCTATTTCGGTGGCATGCCTTACATCGACTATGTCATCGGCGGTGATGACGAGTGGGATCTCGTCCGCGGGTCGGCCCATGATACGTATGTGAAGGCTGCTAAAGATCTCTACAGGGCTTACGAACTCCTGAAAGAGGCCGGTCTTATGAGAAGGAATACTCCTGAAAACCTCGTTCCGAGCACAGATGAGATCAAGAAGCCTAGCGGCTGTCTCGCGCTGGCCGTCAGGGCACGCGCCCTTCTCTATGCAGCCAGCCCTCTCTGCAACGAAGATGGACAGAGTGACTGGGAGGCTGCTGCAGAAGCCTGCGGTGAGGCTATCCAGGCCTGCGTCGCCAACGGCTATGAACTGCAGCCACTTTCCACCTATACCAATAATTACTATGGCACCGCCATTACCAACGAGGTGCTCTGGGGGTATTCCTACAGCGCAGCCAACAATGTCCAGAACTTCGGCGGCATGCTCTCTTACTGCCAGTCCAAGCTTTCCGGCATCAAGGGATCTTCAGGAACCCATCCTACCCAGAATTTCGTCGACCGCTTCGAGACTGCTGACGGCTACTCCCTCAGGACTCCTGAAGAAAGGGCGGTTGCAGAAGCGGCTGGAAGCTACAACGAGCAGAATCCATATGTCAACAGAGACCCGCGTATGGATCTCGTGATCATCCATGACGGTTCTCCTGCCCATGCAAATGCTTCCATTTCTTCAGCAGGTGGCTGCTTCAATATCTATTATGACCCGTCTACCGGCACTTACCCAACCACCAATATCAATTCAACCCAGATGTACTATGGCATCGAGTGGGGAACCGGTGACAGCAATACCCAGGGCGGATCCAATACCGGATATTACTGCAAGCGCTACTGGAACGGCTCGTTCTCTGGCGCCCACTACCACCTGGATCCTTGCTTCCGTCTCGGTGAACTCTACCTCAGTTATGCGGAGGCAGTAAACGAGGCATACGGTCCTGCCGGAACCGCTGCAGGCCAGTCCCTTTCCGCTGTGGATGCCATCAACATCATCCGCAACCGCGTGAACATGCCGGATGTCAAAGCTGCCTACAGCGCCGACAAGGATGTGTTCCGCGAGCATATCCGCAATGAAAGGTGCGTGGAGCTTGCATATGAGAGCAACCACTACTACTTCGACATCCGCCGCTGGATGACTGCTCCGCAGACTATGTCGGAGACCCTCTACGGAATGTATGTGGAGAAGTGTCTGCCGACTGAGCAGAATCCTGCCGGCCGTATCTACACCCGTAAGCCTATCCCTTCAAACCGTCAGTGCAAATGGAAGGACTACATGTACTACCTCCCGTTCCCGGACAATCAGGCGAATACGATGAAGAATTTTGTTAACAATCAGAAATGGCAGTAAGGATATGAAGAAGATACTTTTTACCTCTGTGCTCCTGCTCGGAGCAGCTGTCGCTTCCTTTGCCCAGCAGAAGGATACTCTCGCCATGCCGTTCGGCCGTACTGTGACGGCAGAAAGGACCACCGGCAGTGTACGCCAGGTCAATGTCCCGTCGCTTGAGAAAACGGTGACTTCCGACCTGAGGAACAGGCTCACCGGTCTTGTGCCGGGCCTCGAGGTTACCGAATCGGGCGGATCCATGTTCAGCCCTGCAACCGGCGGACTGAACTCCTATAGCCTCGGTTCTGGTGCATACAGCTTCTATCTGAAAGGTTTCACCACATTGAACTGCATCGTGGATGACGTTCCGGTGCCGTTCAACCAGATACTTCTCGATCCGAACCAGATCGAGTCCATAACAGTCCTTTCGGATGTGCTGGACAAGGCCAAATACGGTCCTATCGCTTCCTATGGCGCCCTTTACATCAAGACTAAGACCGGCCGTTACAATACTCCTCTGCGCATCAATGCGGATGTGGAGTCCGGAGTCAGCATGATTAGCTCACTTCCTGAATGGGTGGACGGTGTCAGCTATGCCATCCTCAATAACATGGCCCGCGCCGAGGCCGGCCTCAGCCCTCTGTATGACGATGCTACAATCGCCCAGTTCGAGCTTAAGGATCCAAACAGCCTGAGCGCTCCGAATGTGGATTACAAGTCGCTGATGCTCCGTCAGATGTATCCAACCGCAAGGATTTCCTTCGATGCCTCTGCCGGTTCCAGGAACATTCGTTTCAATGTTGCGATGAACGCCATCCACACCGGTGACATCGTCCGTGCGGCAACTTCGGATTACAACAAACTCAATCTCGTTGCGAACGTCGCCACCAGGATCGGACGCTATGTCGAGGCTTCCGCAGCCTTCAAGGGTCTGGTCAGCTATCGCACCAAGGGCAATGTGTCCTGGTATAACTACAGATCGGTTCCGGCTGTGGCCTATCCTCTCGTTCTCAGTTCCTTTGACGTGCCAGACGATGAATCTTACAACGCTACCGGAGACAAGACCATCTACGGCGTGTCCAAGACTTTCACCACCAACTACTATGCGAAGATGCTTGAAGGCGGCACCTACACAACCAGAAACCGCAGCGGTATCTTCGACGTGGCCCTGGATGTGGATTGGGGCTGGCTGCTCAAGGGCCTGACCTCACGTACTTCTCTGGAATATTCTTCATTCCTGTCCACCACCATCGGCAAGAATAATGACTATATCGCCTACTACTGCAACCCTTCATGGGGTATTGTCGAGGAACTTTCCGACCACAAGGGCAATACCCAGACTTCCAGAAACACAAGCTCTACCGCAACTGGACAGAACCTTGCGTTCTATCACAGGTTTGATTATGGGTGGAAGGGGGCAGGCCACAATGTAGATGCCGGCATTACCTATTATATGTCCAATTCTGCCCAGACCGGCGATGCCAATTATCAGAAGCAGCTCTATCTGACCGGCAATGTGGCTTATGACTACATGGACCGTTACTGCGTCGAGGTGGCTGCGCAATATGCGGGCAGCTCCCGCTTCAAGAAAGGGTCCCGCTTCGGTTTCTTCCCGACCGTGGGTGCAAAGTGGAATCTCCACAACGAGGCTTTCATGGCCGGTACGAAGGATGTCCTTACCAAACTCAGCCTGCATGCCCAGGTGGGTGAAATCGGAAATGCGGACATCTTCGGCACCCAGTATCTCTATCAGGCCAGCTATGCCACTTCCAACGGTATGACCTACGGCCCGTCCATCAATGGCGGCGAGTGGTGGTTCGGAACCAATACCCATACTTCTGTCTATACCAATGTCCAGCGCCTTGCCAACAGCCAGCTCTCCTGGGCCCGTCTGCGTCAGGCTGACCTCGGTGTCGATGCACAGCTGCTTGGCTGCATCGACCTCGGTGCGGAGTATTACAGATGGCTCCGCGACGGCATTGCAGTCGATGTGACTTCCGTGCTCCCATATCTCTATGGTCTTGACGGAACTACCGTATATGACAACTTCGAAGCCCGTTCTGCACAGGGACTCAATCTCTATGCGCAGTTCCACAGACAGTTCGGCGACTTCTTCGTGGGCGCCGGTGCCAGCTGTTCATTCGGCTTCGGCGAGCAGTACTACACCAAGCTGGTCGATGACACCTACAGTTATGACTACCAGAAGAAGACCGGCACTTCTACCTCTTCGATCTGGGGCTACAGGTGTATTGGCAAGTATGTCGACGAGGATGAGATTGCAGACCTCCCGGCATACGGCGACAGGTCAGCGCTCAGAATCGGAGACCTTGTCTATGAGGATGTGAACGGGGACGGCAGCATCGATGCCAACGACCGTGTGATAATCGGTACTTCGGCTCCGGACATGCGCTATAGCATCAACCTGAATTTCGGATGGAAGAATCTGGAACTCAACATGGTCGCAACTGGCCGTGCCGGAGGAAATGTCAATCTGTCTTCCAGTGGCTATTTTACAGGCGGATCCGGAATGGGCAACTATTCAGCCTTTGTCCTGAATGAACTCGGTGGGGATTATCCGCGCCTGAGCTATGACAACCTGACCAACAACTTCCTTTCGTCAGACTTCTGGCTCCGGAATGCAAGCTGGTTCAAGCTTCAGAATGTGGACCTGAGCTATCGCTTCGACTTCCCTAAGTCCAAGGCTGTGAAGAGCCTCAAGGTCGACCTCAGAGGAGACAACCTGTTCAGCATCCACGGACTCAGGTATGTGGATCCGGAGGATATCGATGCTGGCGTGAGCGCTTATCCATTCATGAGAACCATCACCCTCGGTGCTAAAATCACATTCTAACATGAAGAAGACTCTATTCGTCATATGGGCTTCTGCCCTTGCAATTGCCTCATGTTCCTTCCTCGATCCTCTCGAGAACGGCTCTTACAATGAGGATAACTACCAGGACTATCCGAAGATCATCCGCGGTTTTGTGGACAAGGCCTACAATCTTCGTCCTTCGTCCTATAACCTGGCTGAGTTCATCGGTTCCGAAGCGGCTGCCGACAATGCCGTCTATCGCCTTCAGAACAACAATACCCGACTGTTCTCTGTCGGTGCCGGCAATATCAACTCCAACCCATTCTCTACGGTTTGGACCAGATCCTACCAGGCCATCAATTACTGCAACATGTTCCTTGAGAACAATATAGGCCTCAATACCCATTACCTCCTGGATCCGGAATCGGACGAGGCTCTCAGGATAAGCCTCCAGGGTGATGCCTATGCGCTCCGTGCCTGGTATCATTACGATCTGCTCCGTGTTTTCGGCGGAAAGAGCGCATCCGGTGAGCTCCTCGGTGTGCCGGTGATGACAGCGGTTTCCAAAATCGAGGATGCGGATCCTTCACAGGTCCGCAGGGCAAGTTTCGAGGCTACCGTGAAGCAGATACTCGACGATTGCGACTCCGCCTACGCGTATCTGCCTCTCAGCAACAGGGATTATCCGGGCGACAAGAGCTATGCGACTCCTGTTCTCGGTTCCGTACGCTACCGCTGCTTCGACCAGGTTGCCATCGATGGACTCCGCGCAATGACCTGGCTGCTCTGGGCAAGTCCCGCTTTCAACCCGGAAGGGGACAGGACCAGGTACGAGCAGGCAGCCCTCTATGCATCCAGGGTAATCAAGCACAAGCTTGAAAAGGAATCCCAGCTCGGCTTCGATCCTTATGCATCCTTTGCCTGGGGTGACATCAACAGCCCGGAAATTGTACTGCCTACCAATGTCGGCAGCTCATCCATCGAGGATGTGTTCTATCCTCAGTCTTTCGGAGGCGAGGCTACCCTTGCTCCTACACAGGAACTCGTAGACGCCTTCCCTATGGCGAACGGTTTCCCTATTACGGATTCCAGGTCCGGCTACGATGCCTCCAAGCCTTACGACGGCCGCGACCCGCGTTTCTATGCTTCCATATATTACAATGGATCGCAGATTCTCCGTAATACCAATTCAGAGGTAATGTACACCTTTGACACCTCTGTGGGTGGGAAGGATGCTCCGGGAATGCTAGTTACCTCTCCGACCGCCTACTACATCAAGAAGTTTACCTACAAGGGCTTCAATCCGTACGATGCAAATCCCGTTCGCGGCTACAGGACCGTGTTCCTGATGAGGTGGGAGCAGATGTGCCTTATCTTTGCCGAGGCATCCTCCAAGGCTTACGGACCGCTCGCAACCGATTGCGGCCTTTCCGCACGTGATGCCCTGGCATACCTCAGGACCCGCAAGACGTCTGATGGTACAGACGGACTCGGCAAGGGCGGTGATGCCTATCTCGACGAGTGTGCCTTGTCTGCAGATAAGTTCGACGCTCTCGTGAAGAATGAATGGAGGGTAGTGACCTGCTTCGAGGGCACACGCTACTTCAATCTCCGCCGCTGGAATTCCACCGGGGATCTCTCTGATATCAACGTGACAGTGCATGGCGCGGAAGTTTACGCTTCCGGCAGCTTCACTCCAAAGGAAATAGAAACCAGGAAGTTCCCAAGTCTCTGGAGCCCTATTCCTTCCGTTGAAATACGTAAATGTGCTAACCTCCAGCAGAATGCAGGCTGGGATAATTGGAAATAATGGATATGAAGAAGAAATTTATCATACTTGCGCTTTCTGCCTGTGCACTCGTTTCATGCTATGGCGACTATACCGGCGACTACGAGTTCTCGGCTGCATTCACGCCTTATCAGTATGACCTGAGAACCTTCGTTTATGGCGAAGATGTGCAGCTGAGTTTCACTGCGGCCCTTGCCGGCATTGTCAATAACGAGAAGACCAGGGCGGTGGACATGGAAATCGACAATACTCTCCTGACTGCAGACCTTTCCGTCTTCGATACTTCAGGTGAGTCTGCTCCGTTCTCGGCAATCGACGGCCTCCTCGGAAAGGGTGGCGTCGGTCTCGTGAGTCAGGATTATGTTACAAATGAAGTCAAGGCTGCCGGGATCACCGAACTCCAGGCGCTCCCGGAAGAGTATTTCACAGCTTCCGTGGAGAAGGCTTTCAAGAGAGGACGCCACACCGCGAAGATCTCGCTCAAGCCGACCTCGGCCATGTTCGAGGATGCAAAGATGCTCGCTCCTTACTATGCTCTCGGATTTGCAATCCGCAACGCAGATGTGGATTCCATCCTCGTGGACAGGTCCTTCCAGATCATGGTTCTCAAGGTTGAAAACCGTTTCTGGGGCAACTGGTACCATGGTGGCCGCCGTATAGTCAGGAAGAACACGGATGCCTCGGTAGTCAGCGACACCCGCTACGACCGCGTGCTGCCTCAGGCCGACTCCAAAACATACACTCTCACCACGGAGGGCTTCAACTCCGTGATCACCAGCAAGCTTTCCAACCAGGCGGGCAGCCTCAGGCTGACCTTTGCCGATGACAACACCGTAAAGGTCGAGGATGTGTCCGGTACCCGTGAAATCCGTGAGATTCCGGGCAGCCCTAGCCACCACAACGGTGCAAAGCTGATTCAGGACCGCGAGATCTATCTCAACTATGCATGGTCCAACAATGATGGAACCACCACATATGTGACTGACACCCTGGCCTTCCGCAACAGAATCCGTGACGGCATCAACGAGTGGCAGGACGAGAACACTGAAAATTACAACTAATCATGAGAAGGAATATATTTTACGCACTGTTGCTGTGCGCGTGCTGTCTCTTTGCCTGCAAGCCGGCAATTGAACAGGAACTGCCATATCTCGAAGTTGAAACCGAGATGATCAACACCCTGACAGGCGACGGCGACCAGTTCAACCTGGTGATCAGGTCCAATGTGTCATGGGAACTCTCCTGCGATGCCGACTGGGTTATTCTCGAGCAGACCTCGGGAACCGGAGACGCTGTAGTCGTCGGTGCAGTCAAGCGCGGTGTGCAGGACTCTGATAGAAACTGCTCGATCTTCGTCGAGGCCAAGGAATGCAGCCTCCGCTGCGAGGTAAGGCTTCAGCAGGGTAAGTTCGAGCCTGTCATCTACACTCTCACCATTGCTGATATCGTCAAAGTCGCATCCCTTCTTGAGGATGGGGCATCCGAGGAAATGGTCGAGTTTTCAGAGGTGAATGCCCAGGTTGCCTCCGACAACGCTGCTGGAAATGGCCCGGAGGGTTATGTTGTCATCACCGATGACGGCAAGAATTTCATCCGTCTTGTGACCGATGAAACCTATGCTGCCGGATCGATGCTGCATATCGACATGAGCGGCGCAAAGGCAACCAGGATCTCCAGTGGAAACTATGCCCTTTCAGGTGCGGCTGTCACCGCTACGGAAGGTGTCTATGCCTATTCTCCAGCCCAGATCGACCCAGATGCTGTGGCGTCTTTCGAAAACCAACTGGTGACTGTTGTAGGTACCCAGTGCCATGACGATTTCGTGAATGCCAAGTGGAGTGGGGAAGTGAAGATGGTATCTGTCAAGGATACCTCTGTGACCTTCACAGCCAAGGTGAAACCGGCTGCTGGCTTCGCTGGCGAAACAGTTCCGGACAATAGTGGCAACATAACCGGAATCGTTGTGAATGGATGCCTGCAGCCACGCAATCTTGCGGATATAGCCCTGACCGAGGCGCGCGTAGGCGCTGCTGAAGAGGTCAAGACCTGGGCTCCTATCCCTATGCTCTTCAAGTCGTCTGCCGCCAGCGTTGCCGACAATCTGACCATCAATGGTACGGAAGTTACTTTCTCGGCTGCACAGGACTACTCTGTGGGTGGTAAGATCACATTCGGGGGCGGCCTCACCACTGTCAAATTCGGAAGTGCGGTCATGGGATCCGGCTATGCCAACACCTATATTACTTCAGTGAACTGGAAGAAAGGCGCCTTCGTTCTGGTTGAAATGCCTGTCACCCATGAGATAAGCGGTGACGCAGAATTCTATATGCATTTCACCTGCGGCAAGGTCAATGTGATGCCTAAATTCTCTTTCGAGTGGAGTCTCGACGGCAACAACTGGAACAAGATGAATGCAATCTATTCATATGGCACACTGACAAGGGCTGCTGCCGAAGCTGCCGGTCAGAAGAATGAATTCTCAGTGCCTACGGTAACTACTTACCAGCAGGGTACCATTTCAGGAGAGTTTACTTTGGAGAATCCTGTTTCATCTGGAAACATCTACTTCAAGGTGACTGCTTTGGGAGACTGTACATCTGCTACCCAGACTCTCCGTATGAATGTGGGTACATATCTGTCAATGAAGACTGTGGACAACGATCTTTCAGGTGCAAGCGTGCTTGCCAGCGAGAATTTCGAGAACTGCCGTTGGGGCGCAAACCCTGTCCAGGGCGCATTCGTCGGCTCGTTCGCCATGATCATAGGTACAAATGTCCCTACCACTTACGCGTCTTCTACAGGATGGACTGCTACCACTTCTATGGTAAGAAAGGGCTGTCTTCTTATTTCCGCTACCAGTGGAGATAACTGGTTCATTTCTCCTGCCCTCAGCATGCTTACTGCACCTACTGATGTGACCGTGACATTCAAGTTTGCTCCTTATGTGCAGGCTGCCGGTGTCATTGAGGAATGTCCTCTGTCCGTGAAGATAACCGGTGCGGGCGCCCTTCAGGATGAACTTGTGCTGAGCAAACCTATCGGGGAAGATCCATACAATTGGCACACAGGAACCTTCCAGGTAAGCGGGGCCAATGCAGACACCCAGATCTATATCGGTGCGGAGAACACTTCAAACCAGAGGTTCTATATTGACGATGTTGTTATAAAGAGGTAAATTCTCCGAACAATTTTACCTCTATGGTGAAACAACTGTGGTATACTGTGGTACAAAATTAATTTTTATTACTATATTTGCAGTTGTAATCTAACGAGCAATGGAAACAGTACAGAAAAAAGAGGCCGCATGGGTGAAGTGGGAGGTTCTCCTGCTGCTTTGGATGGCGTACCTTCTCAACCAGGGTGACCGTCAGGTCTTCAATACCGTCCTTCCCGCTATCAGGGAGGCTCTCAATCTCACTGATACCTCTGTCGGCCTCATTGCAACGATATTCAACCTCTTCTACGCGTGCTGCGTACCTTTCGGAGGCTGGGTAGGTGACCGATTCTCACGCAAGTGGGTGGTTACCATCGCAATCCTTTTCTGGAGTGTTGCAACCATGTTTACCGGATTGGCGAACGGCATCTTCATGCTGGTGCTGATGCGTTCCGTGGCTACAGGCGGCGGCGAAGCTTTCTTCGGACCTGCCAACTATTCGCTTCTGGGACAATATCATACCGACACCAGGGCGCGTGCCATGTCCATCCATCAGACCGCCTATTACGTGGGTGTGATCCTGGCAGGATGGCTTGCCGGGCTTATCGCCGATGTATTCGACAAGACCAATCCTGGCAACGGCTGGAAGTATTCTTTCATCATCTTCGGTGCTGCCGGCATCATCTGGGGCATACTGATGATATTCCGTCTCAAGGACAAGGTCCAGGACGGTGGAGAAGACCGCAGGAAATCCGTTGCAAATCCCTTCCTGACTATCTGGCAGGGTTTCAAGACCGTATTCTCCACCCCGACCGCACTGATGCTTACGATCGGTTTCTCGGGACTTATCTTCGTCATTACCGGCTACATGACCTGGATGCCTGCCTATCTCCAGGAAGAGATCGGCCAGAGCCAGGCTGCTGCGGGATTCAACTCGATGTTCTGGACTTATGTGGCAGCTTTTGTGGGCGTGCTGATCGCGGGTTGGCTCTCTGACAAGCTTGCTGCGAAGAACCAGAAGTCAAGGATGATTCTCCAGGCCATCGGTCTGGTGCTCGGTGCAGCTCCTCTTTTCGTGATCGGCGGCAGCAAGGTAATCTGGGTGCTCTATCTCTGCTTTGCAGCCTGGGGCTTCTTCAGAGCTTTCTTTGACGCAAACACCTATGCTGTGCTCTACGATGTGACTCCGTCCCATCTTCACGCTTCGTGTTCCAGCGCTATGATCACCACCGGATTCGCCGTCGGCGCCTTTGCTCCGGTGATCCTCGGTGCACTCAAGCAGTCCATGGGCAGCCTTCAGGCCACATTCCCGATCCTGGGCGTCATCTGGATCGTGTGCGGTCTGCTGATGGCTCTGGTAAGCTTCACAAGTTATCAAAAGGATTATAACAAGTTACACAAATAATGAAAGCAAGTGCTAAAATCAGGAAGCCTAAGGCAGGTCTGCTGCTGATTGCTTCACCAAGGTTCAAAAACCTCAATGCCCCCAAGAGAGGTAGCTACCATGAGCGCAAGCTCAAGGCTGTAGAGGATATCAAGGCCAGTATGGATTTCCTCGACCTGGTGTATCCTGGAATAGTATATGAAAGAGAGGATGCCGAGAAAGCAATGGATCTCTTCTACAATGAGAAGGTCGATTTCATCGTGGCTGAGTTCCTTTCGTGGAGTGAGGATTTCGCATGGATCCGATTCCTGCGTGACTGCCCTCAGATCCCTATGATATTCACAAATGTCGCAAAGGACAAGATGACTTTCGAGACCTCCATAGACGATGATGATTTTGTGGATTATCTGTGCGCCGGTACTCTGGTAGGCTCCCTCGAGGCTTCCGGTTCCATCAAGAGAGTTCCTCGCGGCAATGTAAAGGTGGTGATGGGCAACCGCGCCGAGATCACGGAGGAAATCCGTTCCTACTCCAGGGCTGCACTTGCCCGTGCCATACTCCGCAAGGCCAATGTCGGCCTGATGGCCAATATGAACGAAGCCATGTGGTCGACATATATTGATAACTACGACCTCTTTACCAAGATAGGCCCTGAGGTGCATTATCTTCCATATTCCGACTACAAGGAATTCATCGACAATCTCACTGACGCGGAAGTCAGGGAATATGCTGACGAACTTACCTCAAAGTACAAGATGGAGGATGATGTCGAGTACGATAAGTTCATCGGCTGCGTAAAGGCATCCCTGGCCCTCAAGAACATGGCCAAGGAGAACGACATCGACCTGATGATCTACAACGACATAGACCGTGCGACCTTCAAAGTCGCTGGCTGCCGTGCCGGTTTCTATCATAACTGGTTCAATGAGAATATGTCCATTCTCGTGCCTGAAGCCGATATGGGTGCAGGTCTCGCCACCTTCGTTCTGAAGGTCATTTCAGGCGAGCATGTAAACTTCATCGAGCCATTCCACATCGAGGATGCATACGGTACTTTCGACGGCGGTCATGCAGGCCCGAACGACCACAATGATCCGAAGTGGCAGCAGAACGTTGTCATCTCCCGTGACGTGCGTTTCGCCAAGACCAGCTGGAAGTACGCAGGCGCTCCATTCGCATGGTACCGCTTCAGCCCGGGTCTCAAGACCATGACCGGCATCTATGAGGAAGATGGAAAGTATAAGATGGTTGCGACCCTGGTTGAGTCCCTTCCGGGAACCCAGTTCCTGGCCACCTATTCACATTCCGAGTTCAAGCCTCAGGTGCCTGTGAAGAAGCTTTTCGAGGAGCTCCTCAAGGTCGGTGTCACCCAGCATTATGCTATTGCTGACGGCGACTGGACAAAGGAACTGGAGAATTTCGCCGAAATCATGGGCTTCGAGTTCCACAACATCAAGTAATTACTTTAAAGATATATAGACGACTTATGAGTTTCATGTACAATCCGTTTCCGTTCGATGACCCAAGACCGGTCAATCGTCCGGAACTTTCTGAAAAGACTGTAAAGTCAGTGATTTCCGGCGGCAATCAGAACGTCGTGAAGAAGTTCGTTGCCACAATCGCAGAGCAGGCAAAGAACGAGGGTGTCGTTGTGGCTCTCGATGGATACGCAACGGCCGACTGGACAGTTTTTACCAACCTCATTGCCAGGGAGTGCTGCCTTCTCGGACTCGACTTCGAGTCTATCGATGCCAATGCCGCTACTCTCAAGTCCGGCAAGGAAATCGACGATATGATCGATCCTCTCCTTATCTGGGATGTGAAGATCGACCCGACCCTTCTCTACGGAAAGGTATACAAGGACGGCTATCAGGGCCTCATGGACGAGGTTAAGACCAAGGCTTTCAGGGCTGCGGTCCCTGCTGCAAAGGCTGCCGGCAAGATTACTGTCGTTTACGGCTACGGCTGTCTCATCCCTGAACTCCGCGACCTCTATGATGTGAAGGTGTTCTTCGACCTCACTCCTAAGAATTCCATGCTCCGTATCCGCAGGGGCGAGTATTCAAACCTCGGCAAGGAGCGTCCGGGCATCATCAACCGCACCATCCGCCGCTGCTACTACTGCGATTTCGAGTGCGCTGTGAGAAACCGTCATGAGCTTTGGGAGAACAATGTTCCTGACTGGTATGTGCTCGACAATGACCCTCAGAACCTCCAGCTGATGCCGTTTGAGACTTTCTCTGACATCTGCGCTCAGCTCGTGAAGTATCCGTTCCGTGCAAAGCCTTGCTATCTCGAGGGTGTCTGGGGCGGTTCCTATATGAAGAAGCTCCGCAACCTGCCTGACAAGATGCGCAATGCCGCATGGGTCTTCGATTTCATCCCTATGGAGGTCAGCGTTGTGGTTGAGGCCGGCGGGGAGAAGCTTGATATCAACTATTGCTCTTTCGTCCACAAGGAGGGTGTGAACCTCATGGGCGAGGATTGCGTGAAGAAGTTCGAGGGCTATTTCCCTATCCGTTTCAATTACGACGACAGCTACCATTCTACCGGTAATATGTCCGTTCAGTGCCATTCTGGCGGAAAGTTCAATGTGGAGAACTACAATGAGTTCGGCCGTCAGGATGAGAGCTACTATGTTGTTATTACCGGCCACGATGCGAAGACTTTCATCGGTTTCCGCGACGATGCAGACATTCCTCAGTTCTTCAAGGATATCGAGGCTGCAGATACTGAGCACAAGCCTTGCGACTATATGAAGTATGTCAGCTACGAGGAGTCGAAACCTGGTCTCCAGGTGATGCTTCCTGCCGGTACTATCCATTCTTCAGGCCGTAACCAGGTGATTCTCGAGATCGGTTCGCTGACCATCGGTTCATATACTTATAAGATGTATGATTACCTCCGTCTGGATTTCGACGGAAAGCAGCGCCCTATCCATACAAAGCTCGGTGAGGAGAATGTGCGTCAGGATCGCCGCTACAGCGTGATCCACGATCCTGAAAGTCCTGAGTATATCGTGCAGAAACCTCGTGTGGCTGTGCAGGGTGATGGCTGGAGGGAGATGATCCTCGGCGAGAATCCTCAGGTTTATTTCTCTCTGCGCCGCCTCGAGTTCGAGAAGCAGTGCGAGCAGGATACCAAGGGCGAGCTTTTCCATGTGCTGGCTCTCGTGGATGGCGATGCAGTGCGCGTACGCAGTGTGGAGCATCCAGAGCGCTATTTCGATATGCAGTTCATGGATATCATCTGCGTGCCTGCCGATATGGGCAAGTATGTTGTAGAGAATCTGGGCAAGGAGCCTGTGATGGTTCATAAGACTTGCCTGCGTGAAGGCTATCAGAATGACCCTAGATAATTTACTTCTTCTGGATGTCGGCGGTACTTTTATCAAGTGTTCCGACGGCAGGGAGATTCCGATTGATTCCAACGGCCCTCGCGAAGCGATCTGTGCATCCTTCGCAGAGGCCGTTGGCCCATTCCTGGCCACTGCC
>JAKSJK010000023.1 GCA_024398095.1 Bacteroidales bacterium
ATGTGCAGATGATGATCGCAGAGCCATACTGGTCCATGATCCAGCAGCGCGACACCCGTGCACAGTACAACCCTATGAGCAGCGCCGAGCTTTTCGCTGCATATCCAAACCTCAAGCTCGATGTCTTCATGGCTGAGATGGGTATTGCGGAGCAGGAGAAACTCATCCTCGAGCAGCCTTCATTCTTCGCCGCGATCAACGATATGTTCGCCACCATCGATGCTGCGAAACTCCGTCATCTCCTCCAGGCCCAGCTCGTCAGCGGTGCCTGTGGCAGTCTCAGCGACGACTTCATCGAGGCACAGTTCGACTTCTTCTCAAGGCAGATGGCAGGCATCCAGGAGCAGAAACCTCGCTGGAAGAGGGCTATGCGCGTACCTAACAGCATCCTCGGCGAGGCTGTGGGTGAGATGTATGTGGCTAAGTACTTCCAGAAGGAGGACAAGGAGCGCATGCTCCAGATCGTGAAGAACATCCAGACTGCCCTCGGACAGCATGTGGAGGCCCTCGAATGGATGAGCGAAGAGACCAAGGCCAAGGCCCAGGAGAAGCTCGCCGCATTCACCGTAAAGATCGGTTATCCGGACAAGTGGAAGGACTATTCAGGACTTGAGATCGATCCTGCAAAGAGTTATTTCGAGAATCGCCGTGCTGCATCTGCATGGTACACCCAGGACAATCTCAGCGAGCTCGGCAAACCTGTGGACAAGGAGAAGTGGGGCATGTCTCCTCAGACTGTGAACGCCTACTACAACCCTACTACCAACGAGATCTGCTTCCCTGCGGGTATCCTCCAGCCGCCTTTCTACAATTCAGATGCTGACGACGCTGTAAACTACGGTGCCATCGGCGTTGTGATCAGCCACGAGATGACCCATGGCTTCGACGACCAGGGCCGCGAGTTCGACAAGGACGGCAATATGAACAACTGGTGGACAGATGCAGACGCAGAGGCTTTCAAGGCCAAGACTGCTGTGCTTATCGACCAGTTCAACCAGGTCGAGGTGCTTCCTGGAACTTTTGCAAATGGTGCAGCTACCCTCGGTGAGAACATCGCTGACCAGGGCGGTCTCCGTATCGCTTACACTGCAATGCAGAACTCTTTCGGCGGCAAGCATCCGGAGCCGATTGACGGCTTCACAGCAGAGCAGCGTTTCTATCTCGCCTATGCCAAGGTGTGGGCTCAGAACATCACCGACAAGGAGAAGGCACGCCGCGTGCTGATGGATGTACACTCAATCGGCGAGCATCGCGTGAATGTCAGTGTACGCAACCTCCAGACCTTCTTCGATGCCTTTGGAATCCAGGAGGGCGATGCGATGTACAGGCCTGAGAGCGAGAGAGTTGTAATCTGGTAGTTATTCCCCGCGGCCTACGCGGTACTCAAGGCCGTTTGCGAGGCGGGCGACATCTTTGCGGAGTCCCTCCATCTCAAGGCCTGCCGCGGACTGGGATACGGTTACACGATCTTCCCAGGTGCGGGAAATGCGGGAAGTTTTATTACGGAGACGGAAGCAGATCATGCCTTCCGTCTCTTTTTCGAATTCATAGCCCCTTTCTTCCATGAAGGCGAGGAGAGTCGGCTTCACATCTTCGATGCTGCCGGCAAAGTCAAGTTTGCGGCGCATGTAGCCCATCATAGGGTAGAGGGCCGAGACGGCTGCGAACACTCCCAGTATCATCCATACGGAGTTGAGGCCGTGTTCGAGGTTTTCGAGAATTTCTGCCGGTGCGGTGACGATCCGGTGATGGAGCACGCAGGAGAAGACCCATATGACTGCGGCGAAGATTACGGTGATGTAGAGGAAATATTTGACTGCCCTGATTGCGTATTTCATGATTGTATGTTTTTTGCTGTTGCTCGGCAAATATAGTAAAATCCCATTATTTAAGTATCTTTGCACTAATAACTGAATATTATGGAAGAGAATACCAAAAAGAATCTGCCGCTCATCGCTCTCGGAGTTGTGGCGGTTGTGCTCGCCGGAGCCCTTTACTGGGTGTGGTCATCAAATAACAAGCTCGTGTCCCAGCTCAACGAAGAGAAGGCTGACCTGACTGAGCAGTTCGAGAGTCTGCGTAACGATTTCGACACCCTTTCAAGGGATTACGATTCAATCAATGCGCAGCTTGATTCCTCCAAGGAGGAGGTGAACCAGCTCATCGAGAGGCTCAAGCAGACCCAGGCCCGCGACCGTGCCCAGATCCGCAAGTATGAGAAGGAACTCGGAACTCTCCGCAGTATCATGAGGAACTACATCGTGCAGATCGATTCCCTCAACACCCTCAACAAGAAACTTACAGCCGATGCAGCCGCAGCCCGTCGCGAGGCAGAAGTCAGCAAGGCCAAGTCAGAGCAGCTTGCCCAGCAGGTGGACAACCTCACCGGCAAGGTGGCAACCGGTTCTGTCATCAAGGCACGCGGACTCGTTATCCAGCCTTATGACAGCTCAGACAAGATCAACGAACGCAGCAGCCGCGTGAAGAGGATGCTCGTGAGCCTTACCCTCATCGAGAACGAACTTGCAAACAGGGGCCCTGTACGCGTCTACATCCGTGTCAAGGATCCAGAGGGAGTGCTCCTCACCAACTCTTCTTCCAGGACTTTCACCTGTGGCGGACAGACCCTTCAGGCATCTGCAAGCCGTGAGGTGGACTACCAGGGCAGCGAGGTGGATCTGAGCATCTATCTCAATGATATCCCTGCTTATGTCAAGGGTATCTACACTTGCGAGGCTTACACCTCACAGACCAAGCTCGGCAGCGCAGAAGTAATGCTCCGCTAGCAGGCGGACAGGTCCGGGGACAGCTATGATATATGTCCATATACCCTACTGTCACAGTTTCTGCACCTACTGCGGATTCTACTCGGAACTGGATTGCAGCAGCCGCGAGGCCTTTGTGGACGCCGTCTGTGCGGAAATGGATTCCCGCCGTGGCGAACTCAGCGACGAAGTAAATACATTATATATAGGAGGAGGTACGCCCAGCGTGCTTCCTCCTTCTGATCTGAAACGCATCGTGGAGGCGACCGGGCGCAGTGGCTGGGAAGAATTCACCATCGAGGTGAACCCGGACGACATCGTCCGCAAGGGGCCGGAATATGCGCGGGCGCTGAAGGATCTGGGCGTAACCAGGGTCAGCATGGGAATCCAGTCCTTCGATGACAGGCTCCTTCACTGGATGAACCGCAGACATACTGCAGCTGATGCGGAAAAAGCCGTCTCGCTGCTGCGGGAGGCTGGTTTTGAGAACATCAGCATTGATTTGATATTTGGGATCGGGGACTTTGCCGGACAGGAATTCACAGACGGAATATGGGAATCCACAATCGGCCGTGCCCTGGATCTTGGCTGTCAGCACATTTCGGCCTACCAGCTTTCCATCGAGCCGGACAGTGCCCTGGAGAAGTTGCTCGAAAGGGGAAAATTCACTCCGGCAGACGACGAAAAGTGCGCCCGCCAGTATGAAATCCTGTGCTCGAAGCTGGGTGCCGCCGGATTCCACCACTACGAGATATCCAATTTCGCCCTTCCTGGCTTCGAGGCCCGTCATAACAGCGCCTACTGGCGGCATGTGCCGTATTCCGGCTTCGGCCCGGGGGCCCACAGTCTGCTTCATCACGATGACGGAAGCTGGGAGCGTCGATGGAACCTTCCCGACGTGAGGGCATTTATACAGTCGCGTCCGTCGGAGGGCGAAGTGCTGACAGAGGAACAGCTGCGCCTGGAGAGGATAATGCTGGGGCTGAGGACGGACAGGGGAGTGCCTTTCCATGTGCTGGATCCGTCGAAGGTGGGATGTATGGTTGCGGATGGGAAACTCCGGATGGAGGGTCTGATGATCCGCATTCCTGAAGAATATTTCTTTATTTCAGATAATATCATCGAAGAGTTGACATGACATTGAGGGAGAATCTGCAGGCCTTGCTGGACCTTTTGTTCCCGAGGACCTGCGTAGTGTGCGGGAGAGTTTTGGACAGGTCGGAAGTCAATATCTGTGCGCATTGCCTGGGCGATGTGCCGCACACCTATTATTGGTCGCGGGAGCACAATCCGATGGCGGACCGTTTCAACGAGTGCATACAGAGACATGTCGAGGCTTCTCTGGATGCGGAGAATCTGCCCGACGCGCCGGAAATGTATGCCTTTGCCATGGCGCTTTTTTTCTACAAGTCAGGTTCGGATTACCGTGAAATCACGAAGTCGCTCAAGTACAGGGGGGATTTCGGAACGGGCAGGATGTTCGCGCGGGAACTGGCCATGAAGATCAGGGAGGCTGCCTTCCTTGCGGACGCGGACCTGATTGTGCCGGTGCCGCTGCATTGGACAAGACGGTGGAAGCGTGGCTACAACCAGGCCGAGGTGATTGCAGAGGTGCTCTCCCGGGAGCTCGGCATCCCTTGCGAGACCTCTCTGCTGCAGCGCACAAGGCGTACCAAGACCCAGACGAAGCTGGGTGTGGAGCAGAAAGGCAAAAATGTGAGCGGGGCTTTCGCAGTGAAGCCGGGAAGTGTCTGCGAGGCACGCCATGTGATTCTGGTCGATGATGTGTGTACAACCGGAAGTACCCTGTCCGAGTGCCATTGGGCCCTTCGTCAGGCACTTGGCCCCCAGGTGCGCATAAGTGCAGTCACCCTGGCTTGCGTAGGTTCGTGAATTTGATTAAATTTGAATGTTTGTTGAAAAACCATTGATAATATGAAACATATCTGCTCAATCCTGTCTGCGGTGACAGTGCTCTTCGCCGCTTCATGTTCCAAGCCTCAGAAGGAGGTCGTCAGACATGCCTTCACGCTCCAGACCACGCGTGTAGCCCTGGAAGAAGGCCGTACTTGCCAGGTATCTTACGACTATGTGAAGATAACCGGCACCAGGTACGAGAAGTGCGAATATGATTTCGCAGGCAATCCGGCCGGACTGCAGTTCTTCTCGTCCGACGAGGGTGTTGCGACGGTATCTGCACAGGGTGTGGTCACCGGTGTGGCTCCGGGCCTTTCCCTCATCACGGCGAAGGCGGGTGGCACAGATGTCAAGGGAACTTTGACCGTTGCGGTGGAAAAGGCCGGCAACATCGACTATGATTTCACCAAGGATCTCTCTACTCCTCTCTCACAGGCGAATATCTTCATGCCTCTGGGCCTTGACAACAAGACCCTGCAGGGCATGGACATCGACAAGGCCGGCAATGTGTACATGACCTGGGAGGAGAACACCTTTGTACATCTGAGATGCTATCCGAAGGGCAGCAGGAACGGATGTCCGGCCGACATGATACTGCCGGTGAGCGGTCACGGAGACGGTTTCTGTGTGGAGCAGGACAAGGACGAGTGCTATTTCTGGATGCCGGGCTCTCTCGGCGAACCGGCTTCCAACGGCGGTTATGCCGGTGCGGTCGCCAATGTTGCCGGCGTGCGCCTTATCTGCCGTTTCAAGTATGACGCGGGCAAGACTCTCTACCCGGAGGATGCCGTCGAGCGCTACTATGTCAACGACAACGGCTGCCGTATCGTGGACGTGGACACGGAGCACGACGTGATGGCCTGCTGGTGCTATGAAAGCGGCCAGGAGTATATACGTATATATAAGTTCTCAGACATAAAGAAAGGCAGCAAGGTGACCAAGTATGTCACCAGAGAGCACAACAAGGGCCAGGCTGTGGAGGCATATGACCTGAATACCGTCCGTGAGATTGCTAAATTTTCGTGGAACCGCAAAGAAATATGCGGTGTTGACGGAACTTCGACGAAAGCAATCCAGGGTTTCTGCGTATATAAGGACAAAGTCTACGTTTCAGCCGGAGTGAAGAACGATCCTGCGACGACCATCACGGTGGTGGATTTCACCGGAAAGATCCTCCAGAAACTGGTTCCATTCGGGCTGACGGCAGACAAACAGAAACTTGTACAGATGAACCTTTCATCGGACGGCACCTTCGAACCGGAGGGAATGCATATACGCAAGGGCGTGCTTTACCACGGTTTCGCAGGCGACTATCCGACAACAGGTTCCAAGAAACACTGCTGCATTCTCGCTTTATGACGAAACCTTTTCTCCGCCAGGTTGCGGAACATTATCTCTCCGAGGGATTCGAAGGCAGACTCTTCGTCTTCCCTAACCGAAGGTCGATTGCCTTCTTCAAGAAACACGTTGGGGACATCCTCAAGGAAAGGTCGATGAAACCGATCCTTTCCCCGAAGATGCAGGCTGTAAATGAGTTCTTCTCCGGGATGACCGGCAGGAGGACGGCAGACAGGATAACGCTCCTGCTGAAGCTTTATGACTGCTACTGTGCCTGCTACAGCGAGCGCTACAACGAGCCGGCGGAGACTCTTGACGACTTTATTTTCTGGGGAGATACACTCCTGTCCGACTTCGATGACATCGACAAGTACAGGGTGGATCCGGACCAGCTTTTCCAGAACATTGCGGACCTCAGGGAGATCAGTGCAGACTACAGTTTTCTGTCGGACACCCAGAGGGAGGCGATGGAGAAGCTTGCCGAGCACTTCCTGGCCAGGAACAGACAGAATGAGGGACGCCTGGACGTGAAGGCCAGCTTCCTCAAGTCCTGGAATATACTCGGGGAACTCTACCACCGTTTCCGCAAGGCTCTTTCCGAGGAGGGGCTCGCTTACGAGGGCATGGTCTACAGGGACCTCGCAGATGCGATAGCCGCCGGAGATCCGGCTCAGATGCTCAAGAAACTTGACACGAGGGCTGAATCCTGCGTCATAGTGGGCCTCAATGCCCTCAGCGAATGCGAAACCGCAGTGCTGAAGGCTCTCCGCAAGGCGGGGCTGGCTGAGTTCTGCTGGGATTTTGCCGGACCGTTCTTTGAGGGTGATGATGCCCCGAAACTCAAGTTCATCAAGGAGAATGTGGAGGCATTCCCGAATGCCTTCCCGGTTGAGGCATCAGCAGAGAAGCCTCGTGTGCATGTGCTCAGCGTGCCTTCGGCAATCGGCCAGGCCAAGCTTCTTCCACACATACTCGGCCAGGTTCCCCAGGAGGACCGAGGCATTGACACCGCCGTGGTGCTGCCGGACGAATCCATGCTGATTCCGGTGCTGGACAGCGTCCCAGCGGAGGATATCAATGTGACCATGGGTTACAGCCTCGGTACCAGTGACTGGGGCGCCCTGATGCAGTCCGTCATAAATATGCAGCTGCATGTGCGCGGTGGCAGGACCTTCTATTACAAGCAGGTCTACGACATCTTCTCCAGCGGTATTTTCAACTCCGTAATCTCGGAAGTGGAGAGGCAGAGGATAAAGGACATCAAGAAGGAATCCAAGGCATATATCCCTGTTTCGGACCTGGACTGCGGCGAGGTATTCAAGACTGTGTTCCGCATCGCGGTGACCGATATGTCCAAGGCAGACGGAGAACAGAGTGCCGCCATCGCAAGATATCTGGGCGAGGTGGTGGATGTGATCGCTTCGAATATGAAGTCGGAGAACGACGACATCCACCTGGAGTGCGCCTACCGCTATCTCCAGTGCACCCGCAAGCTCGAGGAACTGAAACTCGAGCTGATGCCGAAGAACCTCTTCCGCATGCTGGACAGCCTGATTGCGAGGGTTGCCGTGCCGTTTGCCGGCGAGCCGCTCGGAGGCCTTCAGATAATGGGACCTCTTGAGACCCGCGCCCTGGATTTCAAGCATCTGGTCCTGCTCAATGCCAACGAGGGAACCTTCCCCGGCAAGGCAGTCAGCAACTCCATCGTGCCTCCGGAGCTGCGCAAGGCCTTCGGTCTGCCGACCTACGAGCTTCAGGACTCCATCTGGACATATTATTTTTACAGGATGATATGCCGTGCCGAGGATGTATGGATGGTGTATGACTCCAGGACAGAGGGACTGAACAGTGGTGAGGAGAGCCGTTTTGTCAAGCAGCTCCGCTATCTCTATCCGGACAAGTGCGTCCTCAGCGATGAAGTGGCATCCTGCGGCGTGGTGGCTTCAGAGGACGAAGTCATCCTGAAGACCGCGGAGGATATCGAAGCGATAAGGAAAGCTGTCTATTCGGCAAGTTCCATCCATAAATACCTGACCTGCCCGGCCCAGTTCTACTACTATGTGGTCAAGAGGCTCTACAATGAGAACGAGGTCCACGAAGACATGGACAAGGGCATGGTGGGAACCGTATGCCACGACACCCTGCAGGCGATTTACTGCTGCGAGGAGGCGATGGCCCCGACATATTTCTTCGATAAGACTCAAGACGATGAGATCCGTCACCGCAAGGTGGAGAGGCCGGACAAGGCTTTCTATGACTATTGGAAGTCGTCAGAGGGACAGAAGAGAATCCGCGCCAAGGTCGAGGCTCTTTCGCGCAAGCAGCTCAACTCTCCCGATCTCCAGGGCAGGAATCTCGTATTCGTAGAGGTCGCCATGCACTATATCAACAAGGTGCTCGAATCCGACAAGACACAGCTCGAGGCAAAGGGAAGTCTTGAGATCAAGGGGCTTGAGAAGACTGTCACAGGCACCATTGCAGGACACAGTTTCAAGGGCTACATCGACCGTCTGGACTCCTTCGGTGAGGGACAGGTGCGCGTGGTGGATTACAAGACCGGCAGCGATTCCCAGAATGACCTCGATGCCTCCAAGCCATCGGCCGTGGTCAAGAAGGTTTTCAAGGGGGAGCAGAAGGCCGCCTTCCAGTTCTTTGTCTATGACGAATTGCTCCGTCAGACGAAAGGTTTCGAAGGCCTGACCGTATTTAATACCATGTACCCGATGAAGGAAATCTTCACCGAGGATGTGAAGACATGGAGCTCATCCGATGCTCTCGCGTCTGAGATGAAGGTGGAACTGGAGAGGATATTCAAAGATCTGGAGAATCCGGACATCCCGTTCTCCCGCAATCCGGGGAGCATGAACAGCAATTGCCAGTGGTGTGACTATGCACTGCTTTGCGGAAAGGTCAAGAAGGATAAATAGTAGACAGTCAAGAGATGGACGAAAGCACAAAGAAGGCTCTGGAGGGCATCAGAAAGAATGGCGGCATAGAGGTGATGAAGGCATCTGCAGGCTCGGGAAAGACCTTTTCCCTTGCCCGCGAGTACATCCGTGTGCTGCTGAGCGACAACAGGAAGTACCCGGACGAAAGAAACTCCCACAGACATATCCTTGCAGTGACCTTCACCAACAAGGCTACCGAGGAGATGAAGGCCAGGATTGTAAAGGAACTCAACCAGCTGGCTGATGAACCGCGCGGCAGCGCTTACTGCAGCTATCTGATCGGGCAGTGCGGCTTTTCCGGAGAGGAAGAGCTTCAGAAGGCTTCCCGTGTCGCTCTGAATGAGCTTCTGAACGATTACGGCTCTTTTTCTGTGAGCACCATCGACAAGTTCTTCCAGCGCACCCTGAGGGCATTCTCCCGTGAGATCGGCCAAGGGGCGGAGTACCGTGTGGAACTGGACAGGAGCTCCCTGGTGGATGAGGCTGCCGACCGTTTCTGGGATTCCCTCTCGGAATCCGGGGACAGCAGGGACAGCAACGCGCTTTCATCCAAGGCGCTTCTGGATTGGGTCGTGGACTGTACCATCGACAAGATCAACAACGGCGAGGGCATGAAGATAGAGGAGGCGGTGAAAGAATTCGCCAATGGATACCTTTCCGCTTCCTACGAGAAGAAGATGCGCGAACTCGGCATCGATGAGTCCAAGGCTTTCAGCGAGGAAAACATCAAGAGGCTGAGGGACATATGCCGTCAGCGCATAAAAGAGTACTGGACGGGTCTGAACAAGGCGGCGAATAAGCTGGACGAGGTTCTGAAGGCCCTGCCTGGCGGATGCACTCTCAGTAACAACCTGTCCAAGGCCGTAGAGGATCTGCTGGCATTCGGCCAGAGGGATGCCGCCGTTCCCAAGTGTCTGGACGCCGCCACTTTGTCCAACCTGGTCGAAAAGCCCGAGGGGGCTGTGACAGGCAAGGCAAAGAACCTCCTCTCGGAAGCAGACAGGGAGCGTATCTCGAATGCTGCTTCGGCGGTGCTGTTCTATGGCGGTGAGCAGGCTGTCGTGCGCAAGACCTGCCAGCAGCTGCTCCGCCAGATTGTGGTATTCAGGGTCGCCTCCAACCTCCGCAAGGATTTCAACGCCCTGCTGAAGGAGAAGAATGTCTTCGGCCTTGAGGACACCAACACCATCCTCAAGGACATTATCGACGGCTCCGATGCACCGTTCATATACGAGAAGACCGGAACCTGGTTCCGCCACTTCCTTCTGGACGAGTTCCAGGACACCTCCGATGTGCAGTGGGAGTGCTTCAGGCCGTTGCTTTGCAACAGCATTGCGGACGGAATGTACAACCTCATCGTGGGTGATGTGAAGCAGAGTATCTACCGCTGGAGGGAGGCGGAGTGGAACATCCTCGGCGAAAAGGTCCAGTCCGAACTCGACAGGGTTGTGGAGAATCCTTTGGACACCAACTGGAGGAGTGCTGACAAGATCATCACTTTCAACAACTCTTTCTATGAATATATGGCCGGCCAGCTGGAGGCAAAGGCTGTTGAGAAGGATATTCACGGCTGCCGCACCGGGGAACTCTATTGCGATGTGAAGCAGAAGTCGGGAGGCAAGTACCAGTCTCCAGGCCATGTGAAGGCTCTTTTCTGCGAGTCTGACGATCTCTGCCGCTTCATCGTGGAAGAGGTCCGTGACGCCCGTCGCCGCAACTATGCCTACAAGGACATCGCAGTGCTCGTGAGGAAGAATTCACAGGGCGCCGAAGTGGCCCAGGCACTTGCCCAGGCCGACATCCCGATCATTACCAACGATTCATTGACTATCGGCAGTTCCAAGGCTGTGGGCAAGGTTGTGTCTGCCATGTTCCTGATCGAGAATCCGGAGGATAAGGTACACACCTTCGGGCTCGACGGGCAGTACGACCTGGAGGCGGTGAAAGATGCCCGATCCCTCGCCGAGATGGCAGATGTGCTCTTCAGACAGATCCCCGCAGCGGAAGTCAACAGGGAGAGTCTCTATGTGCTGGCGTTCATGGATCTCGTCAGAGACTATGAGGCAAACAACGGATACTCTCTCCACGGTTTCCTGAACTACTGGCAGGAGAGCGGCATGGGAAAGGCCATCGCGAGCCCGAAGGATGCCGATGCCGTGACCATCATCACCATCCACAAGAGCAAGGGTCTGGACTATCAGTATGTGATCCTGCCTTTCCCGCGCAAGGAGATGATCCTGGACACCATCCACAAGAACTGGTACACCCATTCTGACCACGAGGCTTTCGAGGGTTGCGAGAGGGCTCTCTACAATGTGTCCCTCTCGGAGGACAGCCTTTTCAAAGAGAGTTACGACAGGGAATACCTGCTCTCCGAGATAGACTTCATCAATACCTGGTATGTGGCCATGACCCGTGCCGCCAACGAGATGACCATCATAGCTCCGAAAGGCAAGGTGACGGTGGAGCAGAGGACCCTGCTGCATGATTTCTGCGAGTCCCGCCTTGAAAATGGGGATGTCCACGGGGTCCGCTTTGTCAAGGGGACAGCCTCTCTGAACGATCCGGAAGATGAGGAGAATGTCTGCGAGGCGGAGCGCTACGATTTCGGCGAGCCTGAAGATTTTGCCCATACAAAGGCTCTCGAGGCCTCCCGCAAAAAGCAGCCGGAAGAGTCTGCCGGAGTGGTGACTGTACCTCTGGTGTTCATGCCGGAAGGTGTGGATGCAGGCCGCCGCGGCCGCGTCCGCATAAGTAACGATGCGGCTGATTATTTCCACGGAGAAGGCGAAGAGTCAGTGCGTCAGAGAGGTATTGTCCTTCACGGCATAATGCAGGATGTGAGGCTTGCGGAGGATCTTCACGATGCGGTTTCGGCAGCGGTGGATTGCGGGAATCTGCAGGCTTCCAGGGCCGCTGAGACCGAGGAACTGCTCCGGGCTGCAATGGATGCGGAAGCTTCACGCGGGTGGTTCGATCCGCAGGCCTGCATTAATTCCGAGGTGGGTATAATCAGCGCTGATGGCAACTGCCGCCCGGACCGTGTGGTCATCAGGGACGGACGCGTGGATATCATCGACTACAAGTTCGGCGCCCCGAACCGCAAGTATCTCTCCCAGGTCCAGGAATATATGTCTCTCTACAGCGAGATGGGCTATGAAAATGTCCACGGTTACCTCTGGTTCATCGCGGACGGCAGGGTGGACGAGGTGTTCGCCCGCTAGGCTAGCTGCTCAGGGTAGAAAATGTAATAGGTGTTGTGGGCGAACTGGCTGATTTCGTCCTTCTGTGCCTGTGTAAGCTCATCCCATGGGACCATTCTAGGCTCGAAAGGGTCGGCTCCTCTAAGCAGCAGGGCGGCCTGCTTGCGGCGGTGCTCTGTCTTGTAGGCCTCAAGCCTCTGGCGCTCGGTAATATCCTCGTTGAGGCAGTCGGTGGTTCCGTAGCAGCGTTCTCTGATAGGATGTGAGGCCGCGAACATCAGCAGTTCCTGCTGCCGGCCCTTGTCTATGGTATCCCAGATTTCATCAAGGCTGAGCGAGGCCAGTTCCGGGTGACGTTTCAGCTCTACGATCCGGTTGACTTTCTTGGCCTGTTCCAGACGGAGAGCCTTGCCAGGATTGTTGTCCGGTGACTTGAAATCGAACACTTTCGGACGCGCGGTCGGCGGTACATTCGCCCAGACCAGGATCTTGGTGCCTTCCGTGCGGAGTACAATCTTGTAATCCCTGTTGGTGGTGTGGTTGATGATTGCGTTGCCGACAGGACCGGGAAGCATCTCACTGTCTATGAAGTCAAACTCCAGGTCCATTATGTCGCCATACTGCTCATCCGGCGCGTGGTGTATCCTTTCCGGATTCTTTCCGGTGCGTATGTAATTGTAGTGGCAGCGGTTGAAGAGTCCTGGGTAGGTGTTCAAGATGTTCGGCATCCTCAGATCCATCTCCTCGTCAATGAGGCTGATCCTGGTGCGGTGGTCTTTATCGAAATTCGGGAAATGGGAGATGTGTGCAATGACGCTGAAAACTGCCTGGGCGAGTTCCCCGGTGAGTCCTATTATGAAATAATGAAGTCTTTTGTCGGAGTTTGATGTAAGCGCAGGAATTATCTCAGCGCCGTTTTTCAGCACCGCCATTTCTGCCATGCAGTCCAATATGTTCTGGTCGATAGGCTTCAATTCTCTTTTTTTTCTACTGCGATTTCCGCGAAAGTAGTAATTTTTTTCAAGCCAGTCAAGTAAAAAAAGAAAGCCGGCTGAAACCAGTCGGCTTTCTATGATGGGGGATCGGAGTTATTTTGCAATGTTGAGCATCAGACCGTTTTTGTCGCCCAGCATGTATTGAGGGAGCTTGCCGTCCCACTTGTTTATCCACTCGAGATCCACGATGCGAGGGTTGCTGCTGATGGACTGACCCTTGATCTTGAGGGCCTCAGCTTCGGCCTGTGCCTGGGTGATGGCAATATTCTTGTCGATCAGTGCCTGAGCCTCCAGCTCCTTCTTCTGCTTGGTGATCTCGATCAGGGTGAGGGCCTTCTGCTCCTCGAGCTTCTTCTGGTTGATGGCAGTCTCGTAGTCACTGTTGTAGTAGACTTCGCGGATGTCGATCTGTTCGAGGATGAGGTGGTATGACTCGATGTCCTTCTTCATCTTCTCAAAGGTGTTCTGCTGGATTTCCTCACGCTTGTTGGAGTAGACCTCGATAGGGGTGTACTTGGAGGTTGTGAGGGCGAGGGCTGATTTGAGCTTTGCCTTGATCACATTCTCCTCGAGCCAGTAGAATCGTCCGTTGGAGCGTCCGTCCAGTTCGCTGACGTTGTCGTAGATCCACCATGCGAACTCAGGGTCTATCCTCCATGATGCGGAGATGTCGAAACCCATCTTGATACCGTCCACGGTAGGGGTCCAGATGGTGTTGGACTGGGTGGAGGCAGCCTTGTAGGAGTTGTATTCGGCGCTGTTGCGATCCACCTTGGTGATGTTGGCGCAGGTGTACACCTGTGCGGTCTTGTCCATGGTCTCAACCTTGTAGATAGGGAGAATGAAGTGCCATCCTGTGTTGTAGGTGTGGTCCTTCACACCTGCAGGGGTGACAACCACGCCGCACTCCTGGGCAGGGATGCTGACGATGAAGCTGACAGGCACCGCGATGAGCACGCCGAGAATGGCAAGCCACTTGGAGTTAGGCACCTTCTTGATGTTTGCTTTGTTGTGTACGAGGGCGATGAAGTAGTAAACGATCGCCATACCGCAGAAAAGGAGAATGATTGCTCTCATGTTTATTGTTGTTTAAGGTTTTTTCTCAAAATGCTGGTAGTCCTTGCTGTTTTTCCAGTCTCCGCCCCAGGTGAAGCCATGCGCCTTGAACAGTTTGAAACACAGGTCGTCATGGTCGATCATGTGAGGCATTTTCAGGCTTCTGTCTACATACTTCTTCCCTTCCTCAGGAACCGTGAACCTGCTTGTCACAAAGGGGTTCTGCACGGGGTTTATGTCTATCGCCACTCCCATAGAGTGGTTGGACAGCTTGCAGGTTCCTGGTACCAGCCTGTAGTTGAAGCAGGAGGTGTTGTTGGCTTCCATGGATCTGTCGTCCGAACCTCCGAAATCATCTATCAGGCGTATGCTCGCAATCTGGTAGCGGGCCAGATACAGTTCGTGGAATATCTGCAGCAAATCGCGAGCCACCGAGGCATTACTGACAATCTGTCCGGTCTGGATGTTCCCGTCGAAGTCAAAATAGCTGACAGTCAGCAATCTGAGCTCTGACAGGGATATCTGGGCGCCGTCGGGGAGAGACACTCCGCGCATCCTTTCCGCCACCTCCTCTGGGACGGGTGTGATGGTGAAATTCTGTGCGTATGCGGCCACCGAGATGCAGATCGCGGCAAAGATGGCCTGCAAGCGTATGAAACTGTGCGCTCTCATATTGACAAAGGTAACAATTTCTTATTATCTTTGCGTGTTATATATAATTTGCCGGAGTATGGACTTGTTTATCTATATACTTCTTGTAATTGCCGGTCTGGTGCTGGTGGTCGTCGGAGCCGATGCCCTCGTGGACGGTTCTTCCGCCATCGCGCGCAAACTCGGTGTAAGTGAATTCGTGATCGGACTTTCGATTGTGGCTTTGGGTACTTCTGCCCCTGAGATGGTGGTGAGTTTCCTTGGCGCCATGCAGGGGAAGCCTGACATCTCCGTGGGCAACATCCTCGGATCCAACATTTTCAATACAGCATTTGTGCTTGGTCTGTCTGCCCTGATCATGCCTGTGATGATCACCCGTACAAACCGCAGGCGTGACATCCCTGTAAACCTCATCGTGACCGCGCTGATGCTTTTGCTCGGTTCGACCGCCCTGGTCGCCGGCCCATCGCTCTCAAGCCGTTTCGGCCTGACAAACATCCTCAGCAGGGTCGACGGTGTCATATTCCTTCTGCTGTTTGTGGGCTACATGGTATGGTCCTTCCTTTCTTCGGAAAAAACTGAGGAGGATGAGGCGGAAGACTCCAAGCCTAAGAAGACCTGGGTGTCAGTGCTCTATGTGGTGCTGGGCATTGCGGCTCTCGTGTTCGGCGGCAACCTCTTCGTGGACAACGCAGTGAAGATAGCTCACTCTGCCGGTCTTTCCGAGAAGTTCATCGCGGTGACCATCCTGGCCTGCGGCACCTCTCTGCCGGAACTTGCCACCAGCGTCGTGGCTGCTGCGAAAGGACGCGGACAGATGGCTCTGGGCAATGTGCTGGGATCCAATGTTGCAAACATACTGCTTGTGCTCGGCGGCTCGTCCCTCATCTCGCCTCTGAACCTTTCCAATGTGAACCTGGTGGATTATGCAGCCCTGTTCGCACTTGCACTCGGCATTCTGGCGGCTACTGTCTTCAGCCCCAAGAAACTCAGCCGCGTGGAGGGAGGAGTATTGCTGCTCATAGGCATCGCCTACATGGCCGGACTTGTAATAGCCCTGTAACAATATGAATCCTATCATCACAGAGAAAAACTGCGGGGGGCTCGGAGCCCGTCTGGCGGACTGCGGACGCGTGTTCGTGGTCTGTGATGTGAATGTCTCCGATTTCGTGCAGAGTCAGGTGCTTCCTCAGACGGGGGAGTGCCCGGTGCTTCCGCTGAAGACCTCGGAGGCTTCCAAGTCGCTCCAGACGGTCCAGGATATATGCTCCTGGCTGCTTGATAACGGCGCCGACCGCAAGTCTTTCGTGCTGGCAGTGGGAGGCGGACTGACCTCCGACATGGCCGGTTTCGCCGCTTCGATATATATGCGCGGCATCAGCTTCGCCTATGTCCCTACAACCCTGCTGTCGATGGTCGACGCGGCCATAGGCGGCAAGACGGGAGTCAACTTCCTTCAGTTCAAGAATATGCTTGGAACTTTCTGTGAGCCGCAGTTCACCTGGATTGCGACCGATGCCCTGAAGACTCTTCCCCGCAGGGATCTTCTGAGCGGAGCTTCCGAGATGCTGAAGACTTTTATAATAGAAAATGCCAACGATAATTACGCCAAGGCTGTTGCTGCATTGAGTGCCGGCGGGGAGGATCTCTCCGACCTCATCCATGCGGCTGCCATGGTGAAGGGCGGAATCGTCACCCGTGATTTCCGCGAGAGTGGCGAGAGGCGCAAGCTGAACCTTGGACATACCTTCGCACATGCCATAGAGCACCTTGCCCAGGAACATGGCGATGACATCGCCCACGGCGAGGCTGTGGCGATGGGAATGGTTCTTGCCGCCAGGCTTTCGGAGAAGTGCGGACTCGCAGAAAATGGCCTCGCAGAGCGTCTGGAAGCCGATTTCAAGTCTTGCGGCCTGCGTGTTGAGTGTCCATATGGAATAGAGGAGATGTCCGCAGCCATGGGCAAGGACAAGAAGGCCGACGGAGCGGAGGTGAACTTCGTGCTGATCCGTGCGGTGGGAGATGTGACGACGCAGAAGATGAAGCCTGCCGATGTCGCTGAAATGTTGAAATAAGTATATATAGAATGATAGCAACTGTACTGCAGAACAGGAATGCCGACGAGATCTGGGAGGCGCTTGAGAATTGCGAGATGGCGGAAATCCGTCTCGACAAGTGCCCGCTGAGCCTGTCGGAGATAGAAGAGATTTTTTCAACCGACGTGCCGCTCGTGGCTACCTGCCGCATCGGTGCGGAGATGAGTGTGCCCCAGGCGGAGAAGCGCCTCATCAAGGCAATCGAGTCCGGTGCCCGCTTCGTGGATGTGGAGATCGAGGCTCCGAAGGAAATGTCCAAGAGGGTGCGCTCATGTGCGCATGAGAATGGAACCGTTTTCATCCGTTCCTACCATGACTTCAAGGGCACCGGTTCTGTGGCCGATCTGAAGGCTGTGGTCGACAAATGCCGCTATCACGGCGCCGACATGGTCAAAGTGGTTACCACCGCCCATAGCCAGGAAGATGTGGACAGGGTGCTGTCGCTTTACAATGATTACGAGCCTTACGGCCTGATTGCCTTCTGCATGGGTGATGCCGGGCGCCAGTCCAGGATGGATTGCCTGGCTATGGGTGCCCCATATACCTACGCCTGCTATACCCCCGAGGAGTCTGCGGCTCCGGGCCAGTGGACTGCCGACGAGATGGTCGAGACTCTCTACAAGGACATAGAGTTCATCGATGCCAAGGGGCTGAGGATGCCGGCTTCGAAGAGCTATGCCCAGCGCGCCATCATCGCTGCGGCCCTTGCCAAGGGTACCTCGCACCTCTTCCATTATTCCCCTTGCGGCGACAGCGAGGCTGCCTTGAAGGTGGCTGCCGCCCTGGGTGCAAAGGTGGAGAAGGACGGGGATACGGTTGTCATCGAGGGCGTGGCCGCAGGCACTCCGGAATGCACTTTGACCAAGTTCGATGAATTGCATGTGGGTGAGTCAGGCTTGCTTACCAGGCTGATGATTCCGATTCTCGCGCAGCTCTCCGACGGTCCTGTCGTGCTGACCGGTGAGAAGACGCTCGCGAAGCGTTCTCTGGACGGTGCTCCCGAGCTCATGGGGGCCTTCGGCGCATCGCTGGAATCTCTTTCCGAAGAGCCTGGCTGCACTGTGCCTCTCAAGATTACCGGTCCGCTTGCCAACGGAAAAGTAGAGGTTAGCGGAAAGTACGGCTCGCAGCTGATTTCCGGTCTTCTGATGGCGCTTCCGTTCGCACAGAAATTCACTACTGTTTCGGTCGTGGATCCGAAGAGCATACCTTATATGTACATTACCGTCGAAGTTCTGAAGAAGTTCGGCGTGAAGATAGCCAACGATATGCTCGGCGGCGAGGATTTCCTGATTGCCAACGGCGACTGGACCCTCTGCACCCAGATTGATTTCAAGGTGCGCGGCGGTCAGTTCCTGAAGGCTGTGGACCTCGATCTGGAGGGCGATTGGAGCGCTGCGGCAAACTTCCTCGTAGCCGGTGCAGTGTTCGGCCGTGTGGAGATGGAAGGTCTCGACACTACATCCCTGCAGGCGGATCTGTCTGTGATGGATATTCTCATGGACGCCGGTGCAAGCCTCTCGCAGGAAGAGGAGAGCGGAGTAATCGTCGCCCAGAGAGCGCCGCTTTCAGCTTTCCGCGTGGATGCCTCGAACTGTCCGGACCTGTTCCCAATAATCTCGGTTCTGGCTGCTTTCTGCCAGGGTGAGAGCCACATCGGAGGCGTCAGCCGCCTTTCCCACAAGGAGAGTGACAGAGGAGTGGCGATCCTGGACATGCTCCATCAGATGGGTGTCGAGGCCGGTATCATGGAGGACGAGCTTGTCATCGTGGGCGAGTCTCTCCAGCAGAGGCTGCTCTGCGGCAGGCTCCTGCATGGCGGCGAGTATACCTCCCGCCACGACCACCGTATGGTGATGGCCCTCAAGGTGGCTTCCCTCGGAGCCGACGGGCCTATCGTCATCGATGACGAGGCCTGCGTGGCCAAGTCTTTCCCCGAATTCAATGAAATGTTTGAACAGCTTTGATTATGAATACCTTCGGAAGAAAATTCAGGGTCTCCATCTTCGGTGAGTCCCACGGACCTGCAATCGGATGTACCATAGACGGTGTATTTCCGGGCACTCCTATCATTCTCGAGGACCTCGAAAAGGAGATTGCACGCCGCAAGTCAGGTGGCAAGGGCACAACTCCCCGTACGGAGGCGGACAAACCGATCATTCTCAGCGGTGTGCTGGACGACCATGCAACCGGCGCTCCTCTGACCATCGTTTTCCTTAACGAGAATACCCATTCCTCCGACTATGAGAAGCTGCTCAACCATCCACGCCCAGGCCATGCCGATTTCGTGGCCGGTGTGAAGTACGCAGATTTCCAGGATCCCCGTGGCGGCGGACATTTTTCCGGCCGTCTTACCTTGCCTATCGTGGCAGCCGGATACGTTGCCAAGCAGGTTTTCTCCGATATTGTCATCAATGCCGAGCTGATCGAGGTGGGTGGCGTCGTGCCGAAGATTCCAGCCCACGCAAAGAACGACCCCGAGGTGCTCGCGGCAATCGCAGCAGCAGAGGCAGAGGGTGATTCCCTCGGCGGAATCGTGGAGTGTACGGTTAAGGGACGCGGACTCGAGATCGGCTACGGCGAGCCTTTCTGGGACTCGGTTGAGGCACTTATCTCACATGCGATATTTTCTATCCCAGGCGTGCGCGGCATTGAGTTCGGAGACGGCTTCCAGGCTGCCCGCATGAAGGGTTCGGAGCATAACGACCCAATCGGAGCGGACTGCCTGCCTGTCAAGAACGGTGCGGGTGGAGTGAACGGAGGCATCACAAATGGCGCCCCGATTCTCTTCCGTGTGGCCTTCAAGCCTACTTCCAGCATTCGCAAGCCTCAGCTTACGATGAACTTCGAAGAGGAGAAGATGACCCCGCTCGTGGTTCCGGGCCGTCATGACGTATGCTTTGCCCTCCGTACCCCAGTGGTTGTGGAGGCAATGACAGCTATTGTAATGGCTGATCTGCTTGAGATTTCGGATCTGGAGCCGTTTGTTGAGGCGGACTAGAGCCTGTCGATATAGAGGACCCCGTCGAGGTGGTCGCATTCGTGTTGGAAGATCACGGCCGTGAAGCCAGTAATGGACTCGGTCGTGTCTTTCGTTTCTGTGCCGTCCGTCTTGGTGTAGCGTATGTCTATGTCGCGCCAGCGCAGCACGTTTCCGCGGCGGTTCGGTACTGAGAGACAGCCTTCAGGGCCTTCCTGCTTCTCGCCGCGTACGGCTGTGATGCGGATGTTCGGATAGACTTCGAAAGGCTCGCCCTCCTTGTCGAAGCGCTGTACTGCCACCACACGTCTCTTCAGTCCTACCTGCGGTCCGGCGATGCCCACGCCATCCTGTTCGGGAGAGGTGACCGTTGCGACCATTTTCTCAGCCAGGCGATGATATTCCCCGCTGAGCAGCATTTCTGCCGTGAAGTCCGTGCAGGTGTCGCGAAGCACTTCGGTATCAGCCTCGTTGTCGATGGTCAGCACACGCATTATGCCGCCCTCTGCATTGACAAGTGAGAGCTCCCGCTCAGTCCATCCCTCCATCTGTGCGGGATTGTTGGTGCAGGCGCAAAGCAGCGCCGCGATGAGAATAGATGTCTTCTTCATATTAAATTCAAGTGTACGAAAAAAGCCGATCATTTCTGACCGGCTTTGTCGGGGTACTCCGACTCGAACGGAGGACCACCTGGTCCCAAACCAGGTGCGCTAGCCAACTGCGCCACACCCCGATTGTTTCGTTTTGGGATTGCAAAGGTATCATCAATTTTTGAATTCGCAAAAATTTTTCGCGTTTTTTTGCATATCTTTGGTGCATTAAAGAGAAAAATGATGATAGAGGCAAGGGAAATACGCAAATCTTTCGGTCAGCTGGAGGTGCTCAAGGGGATTGACTTCAGTTCGGACAAGTCTGAGGTTGTTGCAATCATGGGTGCCAGCGGCGCAGGTAAATCGACCTTGCTTCAGATACTGGGAACACTGTCCACTCCGGACTCTGGCAGCCTCATGATCGATGGCATCGATGTTCTCAAGCTGAAAGGAAAGGAACTATCCGCCTTCCGTGGGAAAAAGATAGGTTTCGTATTTCAGTTCCATCACCTGCTGCCGGAATTCACAGCTCTGGAAAATGTGATGATTCCCGCTCTGATCGCCGGCACCGGTGACAGGCAGGCCCGCTCCCGTGCGCTGGAACTCCTGACCGATCTCGGACTGAAGGAGCGCATAGACCACAAGCCGTCGCAGCTTTCCGGCGGTGAGCAGCAGCGTGTTGCGATTGCAAGGGCTCTCATAAACAATCCGTCCGTGGTCTTTGCGGATGAACCGACAGGCAACCTGGACTCAGTGACAAAAGAGGAGATCCAGCAGCTCTTCCTGGATCTGCGCGACAAATATAACCAGTCCGTAATCATAGTTACGCACGATCCGGAACTTGCGAAAGCCTGCGACCGCAGTCTCTTCATGCGTGACGGTCAGTTCGTGCAGGAGTAGATGTCCGAATTCAGATTCAAGAAATTCTCCGTCGTAAATGACCGTTCAGCGATGAAGGTCAACACGGACGGCGTGCTCCTCGGGGCGATGGCACCTCTTCCGGAGATCTCCGGAGAAACCGGGGCAATGGCCGGCAGCGGAAATGTGACTGTACTCGACATAGGCACGGGCACAGGAACAATAGCCCTGATGCTGGCCCAGAGACTCTCGGAGGCTGGATTCCAGACATATCAGATCACGGGAATAGATATCGACGGGCCGTCTGTGACCGAAGCTGCGGCAAACTTCGAATCCAGTCCATGGCCGGCGCACCTGACAGCCGTGCAGCAGCCGCTCCAGAGCTACGCGCCGTCAGAAAAATTCGACCTGATCGTGTCGAATCCGCCGTATTACGACGACTCCCTGCGCAACCCGGATGAGCGCAAGGCTGACGCCCGTCACACGGCAAGCCTGTCCTTTCGCGAGATACTTCAGTTCGCCTCCGACCATCTGTCAGAGGAGGGCCGCCTGGTGCTCGTCCTGCCCTCCGAGGTGGAAAGGGAACTGCTTCGCTGTGCGCGGTCCTGGTCCATATATCCCGAAAGACTGGTACGAATCCATACGACCGCCCGCAAGCAGCCCAAACGCATGGTTGTGACCTTCTCCCGCCGCCGCGCCGACCTGTCTGAGGAGCAGTTCGTAATGATGGAAGAAGGACGATATACTTCGCAGTATACCGCCCTTCTGGGTTGTTTCTATATCAATCTGTAAAAGTATTACAACTCCATGGCTGCCTCAGCCTGGGAACCACCCCTGACTCCCTGACCTCCGCGCGGGCCGCGATTGCCGTCCCTGTGCTCCGGACGCTGTCCATCCTGTGGACGCATGCCCTGACCATTGCCCTGGCCATCATGAGGACGCATGCCCTGCTGTGGACCGTGGCCATTGTGATTGCCGTTGAGCTTGAAGAGCTGGAATTTTATGAATTTCTCCTCTGCGATTACGAGTTTGGCTGCCTTTTCGTCACCGAATGACTTGCGGAAGCTTGCGATGGCCTCGCTGTCAGCGGTGTTCCTGGCCTCTACTGCCTTAACGTAATTCTCGAGAAGCTTGCCCAGGTCTGCGTTCTCATCCCTGTTCGCCTTGTTGAGAGCGAAGGTTGCCTTCTTTACTTCGCGCATGGCGTCCTGGCGCTTCTGGTCTGCTGCGTTATAAACCGCCCAGAAATCTGCCGACTCTTCAGAGGTGATCGAGAGTTCGGTGGTGAGGAAGGCGATCTTTTCAGACTTTACCTTCTCTTCCATCTGTGCCCCGTGCTCCTTGTTTCCCTGATTCTGCTTCTTCTGCGGCTGTGCGAATGCTGTTGCGCCGGTGGCGATGATTGCGATTGCTGCGATGAGTATTGTTCTGGTTTTCATGGCTTTGTCTATTTAGAAAGTTCTGTGATTTCCTCTGCACTTATGCCGTAGCAGAGAAGGTAGCTTACAACCTCGTCCTCGGAAAAGTCATCGTTGACGAGCTGAGAGTAATATGATTCGAGACTGATTTCTTCTTCCGGCTGGTGGACGGTCTTCTTTAGGATGGCAGTCCCGACGGATGCGATGAGGGCGAAGGATGCGGCGATGGCGAGGTATGGTACCAGCCTGCCTGCCGGAGACGTCTTTCCGGATGCCGCCTTTACGGTCTCCAACTTTGACGCGAGATTCTCGAAGTAGCCCTCCGGTACCGTGAAGGCCTGCTCCTTGAGCCTGCTGTCTTTAAGTATGTCATCAGTTCTTTTCATAAGTGCTTTCGTATATTAAGACACCGTTCTGTGTCAAAAGTTTAAAATTTTGTTTCGAGATATGCCTTTACCTTATTATACGCGTGATGGTAGGAGGCTTTGAGCGATCCGACGCTGGTGTCGAGGATCTCGGAGATCTGTTCGTAGGGGAGTTCGTCGAAGTAGCGGATGATGAACACCTGCTTCTGTTTGTCCGGCAGCATGTTGATGGCCTTCTGCACCTCCCGCTGGAGTTCGTCCCCGTTGAAGTGTACATCGTCGTCGAAGTGGCTGTTGAGCAGGCTTTCCAGACTTTCTGCCTTGAGCATGGCCTTGAAGCGGTTCTTCCTGAGGAAATTCAGGGCCTCGTTGGTGGCTATCCTGTAGATCCAGGTGAAGAGCTGGGAGTCGCAGCGGAAGGTCGGAAGGGCCTTCCAGACTTTGACCAGCACATCCTGAAGCAGATCGTCTGCGTCTTCGTGACTGCCGGCATAGCGGCGCAGATGCCAGTAGAGACGCTCCGACCAGGCCGCAACTATGGCGTTGAAGGCCGCATCGTAGTCTCCATTCTGAATCAATCCGGTTATCTGCTCGTCACTCATGTCTCCAAAGGTAGTATATTTTTTAGATGTAATTCCTGTTGAAAAGTTTAATGCTCGCCATGTCGGCACATTTTATTATATTTGCAAGTTACACATAGTGTATCACCGATAAAGGAAATTTTTAAAATATATACGAAATGAAAACACCGGTTTCAGTACTGAATCATGCGGCGGACAACATCCGCATCCTCGCAGCTTCTGCAGTCGAAAAGGCTAAGTCAGGCCATCCTGGCGGAGCGATGGGCGGCGCAGACTTCATCAATGTCCTTTATTCACAGTTCCTTGTGGAGGATCCCGAGAATCCTGCATGGGAGGGCCGCGACAGGTTCTTCCTCGATCCGGGCCATATGGCTCCGATGCTCTATTCGCAGCTTTGCCTGACCGGTAAGTTCAGCTTCGAAGAGCTTCAGCAGCTCCGTCAGTGGGGCTCGCCGACTACCGGACATCCGGAGTTCGACGTTATGCGCGGCATCGAGAATACTTCCGGTCCGCTCGGACAGGGACATGTGTTCGCTGTAGGTGCTGCAATCGCTGCAAAGTTCCTCGCTACCCGTACAGGCAACCCTACTTTTGCAAAGGAGACCATCTACGCATATATCTCTGACGGCGGCATCCAGGAGGAGATCAGCCAGGGCGGCGCACGTGTGGCAGCCATGCTCGGATTGGACAACCTCATCATGTTCTACGACTCCAACGACATCCAGCTTTCTACCGAGACCAAGGAGGTCATGAACGAGGACACAGCAGCCAAGTACCGCGCCCTCGGATGGGAGGTGCTTGAGATCAACGGTAACGACCCGGAGGCTATCGCCGCGGCGATCGAGGCTGCGAAGGCTGTGACCGGCAAGCCGGCTCTCATCATCGGCAAGTGCGTGATGGGCAAGGGTGCTCTCAAGGCTGACGGCACTTCTTACGAGGCTAACTGCAAGACTCATGGCGCTCCTCTCGGAGGAGATGCATATGTGAATACAATCAAGAATCTCGGAGGCGATCCTGAGAATCCGTTCGTGATCTTCGACGACGTGAAGGAACTTTATGCTGCCCGCGCCGAGAGACTCAAGGCTGTGGCTGCAGAACGCCACGCAGAAGAGGCTGCCTGGGCTGCAGCAAATCCTGAGGCAGCTGCACTTCAGGCCGAGTGGTTCTCCGGCAAGGCTCCGAAGATCGATTGGAGCAAGGTTGCACAGAAGGACAACGACGCCACCCGTTCAGCATCTTCAGCATGCCTGGGCGCACTTGCAGAGCAGGTTCCTAACATGATCTGCGCATCTGCCGACCTTTCAAACTCCGACAAGACAGACGGCTTCCTCAAGAAGACCCACGCTCTCGTTGCCGGCGACTACACCGGAGCATTCTTCCAGGCAGGCGTTGCAGAGCTTACCATGGCATGCTGCTGCATCGGTATGGCCCTCCACGGCGGCGTGATCGCTGCCTGCGGTACCTTCTTCGTATTCTCTGACTACATGAAGCCGGCCGTACGTATGGCTGCCCTCATGGAACTTCCTGTGAAGTTCATCTGGACACACGACGCATTCCGCGTGGGCGAGGACGGACCTACCCATGAGCCGGTCGAGCAGGAGGCTCAGATCCGCCTTATGGAGAAGCTCCATAACCACAGCGGCAAGCCTTCTATGCTGGTTCTCCGTCCTGCAGATGCAAAGGAGACTACCGAGGCCTGGGCTATGGCAATGGAGAATGTGGCTACTCCTACCGCACTCATCCTTTCCCGCCAGAATATCAACAACCTGCCAGAGGGCAACGATTACTCGCAGGCTGCAAAGGGTGGCTATGTGGTTGCCGGCTCAGATGAGAATCCTGATGTGATCCTCGTGGCTACCGGTTCTGAAGTGTCAACTCTCTGTGCCGGTGCTGAACTTCTCCGCAAGGACGGAAAGAAGGTCCGTGTCGTTTCCGTGCCTTCGGAGGGCGTGTTCCGCAGCCAGCCTAAGGAGTACCAGCAGGCTGTGCTTCCTGCAGGCGTGAAGAAGTTCGGTATGACAGCAGGCCTTCCTGTGAACCTTCTCGGGCTCGTGCCTGAGTGCGACGGTACCATCTGGGGACTCGAGTCATTCGGTTTCTCCGCTCCTTACAAGGTGCTTGACGAGAAGCTCGGCTATACCGCGGAGAACGTATATAACCAGGTTAACAAACTTTTTTAATGCAATAAGGCTCTTCTGAATGAAGAACATCCGAAATTTCTGTATAATAGCACACATCGACCATGGCAAGTCTACCCTGGCCGACCGTATGCTTGAGATAACAAATACCCTCAACGCCCGCGAGATGGAGAACCAGGTTCTCGACTCGATGGACCTGGAGAAGGAGAAGGGCATCACCATCAAGAGCCACGCGATCCAGATGGATTACAGCTGTGGCGGCGAGAATTATGTCCTTAACCTTCTGGACACTCCGGGACACGTGGATTTCTCTTATGAGGTTTCCCGTGCCATCGCTTCCTGCGAGGGAGCCCTGCTGGTAGTGGATGCTACCCAGGGTATCCAGGCCCAGACCATTTCCAACCTGTATCTTGCCCTCGAGCACGATCTGGAGATCATTCCGGTGCTTAACAAGATAGATATGGACTCGGCGATGGTGGATGTGGTGACCGACCAGATCGTGGATCTGATCGGCTGTGATCCGGAGGATGTGCTCAAGTGCTCGGCCAAGACAGGCGAGGGTGTGAAGGAGATAATGGATGCCATCTGCGAGCGTATCCCTGCCCCGACAGGCGATCCGGACGTCCCTCTCCAGGCACTCATCTTTGACTCCGTGTTCAATCCTTTCCGAGGCATCATTGCCTACTTCAAGGTTGTGAATGGCTCCCTGCATCCAGGTGAGAAGGTCAAGTTCTTCAATACCGGCAAGGAGTACGATGCCGATGAGGTGGGCGTGCTGAAGATGAAACTCTGCCCGAAGAATGAGATTCCTTGCGGTTCGGTGGGCTACATTATCTCCGGCATCAAGACTGCTGCCGAGGTGAAGGTGGGTGATACCATAACCCATCGCGACAACCCATGCGCGGAAGCCATCGCCGGCTTCGAGGAGGTCAAGCCTATGCTCTTTGCGGGTATGTACCCTGTGGAGACCGACCAGTATGAGGAACTGCGTGCATCGCTGGAGAAATTCCAGCTGAACGACGCATCGCTCGTATTCGAGCCGGAGTCGTCCCTGGCACTCGGATTCGGCTTCCGCTGCGGCTTCCTCGGCCTTCTCCATCTGGAGATCGTGCAGGAACGCCTTTTCCGCGAGTTCGGCATGGATGTGATCACTACCGTTCCTAACGTATCATATAAGGTATATACCACCCAGGGCGACTGCGTGGATGTGCATAACCCGTCCGGTCTCCCGGCTGTTACCCTGATCGATCATATCGAAGAACCATATATCCGTGCCCAGGTGATTTCCAAGTCCGAGTTCTTCGGCCCGATCATGAAACTCTGCCTGGACAAGAGGGGAGTGCTTATCAACCAGCATTACCTTACGGCAGACCGTCTCGAACTTACCTATGAGATGCCGCTGTCGGAGATTGTGTTTGACTTCTACGACAAGCTAAAGTCCATCTCCAAAGGCTATGCTTCCTTTGACTACCATATCATCGGATTCAAGGAGGCAAAGCTGGTGAAACTCGATATTCTGCTGAACGGCGAGCCGGCCGATGCGCTTTCGTCCCTGATCCATGTGGACCATGCCTACGATTTCGGTCGCAAGATTTGCGAGAAACTCAAGGATCTGATTCCGCGCCAGCAGTTCGACATTGCAATCCAGGCTGCCATCGGGGCGAAGATCATCGCGCGTGAGACAGTCCGTCAGGTCCGCAAGGATGTGACCGCGAAATGTTATGGCGGCGATATCACCCGTAAGAGAAAGCTCCTCGAGAAGCAGAAGCAGGGCAAGAAGAGGATGCGCCAGATCGGTACCGTCGAGGTTCCGCAGAGCGCATTCATGGCGGTGCTCAAGTTGGATTAGACTTTGCGTGTTTTTGTATAAAACCCCATTTGAGGGGCCTACAACGCATAAAACACATAGTAAAACAACAGAGACAACAACATTCTATATCCAGCAAAGTCTCATCTTTGCATCGGTTAAGAATCTTATTCGTCTCATTGAAGACGGTCTCTGTAAAAAGAGACGAAAAGCGGGCTCCCAGGGATGGGCGCCCGTTTTTTCGTTATCTATTTTTTCCAACAGTCATTTATCCGTTGACTGTTGGAGGCAAATCCGCGCCAACAG
>JAKSJK010000024.1 GCA_024398095.1 Bacteroidales bacterium
GCGCCATCGCTGACATGAGAATACAGATGAATCTTTTCATTGCTTGTGATGGTTTCAAGCCCTAGAACTCGTATGTGACGCTTGGATGGGCGGATTCGCCACACCAGAAGTTGAGGACGGTCCAGCCCAGGGACTTGCCCTTGGTCACGGTTGCGGTGAAGGTGGTGAAAGGCATGAAGCGGAAAGGATTGCCGGATGCCTGGAGCATGAACGGAATCGAAGAATTGTTGGTAAAGGCAAGGGTAAGCTTCTTGCCGTCATCAGCAATCACGCGCACACTGACGCAAGCCTTGAAGAAATCCTTGAGCAACTGCTCGCCGCCGGCCATGGTGCCGAAAGAATAAGAAAGGGTTCTGCCGGCCTCGAGAGCCTCCCTGACAGACTCCAGGGACTGATCCTTGGCAAAGACGAAGGTCATGTTGCGCAGCTCGCCGTTGGCACGGTAAGTCTCGGTAGCGGAAGCGTGGATGTCGGTATTGGCGCTCACGAAAAGGCCGAGCTCACGGGCGCGGTCGATCACCTTAGGGTAGAACTCGCTGCCATTCATGGTCTCGATTCCGCTGATGAGACCCTCTTCATAAGCCCTGCGCTCGATCTCCGGATGCTCCACATTCGTGCGCCTCCAGCCCGGATGGTTGTGCATGATAAGCGCACCCTGAGCCTTGGCATTCCTCATGGACTGGATAGGATCGGCGTCGTAGATAAGATTGTTATCGGTGGTGAAAAGAGCATTATAGTGGCCGATTGACACAGGCTCGCGGGTAATCTCGGCACCAGGGATAATGGTGATGCCATACTTCTTGGCAGCCTCCTGGGCAAGACGTACCGGCACATTCAGGTCTGATACGATGCCACGCCCGTCCGCAGGATTCCTGATGATATTCCAGTTGGTAGCCTCGGCTCCGTCCTTCACGACACCCTTTAGGAAAGCGATCATCTTGCCCTCCTGGCGTCTGTACTCCACATGGTCGGTGATGGCCATGATGTCAAGGCCGTCAAACCAAGCCTCCTGGACGCGGAGCTCAGGAGTGACATCAGCGTCTGAATAGATTGTATGTATGTGAAGATCAGCCTTATAGATGTGGTATCCGTTCACTTCTGGAAGGATAACCTCATGCCTTGCCGCAGTGCCGCGCACAACATTGTGCAGCATGTCGCAGTTATTCACATCGGTAACATAAGACTGGGCATTCAAGCCTGCAGCCAGCAGCACGAAAGCTGCTGAAACGAGTGTTTTTTTCATCTTTGTTTCGGTTTTAGTCCCGTAAAGTTAGCAAACTTTCCGTTACAATCACCGAAGCTGCGCGATATTACTCCTGCGGGCCTCCCCAACGAACGGAAACGAGAGAGTTCGAAGGGTTATTGCCGCGCTCTGCAGGCTTCTTCTCGCAGCCGCACGGCAGCAAAGCAGAAAATCTTCTTTATCATAACTTGTCAATATTTTCGTTTATCCAGTTGAGACGCTGGGTGTAGAACTCCTTCAGATACTCGACCTCACCCTTGTAGGATCCTGGTACCTTCACATTCGGCCAGACATACTGGTTGAGTATCTTCCACTTGTTGAAATTGCGTGTAGGTGCGTCCTGAAGTTCGGCAGCCCAGAAGTCAATATATTCCGGAACCAGATCGAGCTGAGGCTTGAGTTCCTTCCATCTGAGCTTGACTTTGGTCACGAATCCGCTGTCCTGGAACAAGCGCCAGTACCAGCCGGTGTGGTAACCCTGGCAGCCATAACTCTTGATCCACCAGTTATTCGGGCCGTTGCCCACGCCGCCGTCGAAATAGTCTGCGTTGCCAAAGGCCAGGTCGAAGTCCCAGACATGATACATCTCCAGTTTCCCACCCCTTTCCTTGGTCATGAAAGTACTCTTGCGGAGATTGCCGTCCACATTCTTGCTCAGTTCCTGGATTATGAAATAGTTCACGAAGGAATCCACGTCTATGTAGTTCGCATAGCCCTTGGTGGCGCTTGAAAATTCAATGCCGAACAGGGCCTGCTCGAAACGGTAGAAATAATCCTTGACATATTCCTGCTGCTCACTGGTCGGATACTGCGGAGATATGAACATCATCGGAACGCCCTTCCAGGTCCACCAGCACACCGGCTCGTCGACATTCTGTTCCATCTCGAAATAGTAGCCTCCCGTGACAGCCTCGCCGCTGTTGTCGGTGTCCTTGACAATATCGATGTTGACCTTGTTCTTGGCCACCTCCTTGTGCTCGCAAAGATCGTAGACACCGAGATATTCACTGTTGAGATAGACCTCTACGCTTACCATCTTCGGAGTCCAGCTCATGCCGCAGATCTCCGAGAGCTTCATGGCCGTGCGGTTGCGCAGGAGCGACTTGTCCGAGTAGTTGGCCATCAGTGCCCAGTCCTTGTTCCCCGGCATTCCCAGCAGTTCGGTCTTCTCTTCGAGCTTGAGCTTGTATGGCTTCTTTGGGTTGCCCCAGGTGGAATTGCCGCGGCCGCGTATCTGCAGATTACCACTGAGACTCTTCGGCCCATATGTGCCGTCCTTGTCCTCTAGCGTGTAGGTGGCGTTCAGATACTCATCCTTGCTGACCACCGGGGCGCTGAACTCGGTACGGATGCGGAGCACCGGGACAGTGAAAGTACGAGGCTCGGACGGTCCTTTCTCCACGTAAGGATAATGCAGCCTGTGCCCATTGGCGATGACCATATGGAGAGTCTCCTTGTCAAACCAGATATACACCGGGCAACACTGTTCGTTACTGAGTGTCGGATAATGTTTCACACCGCTCAGAAGGCCGTCTATCAGCCACATTCCGCTAGCCGTTGAGATACTAATTCCCGGGGCGGGTGTTACACTGTGGTCATGTATCTTCATGCCACCATTCGGTATCGAGACCTCACGGCCCTCAAAACGCACGAGCGTAACAGAAGACGTGTACTTCACCTCCACGAAAGGAATGCCCGCATCATAGATGGAGAGCAATTCCTGGTAGCCCTGCGGCTGTTGCGGAGGGATAATGACTTCGGGCTTGGAGCAGCCCCAAAGCAGTCCCAAGCCCAGAAGAATTAATAGGATGTATTTTCTGATCGGCATTATTTCACCTTAAATCCAACAGCTGTCCCTGATGCTGTAACAAAATCCGCCGTGATTTCCTAAACTACCTGAACGGAATTATCTGCACTGCACCGGGACATTTGTCCTCCGGCTGTCCCTTGAGATAGATGATCCTCTGGTTGGAACTGCCACGGAAATGCAACTCCGTGTCGCGCAGCGAGAGCACGAACGGACCGTCTACAAGGACATCCAGATAAGGCAGCATCTGGGCAAGATGCGGATCGGCCTGGATTTCTTCGATTGTGAATCCGGTCCAGCACCAGATGGTCTTGTCCGTCTCCTCTTTGATGCGGCGGGCCAGTTCGGTGAAGGCATCCACCTGGTAAAAGGGGTCGCCACCTGAGAAAGTAACATTGCTGAACTCATCCGCCTTGATGAGGTCCAGCAGCTCCTCCACGCTGCGTTCAGAGCCGCCCATCATGTCCCAGGACTGAGGATTATGGCAACCCGGACAATGATGGAGACAGCCTGCGCAGTATATAGAAGTACGGAGACCAGGGCCGTCGGCCATGGTCTCCTCTAAAACGTCCAGGACGCGTATAGTCGATATGTTACTTGTGGACGACACGATCCCTGAGCTCTGCAAGCTTGGCTGCGTTCCAGCGGTCTGTGGTACCCACGAGGTAACCGGTGATGCGCTGGAGCTTGTCGATGCGGTGGCTGCCGCAATGAGGACAGAGCTCGAGGTCTGAATCTGCATTCTCGAAGCCGCAGTCAAGGCAGCGGTTGCGGTTGTGGTTCACTGAGCAGTAACCGATGTTGTACTTGTCCATGAGGTCCACGATGGACATGATAGCCTCCGGATTGTGGGTGGCATCGCCGTCGATCTCCACATAGAAGATGTGTCCGCCGCGGGTGAGGTCATGGTAAGGTCCCTCGATGGAAGCCTTGTGCTTAGGCGAGCAGTGGTAGTATACAGGAACGTGGTTGGAGTTGGTGTAGTACTCCCTGTCGGTAACACCCGGGATCACGCCGAACTTCTTCTTGTCCATCCTGGTGAAGCGGCCTGAAAGGCCCTCTGCAGGGGTTGCGAGTATACTGAAGTTGTGCTTGAACTTCTCTGAGTACTCGTTGGCCTTGTCGCGCATATAGGTGACGATGCGCAGACCGAGCTCCTGGGACTCCTCAGACTCGCCGTGATGCTTGCCGGTAAGGGCAACGAGAGCCTCGGCAAGACCGATGAAACCGATACCGAGGGTTCCCTGGTTGATGACGCTCTCGATGGTGTCGTCGTCCTTGAGGTTCTCGGAACCGATCCAGAGAGAGCTCATGAGCAGAGGGAACTGCTTCTTCATGGCTGTCTTCTGGAACTCGAAGCGCTCGCAAAGCTGCTTTGCAGCGATGTCAAGAACAGAGTCAAGCTTGTGGAAGTATGCCTGGATCCTATCTTCCTGGCTCTCGATGTCGCGGCACTCGATTGCGAGGCGGACAAGGTTGAGGGTGGTGAAGCTGAGGTTACCGCGGCCTACAGAAGTCTTAGGTCCGAAACGGTTCTCGAATACGCGGGTACGGCAACCCATGGTAGCGCACTCCCAGTTGTATCTCTTAGGATCCTCCGGATTCCAGAGGTCGTTCTGGTTGAAGCTTGCGTCGAGGTTGATGAAGTTAGGGAAGAAACGGCGTGCACTCACCTTGCATGCGAACTTGTAAAGGTCGTAGTTGCGGTCCTCAGGAAGGTAGCTGATGCCCTTCTTCTTCTTCCAGATCTGGATAGGGAAGATTGCAGTGCTGCCGTTGCCCACGCCCTCATAGGTGGTGTTGAGGATCTCGCGGATGATGCATCGGCCCTCGGCAGAGGAGTCTGTACCATAGTTGATGGAACTGAACACAACCTGGTTGCCACCACGTGAGTGGATGGTGTTCATATTGTGCACGAATGCCTCCATGGACTGGTGAACGCGGTCTACAGTCTCGTTGATTGCGTGCTGGATGATGCGCTCGTCACCCATCACACCGCTGAGAGGACGCTTGATATAGTCGTCGATCACTGCGTCGTGGAGCTTGCTATAGTCCTCGCCGTTGAGGTCACCGATCTTGTCGATTTCCTCGATGAAGCTCTTCCTTACGAAAGGAGCGAGGTAGAAGTCGAATGCAGGGATTGCCTGGCCGCCGTGCATCTCGTTCTGGCAGGTCTCCATGGAGATACAGCCGAGGATGCTGGCAGTCTCGATCCTCTTGGCAGGGCGTGACTCGCCGTGACCCGCAGAAAGTCCGCCCTCGAGAATCTTGTCGAGAGGGTGCTGGACGCAGGTAAGGGACTTGGTAGGATAGTAATCCTTGTCGTGGATGTGGATATAGCCGTTCTTCACAGCCTCGCGAACATCGTCGGAAAGCAGGCACTCGTCCACGAAGGTCTTGGTAGACTCGGAAGCGAACTTCATCATCATGCCGGCAGGAGTATCGGCGTTCATGTTCGCATTCTCGCGAGTGATATCGGTGGACTGGGCCTCGATGATCTCCTGGAAGATCTCGCGTGACTTTGCCTTACGGGCGAGGTTACGCTGGTTGCGATAGGCGATGTACTTCTTGGCGACCTCCTTGCGAGGGCTTCTCATCAGGGCCATTTCGACCTGGTCCTGAATCTCTTCGACAGTCATCTGGGACTTGCCGTTCTTTTCAATTCTAGATGCGATTTCTGCAGCGAGGACGATATCCTTGCCTTCGTCCGTAACGCTCATGGCCTTCAATACGGCATCAACGATCTTGTTGATGTCGAATTCCACCAGACGGCCATCTCTTTTTACAACGTTCTTTACCATTTTTTCTTAGTCCTTGACGGAAAGTTCAGGCACCGTGCCCATGGGGCCGGCGTATATGTTTACTTAATATTGAATACAGGGTGACGGTTAGTCAGAACACAAAGGTAATTGAAAAGTCAAATGTTTTTACATGTAATGCCATAAAAAGTTATCAACAACCACATAAAAAGGCTGTTAACTTATTGGTTAACAGCCCATTATAGTAAATTTTAATTTAGAATTACTCTAATTATCGTCTTTGCCCCTAACTTTTTTGTTTATTCCGCGATCCAGACCAGGACATGGCGGTCGAAGGTCATGTAGCCAAGCTCGAATTCCTCCTCGTGTCCGTCCTTGTGGGTGAAGGTCGCCTCGAGCTCGCCCTCGTCCTTGAGGTTGAAGCTCTCAAGCTCGATCTGCTCCGCGTAGTTGACATGATTGATGGACATCCTCTTGTAGATGGCCTCCTTGGCGCACCAATAGATGGCCAGCTGCTCATTCTTCTCCTCCTTGTCGTCCTCGAGATCCTCGATCTCGTCTTCGGAGAGAGCCTTCTTCTCTACTGCGGAGAAGTCACGGTCGAGAGACTCGATGTCGATTCCGAGTTCGTCCTCGTCGTGGGTTATGATTGCCACATAGTTTTCGGTGTGGGTGATGCTGATGTTGGTAACGCAGTTTTCAAGGTAAGGCTGGCCGTTGTCGTGGTGGCTCAGATACATCTTCTCCTCGAAAACCTCGTTCAGGAGAGCACGCACAGCAAGTTTCTGCTTGCGGAGGGACTCGTTCCTGATGAGGGATATCTCCTCCATCTCGTCCGTAGGAACGGAGCTGAGGTCGATCAGTTCCTGCTCAGTCTCGGTGATGTGCCAGACTGAAATTTCTGCTTTGTTGTCTAACTTCTTTCTAAGATATAGGCCCATATAAGGTTTAAATAAAATGCAACAAAAGAACCGCCCCCACCTGACGCAGGAGTGTCACAGATAACTTATTACCACAGAATCCCGACAACGGGTCATCAGAAGGCTGATCCATCGGGACGTTGAGATTTGAAATTATAGGACTGGGAGGTTCCACTTCTATGTAAAAATGTGTTTACGGCGGCAAATATAATAATTTTTAAGATTGAAAACAGTATTTGAACTGAATTTGCTATCTTTGTCGCGCTTTCAAGAACAGAAAACAACATTTTAAATTTTATAGAACAATGAAGTATTTAACTGAAGAAAAGCTGACCATCGTCGGAGCCGGTGGAGCTATCGGATCAAACATGGCACAGACCGCTCTCATGCTCGGTCTTACCCCTAACATCTGCCTCTATGATATCTTCGAGCCAGGTGTACATGGTGTTGCAGAGGAAATGCGCCACTGCGGTTTCGAGGGTGCAAACGTTACCTGGACCACCGATCCTAAGGAAGCATTCACCAACGCAAAGTTCATCATCTCTTCAGGTGGAGCCCCTCGTAAGGAGGGCATGACCCGTGAGGACCTCCTCAAGGGCAACTGCCAGATCGCCGCTCAGTTCGGTGACTATGTTAAGGAGTATTGCCCTGACGTCAAGCACATCGTGGTTATCTTCAACCCTGCTGACGTTACCGCACTTACCGCTCTCATCCACTCAGGTCTCTCTGCAGACAAGCTTACCTCACTCGCAGCTCTCGACTCTACCCGTCTCCAGAGCAACCTCGCACGTGAGTTCGGCGTTCCTCAGAGCTCAGTTACCGGTGCACACACTTACGGTGGACACGGCGAGCAGATGGCAGTTTTCGCTTCAAAGGTAAAGGTTGACGGCAAGCCTCTCGCAGAGATGGGTCTTTCAGCCGAGAGAATGGCAGAGATCAAGCAGGAGACCATCCAGGGTGGTTCTGCAATCATCAAGCTCCGCGGCCGCTCTTCATTCCAGAGCCCTGCATACTGCTCAGTGAAGATGATCGAGGCTGCCATGGGCGGCACTCCATTCACCCTTCCTGCAGGTACCTATGTGAACACTCCTGAGTTCAAGAACGTGTTCATGGCTATGCCTACCACCATCGATGCTACCGGCGTACACTACGTACAGCCTACCGGCACCGAGGAGGAGATGGCTGCTCTCCAGGCTTCTTACGAGCACCTCTGCAAGATGCGCCAGGAGATCATCGACCTCGGCATCGTTCCTCCAGTAGAGGAGTGGAAGAGCCTCAACGCAAATCTCTAAAAAATAAAGCCTGGCGTTTGGCCAGGCTTTACTTTTAGAGATTCATATATTTTTTTATTGGGGACGAATCCCCAACCCCCTCTGCCCTTCGGACAACTAAGCCTGGCAAAACGCCAGGCTTTTTGATTATAATCTATCTCACAATGCCGGTCCAGCCACCACCGGAGGCGAGGTGGATGGTGAGACGGCCATCGGACGGAATCTCAACTGTCTTGACGCTGAAGTCGCGGGCATTCTTTTCGGCATTGACGCCGTCAGCCCAGGCGGTGAGCTGCTTTGCTCCGGTGAAACTCAGATCGAGTTCCATATCGCGGGCGTCCCAGCCATTCAGCACTCCGATATACCAGCTGCTGCCGCTGCGGCGTGCAATGGCGCAATACTCGCCCATCTTTCCGCAAAGCACCTTGGTCTCATCCCATACCGTAGGCATCTTGGCGATGAATTCAGTGCACTCCTGCTCCCTCAGATAGTTCGAAGGAGAGTCACAGAGCATAGTGAACGGCGCCTCGAAAACGGTGTACATGGCCAGCTGGTGGGCACGGGTTCCCTGGCTGCCAGGCTCTGAATTGCTAGGACGGTAATCCTTCTTCTGGAAATTGAGCATCGCACCCTGGGTGTAGTCCATAGGACCTGCGAACATGCGGATGAAAGGAAGCTGGCAGTCATAGGTGACGCAGTCGAACTGTTCGAAGGTGTTCCACTTCATGTTCTCCAGACCCTTCACGCCCTCATAGCCGATGACGTTAGGATAGGTCCTGTGGAGACCGGCAGGCTTGAACATGCCGTGGAGGTCTATCATCATCTTATACTTGGCGCACATTTTTGCAGCACGCTCCATGAACGCAACCATATCCTGGTCGTCGTGGTCGAAGAAGTCCACCTTGAAGCCCTTCACGCCCATCTTCGAATAATCACGGCAAACCTTTTCAAGATCCTTCTCAAATGCCCAGTATCCTGCCCAGAGAATAATTCCCACATTCTTTGAGGCACCGTAGTCCACGAGCTCCTGAAGGTCGATTTCCGGGATAACCTGGAAGAGGTCGGCCTTCTTGTTCACGGCCCAACCTTCGTCGAGGATCACATACTCGATGCCGTTAGCAGACGCGAAGTCTATATAATATTTATAGGTGTCGTTGTTTACACCTGCCTTGAAATCAACTCCGGTGATGTTCCAGTTGTTCCACCAGTCCCAGGCGACCTTGCCCATCCTTACCCAGCTGAAGTCGCCCTCGGACGGCTTGCCGAGCAACCACACGAGGTCGCTGTCCATAAGATCAGCCTCATCAGCAGCCACAGCCACGATCCTCCAAGGGAAAGCCTCCCCTGCAGAAGCGCGGGCGATGAAATCTTCGCGACTGTCCACCAGCCTCTGGAGCATGTTGTGACCGCCCTGATGGGTCTCCTTCGGAACAGGGGCCCATACGCCCTTGAGAGTATTCTCTGAGGTGACGCGTCCCACCTTCAGGCTGCCGTCTCCTGAGAAGGCTCCGTTGTAGATGTACATGCCCGGATAGTTGCGAAGATCCGACTCGGTGATGTTCACACTGCACCCTGAAAGCTTCACATTGACCGGTGCAAATGCGATCCTGTCCGGCCTCATGGCGCTGATCGCGCTGGTGCTGTAAAGATTTTCAAAGGAATTGAAAAGCTGGCTCTCGAGAGTCTCCGTATGCTGGCAGACATAAGACAGAGTCACCTGGCCGTCCTCCGGGAAGGTGAATTCAGCCTGCTCCGCCTCAACGGTAAAATCCGTCTTGGACTTGGACACGAAACGATAGGCCGCACCCTCGTTGAAAACTCTCACCACGAGGGAGAAGGTCTTGAAGTTGACAGTCATCTCGTTGTAGGCCTCATGCACCTGGGCCTTCTTGTAGAAAGGGCTTGGGATCTGCCTGTCCACACTTGCGCGTACCACCTTCTGAACCTTCTGAGGGGCGCCGTAGACAGTACCATCGGAAAGTTTCATGGAAATGAACGAAGGCTCAAGTACGGTCTTGCCGTCCTTTGCGAGACTCCAGCTGAGCTGGCCGCCTGCATTAACAGTAGCTACGAGGCTGCCGTCTGGAGAACTTACATTGTAACTTTTTGCAGCGGCAGAAGCACAGATGGCAAGAAGGGCCGCAGCAAGGGAAAGGAATATTTTCTTCATAGTATTATTTAAGTATCTGTTTGAGGAACTTGTTCTCGGTCGGCTTGTATGGCTCCTCTACGAGGTAGCCACAATCGAGGCACCAGCCTCCGCCCAGGAGCACATACTCCAGTGAAGCGGTAAATCTGTGGCCGTGCTCGCACTCCCAGTTGAACTGCGCTCCCTTTGCCCACGCGCCCTCAGAACCGGCAGTGGCGGGATCCACAGGACCATGGAATTTACCTCCACGGAAAGCCGCTGCGGCTTCAAGTTCGGCCGTGGTCAGTTCGTGGATGCTCTTGGACTCGTCATAACCATGGTCAAGATGTGCGACCTCGCCGTTGGCGTCCGCCTTCTCGAGGTTCTTCTCGACATAGCCAGGACGCATCTGGGCCCAGCTCTTGATGTTCTCATACTCCTCTCGGGATCCGTAGTATGCATTGAGGCGCTCCAGGTTGTTCTTCACCCAGTCCTGGGTACCCATGCCCTTCTCGAAGGCGTATGGCTTCATGAACATCCTGATAGCCCAGGCCGGAGCGAGGAAGGCCAGGCTGTAGTACCACTCCAGACCCTTCTTGAGCTGGGCGAAGTACTCGTCCGCCGTAAGGTTGGCGCGGAAGTGGAGATATTTCTCGAGCTCGTCACCGTCGGTGTACCACATGCCGTGGAAGTTGCGCAGGGCAAACCACTGTGGCTCGAAGACCTTCTCAGGACCTGGCAGACCGAGACCCTTGAGAAGTCTTTCCTCGAATTCGTAGTTGGTCATACGGAAGGTCTCTCCGGAAGATATGTTGTAGAAACGGTTCCAGAACTCATCCGGAACGCTGTCCTCGACTACATTTGCGAGCAGGCGGCCGGAATCCTCGACAGTCGCCCACTCGAGGGCACCGCGCACAGGCACATGGAAGGCAGTCGGATTCACAACCTTGAGGATGCCCCCGTATAGGATGCCGCTCTGACGCAGGGAAACCCAGTTCTTGATTCCGGAGTCCACAATGGCCTTCTCTGCCTCGCACTTGGAAACGGAATACATATCGTAGAGGCTGGCGCGCTGAGGGTCTCCGGTACGGCCCCAGAGGGTCTCGCCCATACGGTTGCCGTACTGTGCGACAGAGCCGATGTATACCACTTTGATGCTGTCCGCGTTCGGCTGGGCAAGCACTGCCTTGGCAATGTTCTTCGCTGCGGTGACATTGGTATGCATGGTCTTCTCGGGGAAGTAGTCGGCTGCAGGGCTCACCATGCCGCCCACATGGAGCACATAGTCAGAACCGGTCACGCCAGCAAGGATATCCTCATAGACGGTAATGTCGCCCCAGATGACGGCGATCGCCGGATCATCCATGTACGGAGCAAGCTTCTTTATGTTCTTTTTGCTCTTTCTCGCGATGATGCGAAGATCGAAACGGTCTTTCTTCTTGAGCAGTTCCTGGAAGCCGTGCCAGCCCATGTTGCCGGTGGCTCCGGTTAAGAATACTGTTTTCTTTGCCATAGTCTAGTTGTTATTTTATCTTGGCCTTAGCCATTTTGTCGGATTCTGAGGGGTCTGGTCCTGCCATATCTGGAAATGGAGTTCGGTTTCACCGTTAATGGTGTCCACAACTCCGATGGCCTGGCCGGTCTTTATCTTGTCACCTGACTTAACGTTGCAGGTCTTGAGTTTGCAGTAGAAGGAGAAATAGTTTCCATGCTGCACGAGCACGCACTTGTTGTAGCCCGGCATCACCAGGATCTGCTTCACAACACCGTCAAACACCGCACAGACCTTGGTGTCGGCCTTCAGGCTGATGCCGATGCCATTGTTGAACGGAAGTTTGACACTGGTGAAAACGGGATGGTAGCGCTGTCCGAAAGGGTCGGTCACCGGGCCCTCTGCAGGCCATGGGAGCTTGCCCTGATTCTTTGAAAACTCCGCCGCCAGGGTGTAGTCTATCGGCTTGGACTTCTTGCCGGAAGACGGCTTCCTGGTGGCCTCGCGGATGATACGCTCGATCTCTTTGTTCAGAGCCGCCACCTGGTTGCGTTTCTGGGAGAGCTGCTGCTCGTAGCGTTTCTGATCCTTCTTCAGATCTGCCACAACCTTCTGGGCGTGATCCTCCTCGCCGGCAAGAGCCTTCACTTCCAGCTTCTGCTGGGCACGGAGAATGTCGGCGTCGTTTCTCAAAGTCTTCAGGCGGGCCTTTTCCGCCTCCAGTTCCTTCTGGGTGGACTTGATCTTCACCGCCTGGGCATTCAGGTTCGCCGAGATATTGCGGAAGTAACCATAGCGGCGGAAGGCCTGGGAGAGATTGTCGCTGGCAAGGATATACATATACCAGAGTTTTGCGTCACGGTTCTTGTAGACCGCGCCGATAAGCCTGGAATAGTAGGCGTTGAGAGTATCCAGGCGCTGTTCAAGCTTGCCGATCTGGGTCTCGGTATTTCCGATTGCCTTGTCGTAGGCAGCGATCTGGCGGTTGCTCTGCGAGAGCAGCTCCTTGCGCATGCTGATCTTGTTCTGGATGAGGTTCAATTCGCTGAGTGCATTGCGGCTCTGGCTCTGGCTTTCCTTGAGCTGCCTGTCCAGCAGCGCGATCTCCTTCTCAAGACGGGCCTTCTTTGCTTCCTGGGTCTTGGTGTTCTGCGCCAGAACGGCAGTGGACGAAACCGCCACTGCGACTATCAGCGATATGAGCCTTGAGAACCTCATTTCTTCTGGGTTTTCCTGAGTTCGATCTTCTTTTTCAGATCCACCTTCTCATCGCCTTCTGCCTTGGAAAGTGCCTGATCCCAATAAAAGAATGCCAGATCGTAATCTCCCAAGGCGAACAACACCTCTGCATAGTGGTCGAGAATGGTTGCGCTCTCCTTGCCTCCGTAAAGCATTGCATGCTTGAAGATACCCTTTGCCTCGGGATATTTCTTCTGGAGGTAGAGTATCCAGCCGTAGGTATCGAGATAGGTGGCATTGTCCGGCTCGGCCTCGATTGTCTTGCGGCTCATCGTGTATGCCTTTTTGAGCTTCTTGTTCTTGAGACTCAGGTAGTAGGCGTAGTTGTTGAGCACAGGGGCATAGCCCGGATCCATCTTCAGACACTTGTCGTAGACCTTGAAAGCCTTCTTTGCATCGCCCAGGGTGTGATACATGTCACCCACATTGGCAGCGTAGAGAAGTTTTACCTTCGGATCGTCTGCCGCATCGGCCAGTTTCTGGCTAACTTCGATAACCTTGAGATAGTCACCTTTCTGGTAAGATGCTGAACTGAGGTAGTCCAGGAACGCCAGCTCCTCAGGAAACTTCTCTGAAAAAATCTCTGCTGTGGCTGCCATCCTGTCCCAATCCCGGGAGAACCCTAGGAAAGCGCAATAGGTGCCGGCTGCCTTGACATCGTCGGGATAAAGATCCACAGCAGCCTTGAAGCAGGAATCCGCCTTTTCCACGCGTTCGGAAACCACATAGTAGAGACCGGTCACAAACAGCAGGGATGTGTCGGCCTGATGAGTGCGTACCGCAGCATCGAAAACCTTGTCGAGGCGGGCGCGGAAACCTCTCTGGAACTTGGGATCGGTCTGATTGACAAGAGCATTGAGATAGTCTGACTTCCCGGCGGCCGGAATGTCTTCAATGGACATGAAACGGGTGATCTCCGGAAAATAATCATCATAGCGGCGGCTCATCCTGTAGGCTTCCGCACGGCCGAGCAGTGCAGGCGCAAAGCCAGGATCGATTTCTAGAGCCTCATTGTAGCATGAAAGGGCTGTGGAGTCGTTGTACTGGGACATCTCATAGTCTCCCAGAACCGCCAGAACCTGAGGAGAAGAGAAGCGGCTGTTGTACTCCTTCAGGCATTCGAAGGCCTCCGGATGCTTGCCCTGGGCGCGCAGCAGATCGAAACGGGTCATCACAGTGGACTCGTTCTCTCCCATTACAGCCTCAAGCTTATCAAGGGTCACCAGCGCGTCATCGTAATGCTTCAGAGCGATATATATGCCGACCAGGTCGTAATATATCTCATTCTTCTTCGGATAGTCCACCAGCAGCTGCTCGTACATCCTGGCTGCCAGTTCGCCCCTGCCGGTCATATTGTAGAGCCCGGCCAGACGCTGCCTGTACCAGTAATTGCCGGGATCCATCTCCGACGCCTTGCGAAGATACATCTCAGCACTGTCCACGTCACGCTGCATCAGGCGGCACAATCCCATGTAGTAGAGGGCCGCATCGTTGTCGGGACATTCAGAGATCAGCGCACGCAGAAGCCTTTCCGCCTCCTTGAAATTGCGGTCATCATACAATGCCACAGCCGACACAAGAGCGCTCTCCCCCATCGCAGGCGTTACAACCTTGACCTGCGCAGCAAGGGGAAGCGTCATCATGAACGCCAGAAAAAGGACAAGATATTTCTTGATTCTCATATTCATAGACATACAAAAATACACAATATTTCATTTGATTTTTGCAAAAGCCGTGCTTATTGTGATTTTTGAACAAATAAGTGCTTAGATTCAGCCCCGTTATGAAAAAAGTTCTATTTGTTGTTGCTGCAGGCCTGCTGGTGGCGGGATGCACGGTAAAGCTGGACGGGGTCAATGAACCGTCCAGGAAGGAAGATACGGGAGAAACCGTCGAGGGGAAGGTCTTTGCCAGTGCGATGGTTTTTCCGGAGGGAACTCCCTGGCAGAAAGAGGACTCGGAGGAAAAAGGGAAACTTATCCTGCTCGCCGACGGGGACATACGCAGCCAGAGCGAAGACTACAGCCCCTGGAACAGTCATTTCGTCGTTAACGGACGCCTTTTTGTGGAAGACTGCGCCGAAGGACGGACAAGCCTGCGTGAAAAAGGCGAGAGTGTCTGCGCCTGGGAGGGCGAAGAAAGCATCTGGGATGTGGCCATGGACGGGAAGTCTCTGCTCTGTCTGTGCACGGATGCTGACGGAACTGTCCTCCGCCAGGACGGGAAATGTGTGCTCCGCGCAAAGGGGATGTGGCCGGATTCCGGGTTCTATCCGGATGGGAAGCAGCTATGCGTCAGCCTGACCGGCGAGAAATTGGGAATCATCCGTGGGGAGGAACTCAAGACATGGAGCCTCAACCCCGAGTACATCAGTACCACACATATGCTGGGAGCTGCGGGAACGGACTGCTTCTATATGGATGCCATCTTTTCGGATGAAGAGGGACGTATGCACATAGGCGGCATCGAAGACCGGTTCGAGGGCCTGCTCTACGACGGCGACGGACTGTTTGCCGAATATGTCACAAAAGACGGTATCTACCAGATCAGGACCTCGGACAATAAGACTCTGTTCTCCAGCAAGGTTCCTTTTTCACGCAGATCGGTTGCCATAGACCGCAATGACATCTGGGCGCTTGGAAGGCTGGAGAGCGGCATGTGGGCGGTTTTCCACGAAGGCCGCTTCGCCCTGCTGCCGGAAGATGTGACGGTCAGGGGCGGAACCGGAATCTGCGTAAAATACGGGCGCGTGCTCTTCCCTGTCGTGACTGCAAACGGCACCGCAGCGGTATGGGATACGGGTAATATGATAAACCTCGGCTTCAACGGTTATGTTGACCACATAAGCATCGGCCGGGGTTCATCCAAGGATTTCTATCTGTCCAGGTAATTACCAGCGGAGAGTCCTGCTGCCGTCGGGATTGACAGTGATGCTGACCTTGAGAGTCTCCTCGGGAAGGATTTCCTCGATGTTCTCGGGCCATTCCATGATGCAGAGACAGCCGCTGTAGAAATAATCATCAAGGCCGAGGTCCAGAGCCTCGGCTATCTTGTTGATACGATAGAAGTCAAAGTGGAACATAGACTCCCCACCGGCAGTCTTGTATTCGTTGATGATCGTGAAGGTTGGCGAGCAGACAGCATCGCTGACCCCGAGCACTCTGGTGATGGCTGTCGTGAAAGTAGTCTTGCCTGAGCCCATGGGGGCATAGAAAGCCACCAGGGTGGAATCGCCTATAGCCTTGAGGAACTCCTCTGCGACCCTGTCGATCTCTTCCAGGTTATGAATTGTAAGTTCCATCTTATTCGTGGGTTGCGAAGCGCTGCTGGGCAAGCTGCTCATACTTTGTGCCCGGACGGCCATAGTTCGCGTAAGGATAGATTGAGATGCCTCCACGAGGGGTGAACAGTCCGGTCACCTCGATATATTTCGGATCCATCAGCGCGATAAGGTCCTTCATGATCTTATTGACGCAATCTTCGTGGAAATCGCCGTGGTTGCGAAAGCTGAAGAGATAGAGCTTGAGGCTCTTGCTCTCCACCATCTTCACATCCGGAATGTAGGAAATCCTGATCTCGGCGAAGTCCGGCTGGCCCGTGATCGGACACAGCGAGGTAAACTCCGGGCAGTTGAACCTTACCCAGTAGTCATTATCCTGATGCTTGTTCACAAAGGTCTCAAGCACCTCCGGAGCATAATCGCTCCTATATTCCGTCTTCTTGCCGAGAGCCTGCAGGCCCTCATTTTCTCTGCCTTCTGCCATAGTATCCTGTTTTACAGCGGCAAAGATAAGGTTTTTTAGCGAACTATCCTTCCAGCTGGGAGATGCGGTCGAGGAAACGGTAGCCTGCAGCCTCTACGATGTGCTCCGGAAGAATGTTCTCCGCCCCGTCCAGGTCGGCTATGGTGCGTGCCACCTTGATGATTCTGTAAAAGGCCCTCATGGACAATCCGGAGCGGTCTATCAGGGACTCGAGCATCTCCTGGCACTCCTTGTCCAGGGGACAGTACTTCTGGATCATGCGGTTGGTCATGCCCGCATTTGTGGTGATGCCCTCGTCCTTCAGCCGTTGCTCCTGTATCTTCCTTGCAGCCTGGACTCGGGCGGCGACAACCGCACTCTTTTCGGCGGACGGAGCTGCTACCATCTTCTTGGTGTCTACGATGTGAAGCGGAAGGTGCAGGTCTATGCGGTCCATCAGAGGGCCGGACAGCTTCGAGATGTATGCGATGCGCCTGGAAGGGATGCAGGTGCATCTGTCCCTTTCCCCCCAGAAGCCGCAGGGACAGGGATTCGTCGCAGCGACCAACATGAACGCAGCCGGGAATTCCACCTTGCTCTTGAGCCTGGAGACGGTTACCTTTCGGTCTTCCATCGGAGCGCGGAGTATCTCCACCATACGTTTTGGCATCTCGCAGAATTCGTCCATGAACAGGACTCCATTATGTGCGAGCGAGATTTCTCCCGGCTGGATGTTATCTGAGCCTCCGCCTATCATGGCCGGCACAGACGCACTGGGATGGGGCGAACGGAAGGGCCTCTGACGCATCAGTCCGGAGCCGGGTGCCAGCCTGCCAGCTACCGAATATATCTTGCTGGTTTCGACCGATTCCTGCACGGTCATCGGCGGCAATATCCCGGCCAGGGCCTTCGCCAGACTGCTTTTGCCACATCCCGGCGGACCTATCATGATGAGATTGTGCCCTCCGGCTGCCGCAATTTCGAGCCCACGCTTGGCGCCTTCCTGGCCGATGATTTCCGAAAAATCCATCATCTGAAGATCCTCGGACGGGGAAATGCCGCCCACGGCATTGCGGACCACGAGGTCCTCGCAGATTCCGCCGGAGAGTATTCGGACCACATCCTGAAGGGTTTCCACCCCATAGATGTCGATACCGCCCAATTCTGCAGCTTCGTTGGCCGATGAAGACGGTACTATGCAACCGCGGAAACCAAGCACCTTGGCCAGTTCCACGACAGGGAGCACACCCGGCACCGCCCTCACGGAACCGTCCAGTCCCAATTCCCCCAGCATCAGGAAATCCTTCAGACACGGCAGGTCCTGCTGGCCCGAAGCTGCGATTATTCCTATCGCAATCGGCAGGTCGTAACCGGAACCCTTCTTGTGCAGATCGGCCGGAGCGAGATTGATTACTATCTTCCTGCCAGGGATATGGTAGCCCAGGCTGGTCAGGGCTGTCGTTGTACGCAGCAGACTCTCCTTGACCGCAGCGTCCGCAAGTCCCACCAGATGGATGCCGATTCCATTCACCACATCCACCTCCACAGTCACCATGCCTGCCTCTATACCGACACAGCGAGCACTATAAACATTGATCAGCATATCCGTTTTTCCACAAATATGCCGATCAATTCATTCAAAAATCACAATTTCAATTTTTTCTTCCGCGTTTTTGGCAAAAACAGAGCTATTTCCTGAAAATTGCGTACAGAGCCGAGCCTGAGCCTGACATGGAGGCATAGACAGCTCCCAGTTCATAGAGGGATTTCTTTACCGCGGCAATCCCTGGATACTTCTCGAAAACGGTGGTTTCAAAGCCGTTCCGGACCACATCCTTCCAAAGGGAAATGTCGCTCCGAAGAGCCTCCTTCAAGGATATCTCCGGTTCGCAGGGTACAATCCCCCTGTAGGCATCCGCAGTTGAGACGCTGATTCCTTCTGGCACAACCACCTCGATGCGGTAATCATCCAGAGCAGGAAGGGGATAATCTTCAAGAACCTCTCCCCTGCCGGTCCCGAACATAGGACGGTTGTAGACAAAAAAGGCGCAGTCGCTGCCAAGACGGGCGGCATAGGATGCCAAAGAGGCCTCGTCCAAACCAAGACTGCACAGTTCAGAAAGCATTTTCAGACAGAAGGCGGCATCGGATGAACCGCCACCCAGACCTGCGCCTACCGGGGAAGTTTTCTCCAGGAAGATTTTCACGGCCGGCAGATTGAAATCGGCATCCAAAAGGCAGTAAGCCTTTGCACACAGGTCCTTGAGCGGATCCCAATCCACGCCGTCAGCCTTTGCTATTGTGATCATAAGCTTTCCGTCAGCGGAGATGCCCTGCACTATCTTCGAACTGTCATATCTTGCGAACAGGCCGGCACTTGTACGGCTGAAATCATCGGCAAGGATGATTTCCAGAGTGTCATGTATGCCCATATAAGGCACGAAGAGGGTATCGAGGTCGTGATAGCCGTCACTCCTCTTGCGCAGGACATTCAGTCCGAGGTTTATCTTGACATTCGGGTAGCTTATCATAGCTTAGCGGACCATATCCCTGATTGCGCCTTCAATTACAGAGCGGACCTCTTCCCTTTCCGACTGGTCGGCAATCGTGTCGATGACAGGGGAAATGAAGGAAATCATCTGCAGAACCTTGGCCTCCGCGAGGGAGATGCCGCGGCTGCGCATGTAGAACTGTTCTTCTTCGTTCAGGCGGCCGATGGTTGCGCCGTGGGAGCACTTCACATCGTCGGCATATATCTCCAGCTGCGGACGAGCGTCGGCCTTGGCCTGCCCGCTAAGAAGCAGATTATGGGTCGACTGATATGCCTCAGTCTTCTGAGCGTCCTGTGCCACGACGATGAGACCGTCGAAATCCGCCCTCGCCTTTCCTCCGACTATGCCCTTGAAAAGCTGGCGGCTGATACTGCCACCCGATGTGTGTGCCAGACGTACAGATATGCCGACCTTCTCATCCGAGCCACAGACATACAGCCCTGAAATTGCCACAGAGGCATCCGGACCGGTGATCTCCACATCCATGTCCAGGCGGCAGCTGGTGCCGGGCAGCACGACGAGTGTCATGTCGACCTGCTCGCCGGAGCCGACCTTCAGAGAAGTGGGAACCGCGTCCTTGCCTATTATGTAAACCTTGCCCATTATGCCTCAACTATGCTGTCGTAACCTTTTTCCTCAATCTGAGAGACCAGTTCGCGGCCTGCTGTCTTTATGATGCGTCCATCCTTGAGCACATGCACGACATCAGGCACGATATAATCCAGCAGCCTCTGGTAGTGCGTAATGACAATGGAAGCCTTCTCAGGAGTGTGGAGAGAATTCACACCGGCAGCCACGATACGGAGCGCATCTACGTCGAGTCCGCTGTCGGTCTCGTCGAGGATGGAGAGTACCGGATCGAGCATGGCCATCTGGAAAATTTCGTTGCGTTTCTTCTCGCCACCGGAAAAGCCCACATTGACCTCACGTTTGCTGAACTCGCTCTTCATCTGCACAAAGGCCATCTTCTCCTTGAGCAGTTTGAGGAACTCGGCTGCCTTCATCGGCTCCTTTCCCTCTGCCTCACGACGGCAGTTGATGGCGGTCTTCATGAAGTTGGTGATGCTGACGCCGGGGATCTCGACAGGATACTGGAAACTGAGGAAAATGCCGGCCCAGGAACGCTGCTCCGGGGTCATGGCCAGCAGGTCCTGTCCAAGGAAGGTGATGCTGCCCTCCGTGACTTCGAACTGAGGCTTTCCGGCCAGCACTGCACTCAGGGTACTCTTGCCGGCTCCGTTAGGCCCCATCACCGCATGGATCTCTCCCTTGCGGATGACCAGGTCCACACCTTTCAGGATTTCCTTTTCCCCCACTCTCGCGTGGAGATTTCTGATTTCAAGAAGAATATCGTTTGCCATAATGAGTTATTTCTTTTTGTTGTGCACGATAAAGCGGTCGAAGGCCACAAGCACTCCCGGCAGCACGCCGAGGATGAGCACTATGGCCACAAAGGCTCCGATTGCAAGACAGCCGACGATGGCCGAGATGGCCACATCTTCCACCATCAGAGACATGGCACCTGGAGCAGCAACCATGATGAGGCCGGAGGTCATGATGGTCCTGATGGAACCATGATAAGCCTCTGCAACAGACTCGTCTATCGGCAGTCCGAGTCTCTTTTCCTTATAGTAGTTCGTGAAAAGTATACCGTAGTCTATAGTCGCGCCCATCAGTATGCTCTGCACAATCAGGTAGGCCAGATATAGCATAGTGCCAGAGAACACACCGCTGAATACCACGTTCACATAGACAGCGGTCATCACTGTGACTACCAGGATCAGAGGTACGATAAGCGACCTGAAGGATATGGCGACAATGAGGAAGATTGCGATCACGGTTAGCCAGGTAACCAGCTTGAGCTCCCTTCCGAAGCCGTTCTTCATCTCGCTGAACATCACAGATTCACCAACTGTATAGTGCTCATGGTCAAGGCATTCTCCACAGAGGCCATTGACTTTTTCCACAAAGGCATAGGTCTCAGGAGACTCCTTTGGCAGGTTTGTGCTGATGAGCATGATGGAGTGCGCATCGTTGCGCATCACACCCACGCCATCCACAAGTCCGGACTTCATCTGATCCACGGACTCGCGCATCTGACCGGTGATGAACGGACTCAGCCTCGGATCATCCACCAGGGTCCCCGTTCCGAATTCCACGAGGTCTTCAATGCCCATCACGGAACTGTCGTCATAGTTGCGGACGCTGCCGTAATATGCATAAAGGAGACTCACTGTCTCTGGTGCGATGTCCTGTCCCAGGCTCTTGAAGTTCTTCGCGAGCTCGGCTGCGGTATAGCCCTTGGTATTGGACATCATCCTGGAGAAGAGTTCCGCGCGGCGCTCCTCGCGGGTCTTAACCGGCTTGACAGGTGCGGTGACTGGCGCCGCTGCGCTTACCGTATCAGCCGCCACGATGGAAAGGGAGTCTCTGCGGACTTCTGAGGAATCGGCCGAAGCACGAGGAGGGACAGGGGTATCCGAAGGCTTTGGAGGACGGGACTGCGTTTCCTCGGCAACTACCGGAGCCTTAGGCGCAACAAGATCCTTTACAGCGGCCTCGGTAACTCCCCTGACGCCGAATCCGCTCACCATAGAGGCTATCTCGCCAGCGGAAAGATGCGAATCGGAGTTGGCATAGTCCATTATCTTCGCCCTGAGACGGAGCCCCTGCTTCTGGTCGGAACTTACCATGGACGAGAGGGCCTTGCGGTTGAAAAGATCGTCAGCAAGGAAATGCACATACTCCAGCGGAGTCATGGTCTTTCCCTTTGCAAAAGAGTAGACCATCTTGGTCTGGGTTGCGGTGGAACCGATGAATCTGCCCATTTCCGAAGCGTTCATCTTCCTCCGGAGAGACGCCGTGTCCACTAGATGAAGTAGCATGGAAGACTCCTCGGAAGGGTAGTTCGCCACGATTCTGGTCACAGTCTCTATAATCGCAAGGCTGCCTGTGTTCACGGCTGGCTTTACCGCCACAGGCTTGACATCCACGCTGGTTTCAGGCTTGGTTTCAGGCTTGGAAGCAGACGGCTTCTGATCGGCGGATGGAGTAACAGCGCCTGTCTTTGCCTCTGTGACAGCTGCCTGGGGGGCGGATGGCTGCTCCGCATCCGGCTCGCTCTCCTCCTCAAGCCCTATTCCGCTCATTGTCTGGAGCAGGTTGAGATTCGAACGCATCTTATCGTCTATGAAACTGCTGAACATAGGATTGTCCATACAGTTCTTCATGATGAATTCAGCCATATCGGGGAAGGTGACGCGCATCTGCGGGTCATCCTGGAATTTCAGATAGTAGACCATCCTCATGATTTCCGGAGAAATCTGATCAACCCCGCCCTGAGGCACCTCTGAGGCATAATCCGAGAACTGCTCCGCCAGAACGCCGAGCTGGCCGGCCATTGCGTCGGCGGTGTACTCCTTCTTGAGGAGGGTGGCATATGACACCACGCTCTCGACGCCGTCCAAGGCAAGCAGGCTGTCAGCCAGAGGGAGAGCTTCCATCTCGTCACAGGTGTCGAAGATCAGCACCACCGGATTCTTCTGAGGGAAGACCTTGGTGATCTTGGATTCGGTGATCATCGAGAAGGATATGTCAGTCTTGCGGGAGAAGAAGAAGGCCGCAATGAAGAGGGCGAGGGCAAAAAGAGACAGGGCAATATTGTTTCTGGTCACGAAACGGCCTATCTTGTCGGTAGGCAGCACAAATGTTTTCTTGCTGGTGTTGCGCACGCCCTTGTCGAAGAGCATGAGCAGCGCAGGAAGCACAGTGAATGCGCAGATAAGGCTCCATAGCACGCCCTTGCCGAGTACCAGACCCATATCCATGCCTATCTTCAGTCTCATGAAACAGAGCATTCCGAGACCGACAACCGTGGTCAGAGCGCTGCTGAAAATGGACGGGAATGCCTTGCGGATTGCCGTATTGACCGCCTGGGCACTGGTCTTGTCGTCACACTGCTCCTGGCGGTAGCGGTTTATCAGCACGATGGAATAGTCGAGCGAAAGCACCATCTGGAGTATCGCGACAATGTAGTTCGTGGTAATGGAGACACTTGGAAGCAGGGCGTTCGAGCCCATGTTCAGAACCACAGCCACGCCCGTGGTTAGCAGGAAGATCAGCGGTTCCAGCCACGACTGGGCCATGAGCACCAGGATGAAGACTATCAGCACGGCAGCGATCACGAGCACTGAAACAGGCGGTGTCGCACCGTCCTGGCTGGTCTCCACCACGACTTCCTTGCCGTAGCGGGCACCGATTTCCTTTCCAAGCATCTTCTGGTCGACGGACTTGGAGACATTCAGCTCGTAGAGGGTATATACCCCGCTGGCATCTACCTTCATTGAGACGCCGTCCACCTGCGGAAGGAGGCTGAGGCTGTCGGCGATCGCGGCACGCTCCTGCTCGTCCAGCCCCTTGAACATAGCCTTCACATCGGCAATGGCCATCTGGGCGCCGCCGAAGTCGCTGTCGACTATAGCAAGTCCTTCCTTCATCTGGGAATGATCCGGAAGGTACTTGGTCATGTCGCTGTTGACATTCACCCTCGGGATAAGGAAGCCGCAGACCACAGCCAGCAGCAGCGTGATCCCGAAAAGAGTATAGTAATGTCTTCTTCTGAATGTCATGAAATCAGGCTTTCTTTCTATAGAGTTTCATCCATCCCAGCAGCGACACGAGGCCGTTGACAAGGTAAAGCGAACAAACGATAGGCATAAATACATGGCCTACACTGATGTGGAGCGCTATCTGGGTGATATTTACAATCAGCCATGCGATCCAGCAATCCCACTTCTTCATGGCGCTGAGCAGCTGTGCGATGAGGATCAGCACAGTCACACAGGAATCCAGATAAGGGTGTGGATCAGCAGGGAACAGCTTGTCCAGGGACAGCCCCCAAAGCGCTGCAATCATGAAGACGGCCGCCACTGCGAATGCCCTCTCGGTCCAGCTGAGCATGGACACCTTGAGAGCGCTGGCATCCACGCTGCTTTCTTCTTCCTTGCGCGGATGTGTCCAGCGCCAATGTCCGAAGATGTTGATTGCAAGGGATACCGGCTGGAGGAGCAGACTCGCGTAGAGGTTCTTGTTCCAGAACATGAGGAAGAGGGCGGTGGTATAGAGGTAGCCCACCCAGAAATTATATTTGCTGTTGCGGCCTGCCAGGAAAACGCAGGTGAGTCCCAGGATCGACGTAATCAGGTCGATCAGGAGCACCGGACGGTCTCCGGCAAAGGTGAACAGCGTGTAGTTTATCCAATCCATTATTCTATCCTATTGAGCCTTCGAGCGATACCGAAAGCAGTTTCTGTGCCTCAACGGCAAATTCCATAGGCAGTTTGGAGAGCACCTCGCGCGCATAGCCGTTGACTATGAGCCCGACTGCCTCCTCGGGACCTATGCCTCTCTGGTTGCAATAGAAGAGCTGATCTTCACTGATCTTGGATGTTGTGGCCTCGTGCTCCACCGTTGCGGTCATGTTAGAATTCTGGATGACCGGGAATGTGTGGGCTCCGCACCTGTCTCCGATGAGAAGGCTGTCGCACTGGGAGAAGTTGCGGGCGTTATCGGCACCCGGCAGCATCTTTACCAGGCCGCGGTAGCTGTTCTGGCTGTGACCGGCAGATATACCTTTGCTGACAATGCGGCTGCGGGTGTTCTTGCCGATGTGAATCATCTTTGTGCCCGTATCGGCCTGCTGGTAGTTGTTGGTCACGGCGACAGAATAGAACTCAGACGATGAGTTGTCGCCCTTGAGTATGGTAGAAGGATATTTCCAGGTTATGGCGGAGCCTGTCTCGACCTGTGTCCAGCTCAGATGGCTGCCGCTGCCCTTGCATATGCCTCTCTTGGTGACGAAATTGAATATGCCGCCCTTGCCTTCGGCGTCGCCGGGATACCAGTTCTGCACGGTCGAATATTTCACATCGGCGTCCTTTTCGACTATGATCTCGACGACTGCCGCATGCAGCTGGTTCTCGTCACGCATAGGGGCGGTGCAGCCTTCCATATAGCTCACATACGAGCCTTCGTCGGCGATTATGAGCGTTCTCTCGAACTGGCCGGTACCCTTCGCATTGATTCGGAAGTAGCTGGACAGTTCCATCGGGCAGCGCACCCCCTTGGGAATGTAGCAGAAGGAGCCATCGCTGAATACGGCTGCATTGAGGGCAGAGTAGAAATTATCCCCGCTCGGAACCACGGTTGCGAGGTATTTTCTCACCAGGTCCGGATGCTCCTGGACAGCCTCTGAAAAACTGCAGAATATGATTCCTTTCTCTTCCAGGGCCTTGCGGAAGGTGGTTTTCACCGACACGGAATCGAAAACGGCATCGAAGGCGACATTGCCGGCCAGCGCGTCCCTCTCATTGAGAGGAATGCCCAGCTTGTCGAAGGTCTTCGCCAACTCCGGGTCAATCTCTTTCTTCTCCGCAGGGGCTTTCTTAGGCGCAGCAAAGTAGATGATGTCCTGGAAGTCGATCTCCGGGATGTCGAGATGGGCCCAGGTCGGGACCTCCATCTTCTCCCATTTATGGAAGGCATCGAGACGGAAGTCCAGCAGCCACTGCGGCTCATTCTTCTTTGCGGAGATAAGGCGCACGGTCTCCTCCGTCAAGCCCTTCGGAATGAATTCCTGCTCGACGTCGGTCACAAAGCCGTGCTCGTACTCCTGGGAGGTTATTTCGTCAATGATTCCGTTCATTATCCAATGCTTACATCAGGACTTCCTCGGTGAGACGGATGTCCGCAGAAGAAGATCCGATATAGATAGTGAAGTAGCCAGGGTTGAGGGTCCATGAGTGACTCTTCACATCATAGTACTCGAACGCGCTCTTTGGAAGGTGCACGGTCACCTTGGCTGCCTTGCCCTTAGGAATGAAGGTCTTTGCGAAGCCCTTGAGCTCCTTTGCAGGACGTACCACGCACGGGTTCTTCTCTCCCACATAGATCTCTGACACCTCCGCACCGTCATACTTGCCGGTGTTCATCACGGTGAAGACCACATCGTAGCCGTCGCCGGACTTGATGGTGTTGGATGCCATATATTCGAAGCTGGTGTAGCTCAGGCCATGTCCGAACGGATATGCAGGCTCTACGCCGTTGCGCTCGTAGCCGCGGTATCCCACGAAGAGGCCTTCACCGTAGAAAGCAGTCTTGCAGGACATTCCACGCTTGGTCCTTGCCTCTACAGGATAATAGAACCTGTATGTAGGATTATCCTCGAGAGTCTTCTCAAAGGTCATAGGGAGCTTGCCTGAAGGGTTAACCTTGCCGGCGAGGATGTTGGCTATCGCCTGACCGCCTTCCTGTCCCGGATACCAGCCCATAAGGATTGCGGAAACCTTGTCCTGCCAGCGGCTCATATCGATTGCGCCGCCCGCGTAGATGACCACGATCACCTTGTCGCTGTGCTGACATGCGTATTCGATGAGTTCGTCCTGGCCGGCAGGCAGGGTGAAGGTCCTGTCGCTGTTCTCCTTCTCGCAGGTCTTGTCGAAACCTACCGAAACGATCACAGCAGCTGCCTTCTTAAGAGTGTTTGCATCAGGCTTTCCATCCTTGTAAAGTTTGGTGACATAGTTCTTGCCGAGAGATTTCATTCCCTCAGCCAGAGAGGTCGAGTGGATAGGATCGACCCTGCCGCTGCCACCGCCGCAAGGGATTACGTCGGCATTAGGGCCCATCAGCACGATGGTGTTCTTTTTGCCAGACTTGAGCGGAAGAGCACCTTCATTCTTCAGAAGCACTGCAGACTCGCATGAAAGCTTGTAGGCTATCTTGCGGCTGTATTCGTTGTCCTCAGAGATGTTCTTGTCCAGCTGAGGACGGTCGAGGAAGCCGAAAGCGATAAGGGCCTGAAGGATGTTCTGGACCTTTTCGTCGATCTCGCTTTCCTCGACGATGCCAGCCTCGATGAGCGGCTTGATCGCCTCTGCGTTCATCTGGAATGCCTGCGGCATCTCGAGGTCGAGACCGCCGCGGATACAGCCGAGAGTGGTGTAGGTGGAGGTCCAGTCGGACATCACGAAGCCCTGGAAGCCCCATGCCTCTTTGAGGTTGGTACGGATGAGCCATGGATTCTCTGCTGCATGAACGCCATTGATGAGGTTGTAGGAGGTCATCACGGAACCAACCTTTGCCTCGGTCACAGCCGCACGGAAGGTCGGGAAGTAGATCTCGTTGATGGTACGCTCGTCAACATCGGAGCTGACATGGTGACGGTCGTACTCCTGGTTGTTGAGTGCAAAGTGCTTGATGGTAGCCATCACTCCCTGTGACTGTACGCCCTTGATGTAATTGACAGCAGCGCGGGCTGCGAGGTAAGGATCCTCGCCCATATACTCGAAGTTACGGCCGCAGAGAGGGCTGCGGTAGATATTCACACCGGGGCCGAGGAGGATGTGCACGCCACGAGCCCTTGCGTCCTGGCCGAGCCCGACGCCCATTTCCTTCATCGCCTCCTCGTTCCAGGTTGCAGCCGAAGCCACACCACAGGCGAAGAGAGTGCTCTTGGTGTTGTTCCTGACACCCTGAGGGCCGTCAGCCATTCTGATCTGCGGGATTCCGAGCCTCTCGATGCCCCTGATGTAGAAGCCATCGAAGCCACCGATATAATCAATCTTCTCCTCGAGTGTCATTTTCCCGACGAGTGCCTTGGCTCTGTCTTTATCCTCTTTGGTGATGGACTGTGCCGAAAGTGCGAACGTTCCCAGCGCTATCGCTGCGACCAGCAGGATAAGTTTTTTCATATCTGTCTTTTTATAAAAGTCTCTTTTATAATCCGACAAATATAAGCATTTGTACGATATCAAGCAAGCGGTTCAG